>NZ_CP003984.1:2400000-2700000 GCF_000738435.1 Planktomarina temperata RCA23 | reverse complement strand
TGGAAAACGAAATATGTCACCGACCTCAGCAATGTCTTTCAAGGGCGCGGAACCTTTGATGCCAATATCTCCGCTTGGGACACGTCGGGGGTCACAACTCTGGCCTCTGCTTTTGCCTCGGCCAGCGCGTTCAACCAAGATATTTCTCTTTGGGACACAAGCAAGGTCACCGATATGTCCTCGGCATTCCAGCAAAGCACCGCCTTCGATCAGGATATTGGCCGTTGGGATGTCAATGCGGTCACCAGCTTCGGTAACATGCTGGATTCTGCTGCGACCTTTGATCAAGAGATCCGAGGGTGGAACCTCAATCCGGCGGTTACAGCAGCTGATTTGACGTCAATGTTCTCTGGCGCAACTGGAATGCATGCGACCTACACGGGCGTAAGCGGGTTTGCCAACTCCCCAACACTTAGCTTTTTCAATCGATCTCCGGATGCCACATTGGCGAGCCTTTCAGTCAATGGGGCCCTTTCGCCCATTGCCTTCACTCCGGGTGTTCAAACCTACTCCGTGACTTTGCCCTATCAAACCAATGCGATTGTGAATATCACTGTCAATGAGTTTGATCACACACAATTGAGCTATGCTTCTGCGGCCGTAAACGGCACATCGTTGACTTTAAATACAACCGGCAGCGGCATTGCATCCGTCCCGCTCACAGCAACCCCAAATACCGCGCAAGCGGTGAATATCGTTGTCACCGCACCGGATCGCAGTACTTTGACCTATACGGTCAACATTACGCGACAATCTAATGACGCGTCTTTGTCTAATTTGATCTCGAGTATCGGTAGTCTCTCGCCGGTGTTTGCTCCTGCCACGACAGCTTACGGCGTAACCGTGCCCCATGCAGCCACGACTGTGACCCTCACACCGACGGTTAATGAGCCAAATGCAACGGTCGTCATTAACGGTGGCAATCCTATTACATTGTCCGTAGGCCTCAATCCTATTGCAGTCACGGTGACGTCCCAGGATGGATCAACGACACTCACCTATACGGTGACCGTGACCCGCTTGCCGTCCAGCGACGCGACGCTATCGAACCTGACCAGCAGCACCGGCACGCTCACCCCCAGTTTCGCGCCGGCGACGACGGCCTATAGCTTCACAGTGGCCAATGCGGTGACAACACTGACGCTGACGCCGACGGTGAATGACCCCAATGCCACTGTGGTGGTGAACAATGGCAATCCGATTGCGCTTGCGGTGGGGGCCAACCCGATCCTGGTTGAGGTGACGGCGCAAGACGGCACGACGAAGATCATCTATACGGTCACCGTGACCCGCGCGGCTGCTTTGCAGGCTGTGATTGCAGGGCCGACAACGCCTGTTTCTGGCGCGTTTTCGGTTGTGATCACCTTCTCCCAAACGGTCACACAATTTACCATAGCCGATGTTACGGTGGTAAATGGAACCGCGACACTGATGACTGGCAGCGGAACAACGTATACGCTTACGGTGTCCCCCACCTCGGCATCAAATGTCTCGATTTCGCTAACGGGCGGGGGCGGTTTCCGGCGCAGGGGGGACAGTTAATACCGCTTCTAATGTGATAAATGTACAGGCGGGGACACCGGCGAGCGCATTGGCGGCGGCGCAACCAACACTTGAACAGATCGTTTTGCGACAGGCGCAGAAGACGCTCTCCTCGCAAGCTTCGATTGATCAACGCATGATCAGATCTGGCATGCAGCGCTTGGTCCAGCGTCAAAGGTTGAATCGCCAGCAGAGCAATCGGTTCCTTCCGCTCGATGTGGATGGCGCTGCACGGTTCGATAATGGAGAGTTCCGATTGAACGGTGACTTCTTCGCGCTGTCCAGTGTTGCGAAGCAGTCGGCGGAAGTGGTGACCACCGGCGCCTTCAATTTTGTAAGTGACCGAGATGGCAATTTTAGCGGGTATTTCAATGGGCGTAGCTCGTTAGAAGTGCAGCTGGCACACGATATGGTGCTTGGATATTTCCTTGGGGTTGAAGTCGGCCGCGCAAGATTGTCTGGAACATTTTCCGGGCGGCAGGATAGTTATGGGTTGAATGCTGGTGGCTATGTGCTGCGTTCTTTCAATGACGTGTCCTACATCACGGGTTTTGCTGCACTGGGGCGCAACAAAAACCAACTGGTCGTGAGCAATGGCACTCTACAGGTGGACAGTGATTTTGACAGCACGACGCTCCGGCTTGGCGCGAGTGCCACGGGCGTGTTCAAGACGGCGCGTATTGAGATCTGGCCAGAACTGTCCTTTAGCTATGCAAAATCGCGGGTTGGCTCACAGGCTGTGGAGGCGCAAGCCTATGGGTTGACCGCCAATAACCTAAATCTTGCCGGCGGCGATGTGGAGATGGGGCAGCTGATGTTCATGCCGCAAATTAAATGGCCGCTGGGCGATGGCCGCGATAGCGCCGCAGTCGCAAATTTCTCTCTCTCGCCACGATTGACCTGTCGCGTAACCAGGGGTGCGGGGGGAGGCCGCGCTTGCGGAACCGGCGCGGCACTTGGATATTCGGCGGCCTCTGGGGATGGCTTGACCCTTTTCAACGCCACCGTGGAGTTTGACAATGTCGCCGACACGAAAAATGGATCACTGACGTTCAATGTCGAGCATAATTTCTGATTTGGCAGAGCCGCTTTGGCAGGGCAGCGCGATGCGCGGGGATAATTCTTTTGATTACCCCCGCGTAATCTCTTAAGTCAGAGGGTATGACAGATAAAACCGTGATCATTATCCCCGCGCGTTATGCGTCAACGCGATTTGAAGGCAAGCCTTTGGCAATGTTGACCGGCTCTACTGGCGCGCGCAAGTCACTTATTCAACGCAGTTGGGAGACAGCCTGCGATGTGCCCAGCGTTGATGGGATATTTGTGGCCACGGATGATCAGCGCATCGCTGATGCGGTTCATAACTTTGGCGGCCAAGTGATTATGACCTCACAGAACTGTCGCAACGGGACAGAGAGGGTTGCGGAAGCCGTTCAGAAATTGCCAGAGCCTGCGGATATTGTGGTTAATTTGCAAGGGGATGCGCCGCTGACCCCGCCGTGGTTTATCACAGCTTTGATAGAGGAGATGAAAGGCGATTCGACTGTTGAGATGGCGACGCCGGTGCTGCGATGCGATGGGCTGACATTGAATATGTTTCGTGAAGATCGCCGCAATGGACGGGTTGGTGGCACAACCGCAGTCTTCGATCAAAATTGGGATGCGCTATACTTTTCGAAAGAGGTATTGCCCTTCACCGACAAAACCTATGCTGACGATGAGCAAACCCCCGTCTATCACCATGTTGGGGCCTATGCGTATCGCCCGACCAGTTTGGCGCGATATATCCGCTGGCCGGAACGAAGTTTGGAGCGTCTGGAGGGGCTCGAGCAGTTGCGTCTACTCGAACATGGCGTAAAAATTCGATGTGTTTTGGTGGATGCTCAGGGCCGCGTTTTTTGGGAGCTGAACAATCCTGTGGATGTGGCCCGGATCGAGAAGGTGCTGCAGGCCAAAGGCTGGCCCTAGCGCCCCGTCTTAGGCAACACCGCGCTGCAACAGCTGTAACACTGTGACCAATCCAATCGGGCAGCCATCGTCTAAGACAAAGGCGGCAGAGATTTTCCTTGTTTGCAGCGTATGCAAAGATCGTGCCCCTAGATTTTCCGGCCGCAGGGTGACAGGGGCCGGACTCATGATGTCTTGGGCCTGGTTGGACCACATCACATCCTGCATCATGCCATTGGCGTTTTTTTCTAAATATCTGCGAATGTCACCGTCCGTTATCACGCCGCTCAGATGGCCGGCCGCATCAAGCAAGCCGACAATGCCAAATTCTTTATTCGAGATTTCGGCCACCACATCAAAGACAGGGGCAGATTGATCCAGAAGTGGCAGCTCATCACCCTGGTGCATAAATTCACGAACCGGCTGCAGGACAGCGCCAAGCTTCCCACCGGGATGGAAGTTGCGAAAACTTTCCTCAGTGAAACCCCGCATTTTCAGCAAGGTAATGGCCAGCGCATCCCCCATTGCCATTTGCAACAGGGTCGAGGTGGTGGGCGCCAGATTATGCGGGCAGGCCTCTTGGGCTGCAGGCAGAACGATGGGATATTGCGCGCGGCGGGCCAATGTGCCCTCGGCTTTGCCGGTTATCGCAACAATGGGTACGTCAAAGCGCGCGGCATAGGCGATAATATCGGCCAATTCACCCGTTTCACCCGACCAAGAGAGAAGCATCACAACATCGTCATTTTGGATCATACCCAGATCGCCATGGCTGGCCTCGGCCGCATGGACAAAATAGGCCGGCGTGCCGGTGGAGGCGAAAGTCGCGGCCAGTTTCCGCGCCACATGTCCGCTTTTTCCAACCCCCGATAGAATGAGCCGGCCCTTCATGGCAAAGATCAAATTCGCAGCTCCGGCGATCACGCCGCGCATCTGCGCTGAGTCTACGGCTTGCTGCAATTGGGACATGCCGGCGGAAAAACAAGCCACGGCCGAGAGGGCGGATGCGGCGGGATCGATCGGGTTTTTCATGGTCGACTGGCCCCAAGTCTGCTCAAAGAAGTTGCCGAAAACTACACTGATATGACGAGATATCCAAGGGCAAAGGTGATGGCTTTGAAACCTGTCAAACTATGCTATGAACAGGCTAAAGAGATCTGTAGAAAGCCAAAGATATGACTGAAATCGCCGTCGCGAATATGACCCTAGGCAATCATCGACCGATGAGTTTGATCGGTGGAATGAATGTGATTGAGAGCCGCGATCTGGTGATGCGCGTGGCCGAAGCATTCGTGCAGGCCACGGGTGAATTGAGCCTGCCCTATATATTCAAAGCCTCTTTTGACAAGGCCAATCGCTCCTCCATTCACTCTTTCCGCGGACCCGGACTCGACGAGGGTCTCAAGGTGTTGCAAGAGGTCAAGCAAACATTTGGTGTGCCGGTTTTGACGGACGTGCACGAAATTTCCCAGGCCGCGCCAGTGGCTGAGGTCTGCGATATCTTGCAAGTGCCCGCCTTCTTGGCGCGGCAAACCGATTTGATTGCGGCTGTTGCGGCGACTGATGCGGTGATCAATGTCAAGAAACCACAGTTTATGAGCCCACCGCAGATTCAAAATTTGGTTGGAAAAATTCGTGAATGTGGCAATGAGAAAATTCTGCTCTGTGAGCGTGGGACCTGCTTTGGCTATGACAATTTGGTGGTTGACATGCTGGGCCTTCGGACGATGAAGGATTGCAGCGATGACGCGCCGATTATTTTTGACGTGACCCATGCTTTACAAACCCGCGCGGCCGGCGCTGCGGTCTCTGGCGGGCGGCGCGGACAAATTGCTGAGCTGGGCCGGGCAGGCTTGGCCGTGGGTATTGCCGGATTGTTTCTTGAAGCGCATCCCGACCCCGATCAGGCTTTATGCGATGGGCCGAGCGCCCTGCCTTTGGATTTGATCAAACCATTTTTGACGCAGATGAAAGCGGTGGATGATTTGGTGAAATCCTTGCCGGCATTGGTGATTGACTGAACCGTCAGAGCCTCATTGCCGGTAATTTGAGGGTGACAAGCGGCCTGTGCTGTGGCTAAGGTGGTGTCATGAAGCATATTCCCAAAGAAACCACCGATGACGCGCTTGTGCAGGAATTTCTGAACAATGGTGGGAAAATCAGTGTTGGAAAAACCAAGCCCTTGCCCAGTGAGCTGGGCTTGAGCAACAACACATGGAACAATAAGCTCACGCGCGAAGAAAAATCTGCCCGCGACGAAAAATGATCTTCCGCCCTAAAACGGCGATGAAGGTATATTTTTTAGGAAAATTTGAATTTACCAGCGATATTCACAGTCTGCGTGTCCTTCGGTTTGTTTTGCTCTGCTGCGGTAGAGAAAGGTGACCTGCCACAAGTGGTGGCGCACCAAATTTGCAATAATGTTTGTGAAATTTACACGAAACTGCTATCGGGTCCGCGAACATAGCAGGGATGTATTAGCATGGCTCAGAATGATCTCGACCAACGACACTTGGAAACTCTAGATCGAGATTTAAATCGATTCTCGGCCCTAGAGCAGGCAACGGCCTATGCCTCCCGCCCGATGATGGGGCTTGGGGTGTCATTGGTCTTTATACTCCTTGCGGGACTTGTTGCTTTCTATCTCTTTGGTCAAACCGGCAATACGCTTGTCGTGGTGATCGCTGCTGGCTTTGGGGCCTATATGGCGCTGAATATCGGCGCCAATGATGTGGCCAATAATATGGGGCCCGCAGTGGGGGCCAATGCTTTGACGATGGGCGGGGCCATTGCCATTGCAGCAGTGTTTGAAAGTGCTGGCGCCATGCTTGCAGGTGGAGACGTCGTTTCGACCATCGCAAAGGGCATTATTGCTCCTCAAAGCATGCAAACAGCGTCCATCTTTATCTGGGCCATGCTCGCAGCGCTATTGTCCGCCGCGCTCTGGGTTAATCTGGCCACTTGGGTCGGCGCGCCTGTTTCGACCACCCATTCTGTTGTTGGCGGCGTAATGGGGGCAGGGATCGCAGCTGCGGGATTTGCAGCTGTGAACTGGCCAACCATGTATAAAATCGCCGCAAGCTGGGTAATTTCACCGGTCTTGGGCGGGATAATTGCCGCCCTGTTTCTTTGGTTTATCAAAAACCGGATTGTATATCGTGATGATAAAATCTCCGCGGCGCGTGTTTGGGTGCCGGTTTTGGTTGGGATTATGGGCGGGGCATTTTCCGTTTATTTGGCGCTCAAGGGCCTAAAGAAAATCATGAAAATCGATTTTTCCTCGGCCTTGATGATTGGTCTTGTTTTGGGTGTCATCATTTGGTTGGTCATGATCCCGGTCGTGCGCAAGCAAGCTGAGGGGTTGGAAAACCGCAATAAGTCTCTCAAAAAGCTCTTCGGCATCCCCTTGGTTGTATCCGCAGCGTTGCTCAGTTTTGCTCATGGAGCAAATGATGTGGCCAATGCGGTTGGACCGCTGGCCGCGATTGTGCAGGCTTCGGCCTCAGGCGGTTTCGCAGATGCAGTGTCTATTCCGCTCTGGGTGATGGCCATCGGTGCCTTGGGGATTTCGTTTGGCCTGTTTTTGTTTGGGCCAAAATTGATCCGCATGGTGGGCGGTCAAATTACCAAACTCAATCCGATGCGGGCCTATTGCGTGGCGCTTTCAGCGGCCATTACTGTGATTGTCGCCAGCTGGTTGGGCCTGCCGGTCAGCTCAACCCATATCGCTGTTGGCGGTGTTTTCGGCGTGGGCTTCTTTCGCGAGTGGGACTCGCAGCGCCGGATGAAACGGGCGCGGATGACCGTTCCACAGGCCGTAGAACAGCCAAAAGAAGAACGCCGCCGTCGCAAATTGGTGCGCCGCAGTCACTTCCTGACAATCATCGCCGCATGGGTGATTACCGTGCCGGCCGCGGCGACGATCTCAATGTTAATTTTCTGGATCATTTCGAGTTACATGGGCGGCGCAAGCTAACCTCGCAGGTCACCGCGCAGGGCTTCGGCTCTGCGCGGAGTAGATTTGATCGCATTGAACGAAAAAAGCGTTTTTTCCGCGCAATTTAATCAATTGTTAGAACAAACCTGCAACTCTCTGATCATGCGAATGCTTGTTGAAATACAAATGTATATGATATTTGGGTTGGCCTACTGGATATAGCGGGAAGTGAGAATGTTTATACTAATGCTTGACGTGAAGGCCGTTTGAACCGCAGAATTCGCTTACTGAAGTCACGAAATGAACTACAGCAGCAGTAGAGGAAAGAAATCATGTTAGCAAATGCAAAGAAAATGGTCACCAGTTTGACCGAAGTAGCCATCGCGCTCCTGGCCCTTGCCATTGTCGCATCCGTGTTGGTTGGCCCCGATAATATGGCATTTTTGGGCGATGTGGTGGGCAATATCACAGCGCTGGTACAGCAGCTTGGAAGCGCGGGTCTGGCCGGGTTGATCGCCCTAGGTGTGGTCTTGGCTCTGTTCCAAAAATAGGCCATTTGTAAAAACCGCTTCTCCCAACAATCTAGGCGTATAGATGAAACATTTAGACAGTTACCTCACGCAGTTGAGATCCTGGCTTTTGCGTGCCGCGGAGCTCATGTCCTTGGTGCTTGTTGTCCTCATCTTGGTATACCTATTGTTGGGGGAGGCCTCCGGTGACTATGTGGTCAGCGTCATGACGAATGTGTCACTGTTGATCTCTGCCGTGACGCCGCAAGCGATTATTGGCGTGGCCCTCATCGCGGCTGTTGTGGCCTATCTGCGCCGGTAAAGGCGCATCAGCTTAGGACAGGGTGATCTCAAACAGTGCACCGCCCAGCTGTGGGCATTGTGTCACCGTGAGTGATCCGCCATGGGCTTCGATAATCTGCTGGCAGATATATAGCCCCAAGCCGGAGTTCCCCTCCCGCGCGTCTTGGCCCTCGCGGGCGCTATAGAAACGCTCAAAGATTTTGCTGCGATCGGCCATAGGAACGCCCGGCCCGGTATCGGCGACAGTCAAGACGATGCCTTGACGCCATGTTTTCGAAAGAGTGACACGCACCTGCCCTTGAGGATCGGCAAAACTTAAGGCATTTTCAACCAGATTGATCACCACCCGCGCCAGACGATCTGGCAGACCGATGAAATGAACGTGACTTTGTATGTCGAAAGTCAAACGCAGCTGCGCCTCCTTAGCCGCTGGCTCAAAGAACCCAATCAGATCACCTATTGTCTCAGAAAAATTGAACCACTCGCGTTTGGCAGCCACCAGATCATGATCGACAATCGCCGCCTCTGAAATTTCTGAAATCAATTTGTTCATACGCACCGCCTGATTTTGAATGGCGGCAAATTTTTCTCGCTCGGCTGTATTGGCCTCAGCCATTGCATTTTGCGTATTGGCAATAATCGACGCGATTGGATTTTTGAGCTCATGTGAGACATCGGCTGCGAAGCGTTCTTTATCATGGAACAGTGTGATGATTTGCTGATGCAACCGACTGAGGTTGCGGTAGAGACGCCCCACCTCATCGCGCCGTGTCTCAAAAGCTTCGATTTCAAACCCCTCCAATTGCTCAACCAAAGTTTCAGCTTTCAATCGTCGGTTCAGCCGCCGTGAGAGCCGGCGAATGGGCATCGCGATTGAAATTGCTAAGAGCGCACCAAAGACAATGGTGATGCCCGATAGGCCAGTCAAAACCATGAGCCGCGACTTGTTTTTCCCAAAATAGGCCTCACGCAGATAGTAGCTGTCCGAAAGTTCCAGCACAGCGCGCGGGCGCCCATCCACACGGATTGGCACGAGATAGCTCAATTCATACAGATCCGATACTGGATTAAGCAGTTGAAACTGCCGAGTGAAACGCGCACGTTTTGGCTCATAGGGCTCGGTCACAATCTGCAAATCAAATAGGCTTTTATACAGCACAAACAGCTGCTCAAACGGATCGAAGCCATGCGCCTGTGGTGTGAAGTCCGGCTCCGGCGCATCCGGCAGTGGCCGCACCTCAATCGGTGCGCTGATCCGCGGATTTGCCCCATCGAAATAGGTGAGTTGTGTATCCGCCAAAAGACTGGACAGTTTGAGGCGGTCCGTACCGGCCAGAGCGCTGTCCAGCAGCACGGCTTCAATGGCCAGACGGCGATCAAATTCACTCAATTCGTCCTGCTGAAAAATGGGTTGGAGCAATTTTACATAGAAATTGGACCGCTCAAATAGCCGGTCCTTCTTGCTGCGGATTTCCACCAAAGCGGCATCTTCGGTCGCAATGACAAAGGCCCAAAGCGCGAGATTGAACATCACCAACAGGCCGAGGATTTTTGATAATATTCCACGAAACATTGGGTCTAGCCCTGAAGCCGATAGCCGAGCCCGTGGACTGTCGAAATGATATCGCAGGTTGGATCCACGGCTTTCAGCTTTTGACGAATATTGCGAATGTGACTGTCGATGGTGCGGTCACTGACGTAAATCGCTTCTCGATAGGCGGCATCCATCAGCTGGTTTCGGGTTTTGACGACACCGGGCCGCTGCGCCATCGCCAGAAGCAACAAACATTCGGTCACTGTTAAATCCACCGCCATAGTCGCCCAGGTTACCAAATGGCGATCCTGGTCAATGGTTAGCTGCCCGGCGCGCACCGGTGCATCCAAATTGGTCACAGCGCCGACCGAATGCCGGCGCAAGACGGCGGCCACGCGGAACAGTAACAGATGTTTGCTAAAGGGTTTGGTGATATAATCATCGGCCCCAAGGGTGAAACCGATGATTTGATCTTGCTCCTCCGCCTTAGATGATAAGAAAATGATCGGCAGATTGGGCATTTTCGCCCGAACGGATTTCAGGAGAGAAAACCCATCCATTTCGGGCATTTTTATGTCAAAGATCGCGAGATCAACGCTGTGTTGCTGAAGATGCGCCTGTGCGGCCAGGCTCG
Organism: Planktomarina temperata RCA23; assembly: GCF_000738435.1. Classification (NCBI taxonomy): domain Bacteria; kingdom Pseudomonadati; phylum Pseudomonadota; class Alphaproteobacteria; order Rhodobacterales; family Paracoccaceae; genus Planktomarina; species Planktomarina temperata. The sequence goes on along the minus strand of NZ_CP003984.1, from coordinate 2,689,594 downwards.
AGGAAAAGGCGCTGACGTGATACCCTTCTTGGGTCAACATCTGCTCCAGTGGTGCAAGTATTTCAACTTCGTCATCTACAATAATGATCTGTGTCATGCGCTGAGCTCACCTGTGATTGCGTAGACAGTGGCATAGCCCGGCTATGAGCACAAAGAAAATGCGGCCGGCTGCACAGGATCTGCATAAAGGATCACAAAATTTGCACGCGGCGCTGAAATGCTCTGCAAAAGCGGGCCCTAGGGTCAAAGGGGTCAGGCTCGAGGATGGGCCGGGTTGGATGCACTTCTCCCTCAGCATATCGCGCAGCCCGGCCCATTGGTGTAACCCGCAATGAAAGGACAGTAGATGGGCATTCTACAGATACTAACAGCGACAGAGATTTTGGTTTTCTGCTCAATATTCTGCATTTATCTGTTTCGGTGACACCCTGGCTTGTTTCCGGCCGTATCGACTTGACCACCGATTGATAAGTTTTCATTATGATCCTCACTAAGATGAGCCGAGCGGCTGTTTCGAGCTCCGGCTAACATCTGCATTCAAAGGGCGTGGCGCATGACAACTTCAAAACGGCATGAGGAGGGGTTGGCCACGCGGCGCGCTGTCTTAGGCGAGGCGCATGTTGCGCGTGCGCAGGCGCAGACATCGGCGTTTGACGCGCCTTTTCAAGATTTGATTACCGAAGCGGCCTGGGGACATGTCTGGTCGCGGCCAACCTGGGATCACCGGCAGCGATCGATTGTGACCCTGGCTTTGCTCTGCGCGCAGGGGCATTGGGATGAGGTCGCCATGCATATCCGCGCCACCGCCAATACAGGTGCAAGCCGCGCGGATATCCAAGAGCTGATCTTGCATGTGGCCATTTATGCCGGCGTGCCGACGGCCAATCACGCGATCAAAATCGCCAAGGAGACCTTTGCGGACATGGAGGATGCATCGTGAGTGAGACCGACCCCTTTAACCCGCAGGATATGAGCCTGCAGCCGCCTGCCTTGACCCCAGATTATCGCTCCTCGCGGCTTCGCGCGCCCAGCCATAAGCTCTTGAGCCTCGAGCAAGGGCCGGGAGAGCTGACCGGGCCCACCTTTGGGCATGATGTCATTGGCCCCAACGACAATGATCTGATCATAAATTATGCCGCACCGGGCTCTGCGGCCATTGGCGAGCAAATCATGGTGCATGGTCATCTTCTGGACGAAAATGCCCGGCCGGTGCCGCAGGCCCTGCTGGAGTTTTGGCAGGCCAATGCTGGCGGGCGTTATCGCCACAAAAAAGATGGCTATCTGGCGCCTTTGGATCCCAATTTTGGCGGCTGTGGCCGGACGCTGACGGATGAGAATGGCTATTTCTCCTTCCGCACTGTGCGGCCCGGTCCTTATCCTTGGCCGAACGGTGGCAATGATTGGCGGCCAGCGCATATTCATTTCAGCTGCTTTGGCCAAGGCTGGGCGCAGCGGTTGATCACGCAGATGTATTTCGAAGGCGACCCGCATATTCCACTTTGCCCCATCGTTCAAACCATAGCGGACCCAAAGGCGATTGATCGATTAACTGCGCGGTTGGACATGGCGCATACGGTGCCGATGGGGTTTCGGGCGTTCCGCTTTGACATTGTGCTGCGTGGCCGCGCGTCCACCCTGTTTGAAAATAAGTTGGAGGGGAATTGATGTCCGGCTCGCAAAGCGCATCTCAAACCGCCGGTCCCTATGTGCATATCGGCTGCACGCCCAAGGTTGCGGGCTTGAAAAATATGTATGGTGGTCATGTTTTGGGCGCAGATATCTTTCCGCCTGATGTACCGGGGCGCAAAATAGTCATTTCGGGGCAAATCTTTGATGGGGCTGGTGATCCTGTCTTGGATGCGATGCTTGAGTTTTGGCAGGCCGATGCCAGTGGCCGCTATGGCGCCAATGGTGCATATGGCGGCTGGGCCCGCAGGGCGGTGGATCCTGAGGCGGGCCGCTACCGTTTGGAGACGATTCTTCCTGCCGCCACAGGTGACGAGGCTGCGCATGTGAAAGTTTGGGTTGTGGCGCGCGGCATCAACTTGGGGCTGCACACACGAATTTATTTTGAAGATGAGCCCCAGGGGCAAGATCCCATTCTGGCGGCGATTAATGAGCCCAGCCGCCGGTCTACCTTGATCGCCAAGCGATCCGGTGATGATGGCTACATCTTCAACATCCACCTGCAGGGTGACAAGGAAACGGTATTTATCAATGTCTGATCTGCACAACAAACCTTGCATTTTGTGCTGCGCCATCACCGGTTCAGTGCCAACAAAAGCCGCCAACCCAGCTGTGCCTATCAGTATTTCTGAGCAGGTCGAGAGCAGCTTGGCCGCGGTGGAGGCAGGCGCTTCGATCATTCATGCCCATGTGCGCAACGCCGATGAAACACCCAGCAGCGACCCGGAAAAATTCGCCCGCCTGCAAGAGGAGCTGCGCCGGCACAGCCCGGATGTCATCATTCAGTTTTCAACGGGTGGCCGTTCTGGTGCGGGGCAAGAGCGCGGCGGAATGTTGCCCTTGAGACCGGATATGGCCTCCCTCTCTGTCGGCTCGAACAACTTTCCCACACGGGTTTATGAGAATCCGCCAGATTTGGTGGCTTGGCTGGCCAGTGAAATGCAAAAATATGAAGTGGTGCCGGAGGTTGAAGCCTTTGATCTGTCACATATCTTGCAAGCTCTGCGCCTGTATGACGAGGGGAAACTATTCGGCAAGCTCTATGTGCAATTTGTCATGGGTGTGAAAAATGCCATGCCGGCAGATCGAGCGGTTTTTGATTTTTATGTGGCGCAGATGCAAGCCCGCGCGCCTCAAGCTGAGTGGTGTGCCGCGGGTATTGGGCCCAATCAATTGGTTGTGAATGAATGGGCCATCGCGGCAGGTGGCCATACCCGCGCTGGGCTTGAGGACAATGTGCGCCTCGACCGCAACACGCTGGCCCCGTCGAATGCCGCTTTGATCGCCCGTGCCGCTGAACTTTGCACCCGCTATGAGCGCCCGGTCGCAAGCCCGGCGCAAGCGCGCGAAATTCTCGGTTTGCGGGCCGTATGACGACGGTATTTGACCATGCCTGGATGACAGGCCTCTTCGGCGACAAAGGCGTTGCGGAGCACCTGTCTGCTGAGGTGCAATTGGCGCATATGCTGCGCATTGAAGCGGCGCACAGCCGGTCATTGGGCAATGAATCTGCGGCCCGCGCGATTGAGGCGGCCCGGATAGGCCCAGAAGATTTGACAGAGGGAACGGCCACGGATGGGGTGCCTGTTCCTCAGTTGGTGCGCTGTCTCAAGGCGCAGATCTCGCCAGAGTTGCATGGGGATATCCACCGAGGGCTGACCAGCCAAGACGTGATGGACACGGCCCTGGTTTTATCTTTGAAGGACATTTTACCGATCTTCCGGCAGGGATTGATCGCGTTGCAGGCGGATTTGGCGCAATTGACGCAAGCACATGGCGGCGGTGCCTTGATGGGGCGCACGCGTATGCAGGCCGCGCTTCCCATAACGGTTGCAGATCGCCTTGTCACTTGGCGGATGCCCTTGGAGCGCCATCTCGCGCGGCTCGATGAGGTGCGCGCGCGTGTGCTCTGCGTGCAGTGTGGCGGCCCGGTGGGCCTTGGCGCGGGCGGGGCTGCGCTTGCGGCGCAATTGGGATTGGCCGCGCCGGATAAAAGCTGGCACGCCATGCGCGATGGATTTGCCGAATTGGCCAATTGGCTGTCGCTGGTGTCTGGCAGCTTAGGCAAAATGGGCAAGGATATTTCGCTCATGACCCAGCAAGGCGTGGATGAGATGCGCTTGCGCGCAGGCGGCTCTTCCTCGGCCATGCCCCATAAACAAAACCCAATTTTGGCGGAGCTATTGGTCACCCTGGCGCGCTATAATTCTGTTCAGCTTGGCGGGATGCATCAGGCTTTGATCCACGAGCAAGAACGCTCTGGGGCGGCTTGGGCGCTGGAATGGATGATTTTGCCTGCGATGCTACACAGCACCGCAAGAGGGCTCAGGGCGGCACAAGAGCTGCTGGCCCAAGTGGAAACAATCGGAAGCTGAGCGCGCGGCGCTTACGGCGCGATGATCGGCGTGGCGTTCAAGGCGCTGTCGCGCGGCGCAACCTCCGTGAACTCCGTGCCATGTTCAAACCAGCTTTTTGGCGCCGCCGCGCCCCATAGGGTTTGCCGTTGCGGATCTTTGAGGTCCCATTTGATGGGCTCATGATCGGGGTCCACAGTTTGATAATCTGAGCAATAGATTTCAATGCGATGCCCATCTGGGTCCAGGATATACAAGAAAAAGGCGTTTGAAATGCCGTGCCGCCCCGGTCCGCGCTCGATATTGCTGACATAGCCAGTGGTGGCCATGAGATCGAGCAGGTCAATGATGTTCAGCGGCGTCGGCACCCAAAATGCGATATGGTGCATCCGAGGGCCGCGGCCATTGGTGAAGGCCATATCATGCACGCCGCCTTTGCGATGCATCCATGCAGCCCAGAGTTTGCCACTGGCCTCATCCTCGGTATATTCGGTCACCCGAAAGCCAATGTCATTGTAGAACGCCACTGAGGCGTCGACATCGGGCGAGAAGCAATTGAAATGATCAATCCGCAAAGGTTTCACGCCGCGATAGAGTGCAAATTTTTGGTGCAGAGAGGGCAGGCGATCCATTTTATGATAAAATTCTAAAGGAATTCCAATATTATCCTCGGTCAACAAGGTTCGGCCCTGATAGGGGCGCTCGACCCATTGTGTCGGGCAGCCTTTGGCACGAAACTCGGCTTCGGCCCGATCTAAATCTGCCTCATCATAGGTCTTAAAGCCCATGACCTCCACCGTGCCGGGAAGATCGGATTTTTGCAAAATCACGCTGTGATGGCCGCGCTCTTCCATGGCGCGCAGATAGACATGGCTGTCTGTTTCATCCGAGACCTGCAAACCCAGAATTTCCGTGTAAAAGGTCTTTGAGCGGCCTAAGTCCGCGACGTTGAGGCAGGCATGGCTGAGGCGGACGGTGTTGAAGCTTGGGTAAAGATTTGGGCTGGGAACTGGCATTTTGGGCTCCTTTAATTCTGAGGTCAGACGCCTAGGCGTGAAATTTTATGGGCTCCGGTGGCAAAGCCAATGTGCTTTTGCTCCATATAAAATTCAAAGCTCCAATCGCCGCCGTCCCGGCCAATTCCGCTGGCCTTGACGCCGCCGAAGGGGGTGGGCAGGTGCCGGACGTTTTCGCTATTCACCCAGATCATGCCCGCCTCAAGCTTGTCAGTAAAACGCAACGCGCGGGTCAGGTCATTGGTCCATAGGTAGGCGGTGAGCCCGTAGGGCGTGTCATTTGCAATCTGAAGGGCCTGATCTTCACTGGCAAATGGAATGGAGGTGAGAACCGGGCCAAAAATTTCCTCTTGGGCAATGCGCATGGCATTATTCGCCTGCGTAAAGAGGGTTGGACGGATGAAATATCCGGTGTCGCCAAGAACCTCCCCACCAGCGGCCACTTGGGCCCCATCGTTTTTGGCAATATCGAAATAGGAGGTGACCTTGGCGAAATGCTCTTCGCTGATCAGTGGCCCGATTTCAGTGGCAGGATCGAGCGGGTGGCCGACTTTGATCTTATTGACCCGCTCAATCAACCGGGATTCAAAAGCGTCCTTGATGGTCTCATGGATCAAAAGCCGCGAGGAGGAGGTGCAGCGTTCGCCGTTGATGGAATAGATCATGAAGATCACCGCATCCAAAGCACGTTCCAAATCCGCATCTTCAAAGACGATGACGGGATTTTTGCCGCCCAATTCGAAATGCGTCCGCTTCAACGTATCTGCGCCCTGTTTGGTAATCATAGAACCGGTGCGGCTCTCCCCAACAAATGCGATGGCCTTGATGTCAGGGTGTTCTGTGAGCGCCTTGCCGGCATCCTCGCCATAGCCTTGAACCGTGTTTAGAACCCCGGGAGGCAGGCCGGCCTCTTCGGCAATTTCCACCAAGATCCGGGCCGTGAGCGGCGAGGCCTCTGCGGGCTTATGCACCACGGTGCAACCAGCTGCGAGGGCAGGGGCAATTTTCCATGTGGAGAGCATAAAGGGCGTATTCCAAGGGGTAATCACACCCACTGGGCCGATGGGCACCCTTGTGGTGATGTTCATCAATGTGGCCGATTGCAAATGCTGCCCATCTCGGGCGGCCTCCACTTGATCGGCAAAATAGCGAAAATTCTCCGCCCCGCGAATGGCCGCTTTTGACATGAAGCGCCAGGCCTGGCCGGTGTCCCAGCATTCGCAGAGTGCGATTTCTTCGGCGCGGGCTTCAATGCCCTCGGCAATTTTGATCAAAATAGCCTTGCGCTGTTTGGCGGGCATATCGCGCCAGGCTGGAAAGGCCGCTTTGGCCGCTTTAGCTGCCTTATCAATATCGCCTGCGTCGCCGCGCGCCACCTGGCAGATTGTGGATTTATCCACCGGGGAGAGGGTTTCAAAGACACCGCCGCCGCCCGCATGATCCGCCCCCGCGATCCGGTGCAGGATGCCGCTGCGCTGGAAGCGCGCCAAATGGCCATTGAGTTTTTCGATATTTTGTTCCAACGCGGACATTGCAGCTCTCTTTCAACCCTAGATTTTAGGTAACATGTTAACTAAATGGAGTGTTCTGATTTTTCATTGTGCTGTCAATATTTTTAAATAACATTGCACGGCAATTCATAGGTGCGTCAATGGCCAGAACCAAGCTTCAGCTTCCCTCGACACGGCGGTCTTTACCAATTGCCTTGATGCGATCGCGTGAAAAGGTCATGGCGCCGATCCGCGATATGCTGCGAGCTTCTGGTTTGACCGAACAGCAATGGCGGGTGCTGCGTATATTGTCCGAATTTGGCCCGCAGGATTTGACAGAGATTGCGCGGCAGGCCTGTTTGTTGATGCCAAGCCTATCGCGCATTATTCGAAGCCTGGCGCAAAATGGCCTCGTCATCCGGGCGTCTGATACCAAGGATCGGCGGCGGCAAACTGTGGTGATTTCCCCAGCGGGGCAGCACCTGATTGATGACAATTTGGTGCAGGCGACGCAGATCGCCGCAAATTATAGAAATCAGCTTGGCGCCGAGCGCTATGAGCTTTTGTTGGATCTTTTGACGGAATTGGAGCAGGGCCCGCCTTATCCCGTGAAACGCGCATAAAAAAGCCCCCTGAAAATTACCTTTCAGGGGGCCCAGTACGACGGGAAAGAAGTTAGCTACCCGAGAATTCCGGATAGGCTTCCATGCCCAGCTCGCTGCGGTCGAGACCGGTGATTTCGGCCTCTTCACTGACCCGCAGGCCGAACATCGCTTTAAGCACCAACCAAACCACGGCGGAGGACACAGTCACAAAGGCCCCGACGATGACGATTGATGTCAGTTGAACTGAGAAGCTGGCGGCGCTGTTTGTGAAGCAAACGGCCAGAGTGCCCCAGATGCCTGCGAAGAGGTGCACCGGGATGGCCCCGACCACATCATCAATCTTCAAGCGATCCAGAAGCGGCACGGCGAAGACGACGATAACACCGCCAACAGCACCGATCAGGGTCGCTGAGACCAGTGAAGGGGTCAGCGGCTCCGCAGTGATGGACACCAAACCTGCCAAGGCCCCGTTCAAGATCATGGTCAAATCAGGCTTTTTGTACAGGAGTTGCGTCAAGATCAGAGCTGCCACCGCACCGGCGGCTGCCGCTGTATTGGTGTTGGAGAAGATCCGGCTGATATCAGCCACATTGCCGGATGTGTCCATATACAGTTGTGACCCACCGTTAAAGCCGAACCAACCGAGCCAAAGGATAAATGTCCCCAAGGTGGCCAATGCGAGATTTGAGCCTGGCATTGGGTTTACCTTACCATCTTTGTATTTGCCCAAGCGAGGACCAAGGATGATCGCGCCGGTCAAAGCTGCCCAGCCGCCGACAGAGTGCACAACTGTTGAGCCTGCAAAGTCTTGAAAGCCCATTGCGTCCAAGAAACCACCGCCCCATTTCCAGCTGGCTTGGATCGGATAGATCACGGCCACAAGAACGATGACAAAGGCGAGGAACGGCCAAAGTTTGATCCGCTCGGCCAATGCGCCTGACACAATAGAAGCGGTCGCTGCGCAGAACATCAATTGGAAGAAAAAATCGGAGCCGACAGAGGCGTAGGTTAGATCAGCTTCCACACCTTCGAGCCCGACAGGCTCTAGCGCGGTGACTGAAAAGGCACCAACCACGTTTTGAATGGTCCAGCCATCGCCTGGATACATGAGATTATATCCCAAAATGTAGAAAAACAGCGACGCCAGAGAAAACAGTGCCATGTTTTTGGTCAGCTGCATCGCCACGTTTTTGCCGCGTACCAAACCGGCTTCCAACATGGCAAACCCAGCGGCCATGAAGAACACCAAGAACCCTGAGACAAGGAACATGAATGTGGTGAAAATAAAGCCGATGTCGGCATTCAGCGGGGTGACATCCGCCTCCTGCGCTGCGGCCAGTTGTGGAACGGCCAGCAGCAGAGTGGCCAGGCTTACAGTTCCTAATTTACTCGTTAACTCTCTACGCATCACAGAGCCTCTTCATTTGTTTCGCCGGTGCGCACGCGCAGGGCTTGTTCCAGGTCAAGGACGAAAATTTTGCCATCACCGATTTTTCCGGTATGGGCCGCTTTGGTGATGGCCTCCACCACACCGGCCGCAGCCGCATCGGTGACGGCGATTTCAAGTTTGATTTTGGGAACAAAATTAACTGTGTATTCTGCTCCTCGATATGTTTCGGTGTGACCAGATTGAGCGCCGAAGCCTTTAACTTCGCTCACCATCATGCCGCTGACACCGACCTCAGACACCGCTTCGCGCACGTCTTCGAGCTTGAAGGGTTTGATCGTTGCAATAATCAGTTTCACTCGTCTTCCTTTCGTTCTACCGGGTATAATTCTGGCTCTACCTTCAAATTGCTGCAGAGCGGCGTAAACTTTGAGCCTTGGTAAAAAACCGCAGATGTCGTGATTTGCCTAAAATATAGGCAATGAGGCAGGTGAGTTTCAAAACATCAGCGCGATCGGTCTGGAGATGGATGGCATTTTCCGCGCAGGGCCGGCCCTCTGGCCTTGTCTTTTGGTGACCCGAGGGCACAAACTGGCGCGATAGCGGACATGAGCTTGAAAGATGGATGATGATTCCATGGGGTTGAATAAAGAACTGGACGGGATGACGGTGGTCTCCCTCGAGCAGGCAGTGGCGGCGCCCTATTGTGGTTTGATGCTGGCGGATGCTGGGGCGCGGGTGATTAAGGTTGAGCGTCCGGAGGGGGATTTTGCCCGCGGCTATGATGCCGGCGCCAATGGGCAGAGTGCAATTTTTGCCTGGCTGAACCGCGGCAAGGAATCGATTTGCTTGAACCTCAAAGATCCCGAGGACTTGGCCGTGATGCACCGTATGCTGGCCAAGGCCGATGTCTTTGTTTCCAATCTTGCACCCGGTTCAGTGGCGCGTATGGGGCTCGGCGGCGCAGAGCTGCGACGTGATAACCCCGGTTTGATCACCTGCATGATTTCAGGGTACGGGCAATCGGGCGCGGCGGCGAAAAAGAAGGCCTATGATTTTTTGATCCAAGCGGAGAGTGGTCTGTGTTCTGTGACCGGCAGCGCAGAAAGCCCGGCGCGTGTGGGCCTGTCCCTGACCGATCTTTCGACAGGTTTGACTGCCTTTTCGGCCATTTTGCGCGCCTTGATCCAACGGGGGCGCACGGGGCGGGGCATTGATTTGGAAATTTCCATGTTTGATGTGCTGGCCGATTGGATGAATATGCCGCTCTTGGCACATCGTTATATGGGCGGCGCTCCGGCGCGCTCGGGGTTGAAACATTCGTTCATTGCCCCTTACGGCGCCTTTGAATGTCGGGACGGTGCGCAGGTTTTAATTTCTGTGCAAAGCAACCGAGAATTTGCGGCCCTATGCCGCCAGGTCTTGCAGCGACCGGAGTTGCCCGAAGATCCCAGGTTTTCGGAAAATCCGGAGCGATATGCCCATCGTGACGCGCTGGATGCCATCGTGGCGGATTGTTTTGCACAGTTCACCGCCGCTGAGATGGTGGACAAGCTGGATGCGGCGCAAATTGCCAATGCGCAACTCAATTCCGTGGCGGATCTGTCGGACCATCCATTTTTGCGCAATTCTGTGGTACAGATTGGCGATTGTGACGTTTCTTTGGCCGCTTTGCCAGTGACAAGCCATGCCGGACCAGGACAAAAAGTGCCGAATTTGGGCGCGCAAACCGAAGCTCTTCGCGCTGAGTTTAAAGCGTGATTTTTTGCGTGCAGAAGTGGCGCGCCTGTGAATAATGACCAAAGGTTCTAGCTGAAAGCGAAACGGTATGACAGTCGACACAAGCAATCTAGGTAAGTTTTACATCGCCGGGCAGTGGGTGGCGCCGAGATCACAGGCCAATATGCCCGTTTTAAACCCCGCCAATGAGCGCCAGATCGGCATCGTGCCCTTGGGGGATGCGGCAGATGTGGACGCGGCGGTTGCGGCGGCGGTGTCGGCCTTTCCGGCCTATAGCCAGACGCGCAAATCTGAACGTGTGGCTCTTCTTCAAAGCTTGATGAAGGTGACCCAGAGCAGGTTTGAAGATTTGGCGCAGGCGATGCGCATGGAGATGGGCGCGCCGATCACCATGGCCCGCGAGGCGCAGGCCGATGCCGCCATCGGTCATTTGCAGGGTTTCATGGACGCATTGGCCGAGTTGGTGGAACGGGAAACTTTGAGCAATGGGGACATTCTTTTACGCGAGCCGATTGGGGTGTGCGGATTAATCACCCCTTGGAATTGGCCGATGAACCAAATTGCCTTGAAGGTCATCCCGGCCTTGGCGACGGGCTGTTGCTGCGTTTTGAAACCCTCTGAGCATACGCCAATCTCTGCGATGATATACGCTGAAATTATAGATGCGGCGGCCTTTCCGCCCGGTGTGTTCAATTTGGTCCAGGGCGATGGCCCAACGGTGGGCGCGGCCCTGTCGCGCCACAAGGATGTGCAGATGATGTCATTTACCGGTTCCACCCGTGCCGGGACGGCTGTGACCCGTGATGCGGCAGAAACCGTCAAGCGTGTGACCTTGGAGCTTGGTGGCAAATCGCCCAATCTGGTGTTTGCCGATTGTGACCTTGAGGCCCAGGTGAGTGCCTCGGTCGCCGAATGCATGTATAACACGGGGCAATCTTGCGACGCGCCAACCCGGCTATTGGCCGAGCGCAGCTGCTATGAGGCTGTGCTTGAGATTGCCAAACGCGCGGCAGAGGCCACCGAGGTGGGAGATCCGGCGCAAGAGGGCGCGCATATTGGCCCGCTGTTTGACCGTATCCAATTTGATCGGGTGCAAGCCATGATTAAAGTGGGGCTTGAGGAGGGCGCACGCCTCTTGGCTGGTGGCTTGGGACGTCCTGAGGGGATTGATGCCGGCTGGTTTGTGAAGCCCACTATTTTTTGTGATGTGTCAAATGATATGCGGATTGCGCAGGAGGAAATCTTTGGTCCTGTTTTGGTCATCATTCCCTTCGAGGATGAGGCTGAGGCGATTGAAATCGCCAATGATACGCCCTATGGGCTGGCGGCCTACCTGCAAACTGGTGATCCGGCACGCGCGGAACGTGTCGCGGCCCGCCTCAGGGCTGGTGCGATCCACATCAATGGCGGCGGCTTCAATTATGGCTCACCCTTTGGGGGGTATAAACAATCCGGAAATGGCCGAGAAGGTGGTATGATGGGATTGGAAGATTACCTTGAAACCAAAACGCTGCACGGATTAGGCTAGGGGTGAGGCAGAAAGAGTTCTCAAGAAACCGCCCGTGGACGTGATAGGGTGGTGAGACTTGCGATCTTTGAAAGGGAGCAGTGAACATGAAGGACTGTTGTGGACCGGGCTACGCAAGCCCGCAGGAGGCGATCAAAGCGCCGCGTGAAAAGCTGCTCTATACTATTGCGATTTACACCGGCACGGGCATTCAAAAACCCGATTATTTGGCAACGGTGGATGTTGATCCCGACAGTCCGACCTATTCGCAGGTGATCCACCGCTTGGAGATGCCCGGCATCGGCGATGAGTTGCACCATATGGGGTGGAACGCCTGCTCGTCCTGTTTCGATGATGGCTCAATGTCGCGTAAGTATTTGCTGCTGCCTGGGGTGCGCTCGAACAACATCCATGTGGTTGACACGGCCAGTGACCCGCGCGCGCCGCGTCTTCACAAGGTGATTGACGGGGCTGAGATCAAGTCAAAAACCAATCTGTCGGGACCGCATACGGTGCATTGTTTAGGCTCGGAAATCATTATTTCCATGTTGGGCGATGCCAAAGGGGAAGCGCCAGGCGGTTATCTCCATCTGAACAAAGATTTTGACATCGTCGGGCGGTGGGAGAATTCCATGGGCGATATCAAGTTCGGATATGATTTTTGGTATCAACCACGCCACAATGTGATGGTCTCTTCCGAATGGGCCGCCCCCAATACTTTTATGCCGGGGTTTGATTTAGAAGAAGTCGGGCATTTGAAATATGGCCGCGAAATCCATTTTTGGGATTTTGAGAAGAAAGTCCCGATTGAAACGATGTATCTTGGCGAGGATGGGTTGTTGCCCTTGGAGGTGAAATTCCACCATGACCCCGATAGCACCCATGGGTTTTGTGGGGCGGCGCTCAGCTCAAATGTAATCCATTGGTGGCGCGATGAGGCTGGAGAATGGCAATGGGAAAAGATCATTGATGTGGCCAATGAACCGCATCCTGAATGGCCCATCCCGGTGCCGGGGGTAATGTCGGCTATTTTAATCTCGATGGATGACAAATATTTATACCTCAACAATTGGTTGCATGGGGATATGCGCCAATATGATATCTCAGATCCGCATAACCCGGTTTTGACGGGACAGGTCTGGATGGGCGGCTTATTGGGCAAGGCGCCGGAGGTGAATGGGGTGAAAATGGCTGGCGGACCGCAGATGTTCCAATTGTCTCTCGACGGCCGACGTCTCTATGTCACCACCAGCCTGTTCAGCACCTGGGACAATCAATTTTATCCTGAAATTCGCGAGCAGGGTGGTGTGATGGTGCAGATTGATTGCGATCCTGAAAATGGCGGAATGGTGTTAAATAAGGATTTTATTGTCGACTTTGGACAGGAGCCCAATGGTCCCTCCCGTTGCCATGAAGCGCGCTATCCGGGCGGCGATTGCACGAGTGATATTTGGCTGTGATCGTGACCTTATCAAACCGAGATGGGGCGCAATATAAGGTGGACCCCCGCCGTCCCCTCTTGGACAGCCTGCGCGATCAGGGGGTAGATTTGCCCTATGGCTGCAAATATGGCGGCTGCATCACCTGCGCGGCAAAATTGACCGCAGGAGAGGTTGACCAGCGCCGGCAAGTGGCGCTGAACAATCGGCAAATCAATCAAGGTTACGTGATCTTATGTGTCGCACGCCCCATGTCTGACATCACGCTCGAAATTGGGGTGGAAAGCCATGACCGCCTCTATCGCAACCCATTTCTGGACCCGTTGCAATCCCACGAACTCAAGGCTGATATTGCCGTGCCAAAGGAGGTCTGACCATGGACCATACTCAACCCTATTCAGATGCCTATTTGCAGGGGATTCTAAAATCGGTCAAAACCATCGCGATGGTTGGCGCCAGCCCCGATAAAACCAAATTTAGCTATGGGGTTTTGCGGGTACTCAGTGAAACTGGCTACGACATGATCCCGGTCAATCCGCGCCCGGGCCTTGAGGACATCCGAGGCTTGAAAGTCTACCCGAGCCTTGCGGCCATAGATCGTCCTGTGGATATGGTCGAAGTGTTTCGTCGTCCCGAAGATCTTATGGGTGTCACAAAAGAGGCCATCGCGATCGGCGCAAAGGTGCTTTGGGGGCAAATCGGCGTGGTGGATCACGCGGCGGCCCAGCTGGCAGAAGAGGCTGGGATGCAAGTTGTCATGGATAAATGCCCGAAAATTGAGCTGTTCCGGCCATTTTGGAAACCGAAATTACACCTGACGATCTAAGAGATAGAGCTGGCTGGGTCGGCAGGACTCGAACCTGCACTCTACTGTACCAAAAACAGGTGCATTACCATTATGCTACGACCCATCAGCGAGGCAGGGGATACGCCGGAAGCGCGGACGTTTCAAGCCCTGAAATCGCAAAAATTGCCCGAAGGGCTATTGTTGTTGATTTTTCATAGATGGCTTTAAAATATCTCCAGGGTCAGACCTGTTCGCGCAGGATGGACGCGGTGAGTGACATAATTAAGTAAACACCTCCGAAAATAAGGAAAGACAATAAGGTGTTTTCAAACTTGCGCGGATAAGAGGGATCCTCAGGCCTTACGGGGGCGACAGAGGTGGCCAAATACCGCGCTTGCCGGTCGGCCGCCACGCGGGCGGCCTCAACACTTTGTACCGCAGCTTGCACCATCATTTCGCGGGTTTGATAATCGGCTTCTGCAACGATCATCCGTGCGTTTTTGCTGGCCATCGAATCTGCGCCACCGGTGGTTTGCGTCAATTCGGCTCGCTTGGCTTCGATAAGATCTTTGTTGATTCGAATGGAGGTCTTCAAAGCATTGACCTTTGAGGTGTTCGGCCGGGCATTCTCCATATGGATAGCCAAGGATTTCTCCATCTGATCGACCTCTTGTTCCAGACTCATGATTTGCTGCTGTATAGAGGCAACGGCGGTTTTTGAATCAATCACCGATAACTCTTGCTGCAAAGTGACCAGGCGATCCAGCGCTTCATTGCGGGCGATCTGGGCATCCTCAAAACTTTCAATAGCGCCTTTCATTTGGTCATCGCGCAGGCGCTGTGTGATATTGCTTACGCGCTCTTCAGCATAGCCGATAAGCGCATTGGAAAATTCGACGCTGGCGTCAGGCGAGGCCGCAATCACCTCCATATTCACCAAACCTTCGGTCGGATCATAGCCGATTTTCACCGATTTTTTGAAAACTTTAAAGGCCTCCTCATTGGAGGCATCCGCTTTAAGACGGGCCAAAGGGTCAATGGCGGGGTCACTGAAATGGGCAATAAAATCGTGATCTTCATCCAAGCGGATCATCGCTTCTATTGAGGTGAGATAGCTTTGCACGGAGCTGCCATCACTCAAACCGGATCCTCCCGCGCCAGAGATCATTCCCATCAATCCCCCCCCGCCTGAGGATTGCTCGCTATTTTGTTGGATCAAAAACGCAGATTTTGTCGAATACATCGGCGAGGCAGCCGTATAAAAATACCAGCCCGCCAGAAGTGTCGGCAGACCGACAAAAAAGGCCAGGCGCAGGCCCAGCAGGGCCAGTTTCTTCTGGCGCCGCCGGATGATCGACTGTTGAATGCGCTCCACCTCACGGGCACGGCGCAGAGCCGGGTCATCCTCAGGGATCAGCGCGGGCAAGTTGTCTGATGCGTCGCGGCGCTGGGGCAATTGTGGCCGGCTGGCCCGGCCAGGTTTGGTCATAGGTGGAGGGCTGCCATCGTTTTTTGGCGCCAGCTCCAGCAGGTTGGACCGCTGGAACGGGTCAATCCCGGCTTGGCGTAAAAGGCGCACGGCGTCAAAATCAGATGTGGCAGGCAGATCATGGCGCTGTGCGGTGCGTCGCGCCATGCGCAATTGACGGCCGGTCAGCCCCTCCTTGCGAATTTCGTCAATATCGGTGCTGCCGATCGGAGCCTTGAGTGGTTGAGCAACTTGGTCATCCAAGCTGGCAACATTTATTGCAGGTTGTTGGGGCGCGGGTGCGACGGCCTTCGCGAGCTCGGGATTTCCCTCGGTCACTCCAAGCGAGGCATCGACCGCTTCCAAAACATCTGGGCGCGGAACACGGAATTTTTTAGCTCTGAGTTTCGAAGTCATAGACCTGTTTCGCCTCTTCCAAAGTGTCAAACTGGATAAATTGCCCATCGCGTAAAACGGCAGCTTGGGTTGCGAATTGTTCTAGGGTTTCTGGCTGGTGACTGACGATCACAATGGTCGTGCGATCGATCCGTTCCTGCAACAAATCACCCGCTTTTTTGTTGAATTCAAAATCTGTCGAACTGGGCATGCCCTCATCGATCAAATACATGTCAAACTCCAAAGCCAGCATGAGGGCGAAGTTGAACCGGGAATTCATACCAGAGGAATAGGTCGCCATAGGCATGTCGAAATATTCATCAATATCCACCAGCCAGCGACAGAAGGCCTCAATATAATCGGGATCAAGGCTGTAGAGCCGTGCGATATAGCGGGCATTTTCCTTTCCCGTATGGCGCGGCGATGTCCCGCCCATGAAGCCGAGAGGAAAGGAGATATTGCAGCCCCGAATAATGCGCCCTTCGTCAGGCTTTTCCAGCCCCGCCATCATATTGATCAACGTGGTTTTTCCAGTGCCGTTCGGGGCTAAAATTCCTAAGGATGTGCCCAATTCCACACGGAAAGACGCATTGTCCAAAATGACTTTGCGTTGGGTTCCAGTCCAAAAAGATTTGCTTACATTAGAGAATTCGAGCATCAGCTCTGTCCAATTTTTTCGTGAAATTAACGTAACTCAATAAAATTAAGAAGGAATCAATATGTATTTTTTAAGAGTATATCAGGTGAATTGATAAACATAACGTCTTTTGTCGCAGACGCCCCAAAGCTGCCAAATTGGCTTTGGGACGCCCGGCTATCTTGGTCGCGCCTATAGGTCTTTGCGCTCAACTTTTGTTAACTTACCGACCACCAGCGAAATGCCAGCTGCTGCAAAAGAAAACAGCGCGCCCATTTTCGCGGCGTCCTGTACGGGTCCGGGTTCGAAGGCCACAACCGCTATGAACAGCGCCACGGTGAAGCCGATGGCCGCGATACAGCCGATGACAAACAGATCGATGATCCGCATTCCATCGGGCAGACCCAGACGGAACACCCGCGCACCCAGCCAACCAAAGAGCAATACACCGAACGGTTTTCCAATCAACAGACCGGCCAAAACCAACCATGTCGCCGCCCCCATGGCGCCAAATTCAACACCGGCATTCAGCAGCCCGAAAAAGAACAGCACCACTTCAACCGGGTGTTTCAGCAGATGTTCGCAGTGGTTTAAAAGGTCTGTCAGGTATTGCTCGGCTTCGGAGAAAATACCGAAGGCGCGGTCTGCATGAGGGATAGCCGGAACGATGGGCAAGAGACCAAGAGAGGGATGCAAGCCCGCGCGCATAAAGCCATACCAAGACAGGCCAGCTGCCAATAGATAGGGCCAAAAGCTGAGCGTGTTGCGCACCCAGGTCGAGGCGGGCCGCAGTTGCTTGCCTATATCCAAACGGCGCGGCAATACGTTAAACAGCAGATAAACCGCCACAGCCGCGCCAACTGAAAGCATGAGCCAAATCGGAGCCAGATCTCCTTGCGGATAAAATACCGCCAAAATTATCAGCCCAGCGGCATCATCAGCGATGGCCAGAAGGAGCAAAAAGCGCACCGCCGGGTGTCCTGCACCAAAGACCAACCGCCCCACCAAGTAGGAAAAAGCGATGTCTGTTGCCGTCGGGATGGCCCAGCCATTGGCCACGGCATCATAGGTATCTGATCCCATAAAGGCTGCCAACACGAGGTAGACCGAGACCGGCCCCAACATGCCGCCTAAGGTGGCGAAGAGGGGTGTTGCCGCTTTTTTCCCGCGCAATGAGCCATTCTTTAGGATGACAGCTTCCCAAACTTCCTTTGCGGCAATGGCAAAAAAGAACGCCATGAGCATATCATTCACCAGATAGTGCAGGCTCAAAACTTTGAGACTGCCAGCGCCGCCAAATTCTGCATAGCCTGTGCCAAAGCTCTTGGCCCAATAGCTATAGTCTAGGCCTACATGATCATTGAACCAAAGTGGAAACTCTACAAAATGATGATAGCTGCTTGGATTTATATTCGCCCAAATCAGCGCGATGAGAGCTCCGGAAATTAATAAGATTGAATAGTTTGCGATAAAATTCCAGACACGGTACATTAATGAGCGCTCCACTGATTGCGTGTGATTGGAGATAGTTTACCCGATGCGGGCCAGCAACTACAATGGAGAAGTTTTTTCGCAAATTGCGCAGTGCCGCCTGTGTGAAACCCGGTTTTCCCAAGGGGTTTTGGCGCATGAGCCTCGGCCGGTGGTCTGGGCGGCGCCAGAGGCGAAAATATTGATCGCCGGTCAAGCGCCTGGGCTGCGGGTTCATCACTCCGGTCGACCATTCGATGACCGCTCGGGTCAGCGCTTACGTCAGTGGATGGGCCTGAGTGACGCGGAGTTTTTTGATC
This sequence comes from Planktomarina temperata RCA23, assembly GCF_000738435.1. Classification (NCBI taxonomy): domain Bacteria; kingdom Pseudomonadati; phylum Pseudomonadota; class Alphaproteobacteria; order Rhodobacterales; family Paracoccaceae; genus Planktomarina; species Planktomarina temperata. The sequence goes on along the minus strand of NZ_CP003984.1, from coordinate 2,671,292 downwards.
AAAACCTCTGCGCCATCCTGCCCATGGCGTTTTGTTTTCCGGGTTATAATGCCGCCGGTCACGACCTTGCGCCGCCGGCCATCTGCGCCAAAACTTGGCGTGACCGGGCCTTGAAGGCACTGCCGCAAATTTCCCTGACCTTGCTGATCGGCAGCTATGCGCAGGCCTGGCATTTGCGCGACGGGCTGCGGGTAAGTGACCGGTTGCGCAATTGGCGCGCCTATGGTGAGAACAGCTTTGTGTTGCCGCATCCCTCATGGCGTAATACTGCATGGATCAAACGTAACCCTTGGTTTGAAACTGAGCTCATTGCGGCGCTCCAGGCGCGGATTGGCCAGATCAGAAAGATGGCCTATGACCCCGCTTGAACGCACGATTGTCATGCTCCAAGCCGCGCCGGAAGATCCCGCGCGCTTTTCCGCGGTGCTGGAACGCCTCTGTGATGCAGAGGTGTTTTTGGCGCTCGAGGCCGAAGCATCCGATGAAAATGTAACGCCCAAAACCGTCGAACGGGACGGGCAAAGCTATGTCGCGATCTTTGATACGGAATTGCGTCTGGCTGAGGCGGTGGGTGGCTCTGCCGATTACCTTTCAGTGTCCGGCCGGGCATTGGTGCAAATGTTGGTCGGGCAGGACAGCGGTATCGCGCTCAATCCTGGGTCTTCGGCTATTGGATATGTGTTTGAACGCACGACGCTCGATTGGCTGGCGCGTTCTTTGGATGAACGGCCCGATGAAATGGCCCAGCAGATTGCCGAAATCGGCCCGCCGCCTGCACTGCCGCCCAAGGCGCTTGAGGCGCTTTCGGCCAAACTTACTGCCGCCCAGGGCTTGGCGGAATTTGCCTGTTTGGTGCAAGCCCGCGATGGGGCTGGGGTGCAAAATCCCCTCATTTGCTTTGTAGGAGAATTTCCCGCAGCCCAGGCTGACTTGGCGAAATTGATACAAGAATACTTACAATTTTCCCAATTGGATGGGGCGCCTTGGGATGTGTCTTATCTCTTGCCGGATCATCCGATGGTCGCGCGCTTTGTGAAAACCGGCTTGCGCTTTGATTTGCCAATACCCGAAGCTGCGCCCGAACGCCCCGCGCCGGGCAGCACGCCTGGTCAACCACCAATCTTGCGATAATGAGGCGGCTCAATAGCCGGCTGTGCGGTCGACCAAATGCACAAACGGGGCGCCTGTTTCTCCGCGTGCAATGTTTTCCACCAAGACTTCAGCGGCTGTGGTCGGGCGGGTGCCGGAGGCGATATGCGGTGTGACCGTGACATTTGGGAGGTGCCAATAGGGATGATCTTGCGGCAAAGGTTCCACGCGAAATACATCCAAACAAGCCGCTGAAATCTGCCCTTCCTTAAGTGCTGCCAAGAGGGCTTTGTCCTCAATCAACGGCCCGCGACCGGGGTTTATGATCGTAGAGCCACGCGGCATCTGTGTGAGGGTTTGGGCGTTGATCACATGTTCGGTCTCTGGGGTATCTGGCAAAAGCAAAATCAGAATTTCCGCGTTCTGCAACGCGGGTTTGAGCCCATCCGGGCCATGGTGGCAGGTCAGACCGTCTATTTGCTTTGGCCCGCGAGACCAGCCGCTCACGGGAAAATTAAGTGCGGTTAATGCGGCAGCACAGGCCTGGCCCAAGGCGCCCAAGCCCAGAATGGTGACCGGGCGATCCTGTGCCAGGGGCGGGTGGCTTTCGCGCCAAATATGATCTGGATTGACGATATGCTGGTCCATCCCCAGATGGTACCGCAGCGTATGGCCCACGACCCATTCCACCATGCCATCGCGCAGGCCGCTGTCGACCATGCGGCATAGGGGCTGCGTCAGGCTGGCATTGCCAACAATTTTCTCCACGCCCGCCCAGAGGCTCAGCACCGCTTTGCAGCGGGTATAGGGGGTGAAATCTTGTAGCGTGCTGCTGGGTGCGTAAACCACATAATCTACATCGGCTGGCGGACAGTCTGTTGTCACATTTGCATGGATCCCCCGCTGCGCCAGACCCTGGAGCAGTGGCGCTTCATAGAGTTCAAACTGCTCTGGGCGGGCGGCGAATAGGACATTTATCATTTGAATTTTGGCCTTGGACGGTGAACATGGGCGCTTTGCATCAAGCCAAAGCCGAGCAGCAAAATAAGCATAGCAGAGCCGCCATAGCTCACCAACGGTAAGGGCACACCGACAACGGGCGCCAGCCCCATGACCATGGCTATATTCACCGCAAAGAACAAGAAGAAGGTAATGCCAATGCCGAGGGTCAAAAGGGCCGAGAAGCGGTCCTTATTGCTCAGGGCCGAGGCAATGCAGGCCAGAACCACCAAAGTGTAGAGACCCAAAAGCGAGATGGAACCGATGAACCCGAATTCTTCGGATAGGGTGGTAAAGATGAAATCCGTGTGTTTTTCGGGCAAAAAGTTGAGCCGCGATTGGGTACCCTGCATCAAGCCGCGCCCCGTCCAACCTCCTGAGCCGAGAGCGATTTTCGCCTGGGTGATATGATAGCCTGCGCCCAATGGGTCCCGATCTGGATTGAGGAACGTGTCAATCCGGCTGTATTGATAGTCTTTGAGCAATTGCCACCCTGTGCCGCGGGTTTGAAATACGGCCACAACAAGGCCAATGCCACTGCCAATGATCGTTGCGAAATAGGCCCAATGCACCCCGGCCAAAAACATGATCGCGCCGCCGCCCATGATCAACAGCAATGAGGTGCCAAGATCGGGTTGTCTGAGAACTAAGAACACCGGGATTAAAATCAACAGCGCTGGCAGCAAGACCCAAAATGGGCGCGAAATCTGTTCGCGGGGCAACCAATCGTAATAGGCGGCCAGCACCAGCATCAGAGCGATTTTCATCACCTCGGAGGGTTGCAGGCGGATAAAGCCAAGATCGATCCATCTTTGGGCCCCCATGCCCGTTGTGCCGACGAATTCTACAGCGATGAGCAATAGGATCGCCAGGCAATAGGCGGGGAAAGACATGTTGCGCCAAAACCAAATCGGCACCATAGCCACCACAAAAAGCCCGGTCATGCCCAAGAAAAAACGCAGCATCTGAGGTTGGGCCCAGCGGTCAATTTGACCGCCAGCAACCGAGTAGAGCATGATAAACCCCACGCCAGAAATTGCGGTGAGTAAGATCAAAATTAGCCAATTGAGCGCCAGGATTTTGCGAAAACCGACGGGCACTGCGGCCAGATTGTGCTCAAGATAGCTCATGTTTGCACCTGTCCTTTTCGCTCCAGCGTGCTCCAATCGAAAAGTTTTGGCGCCAACTCCTCTTGCTCTTCTTTGATCTGCGCTTTGACGCCCGACGGGTAGTGGCTCAGCTCGGGCATTTGTCCGGTCAAGGCAAACAGTGTGATGTCCCGAGCGATTGGGGCGGCTGTGGAGCTGCCGCCACCTCCGTGTTCCACCACAACCGCAACGGCAACTTTGGGATTGTCATGGGGGGCATAGTTGACAAAGAGCGCATGATCGCGTTTTTCCCAGGGCAGATCTTCATTGCTGATCACCCCGGTCAGCCGCTCCTCTGCCGTGATGCGCCGCACCTGGGCTGTGCCGGTCTTGCCAGCCATTTGGAGGTCGGGGCTGACAATGCGCTTGCTATAGGCTGTGCCCTTTTTGGTGTTAGTGACCGCAAACATTGCCCGTTGCACCACTTTTAAATGCGCAGGATCCACATCCAAAGGAGCGCCGGTCCCCAAGGGCATTGCCGTGTCATCGATGGATTGCAGCAATCTGGGTTGAACGGCCCGCCCCGTTCCCAATCGTGCCGCCATGATTGCCAATTGCAGCGGCGAGGCCAATACATAGCCTTGCCCGATTGAGGCATTGACCGTATCGCCGATCAGCCAGGCTTTATCGAAAGATTTTTGTTTCCAAGCCCGCGTTGGCGCCACGCCGCGGCTGATGGCACTGAGCGGCAGATCGTGATATTCACCCAAGCCAAACCGGCGCGCCATGGCGGAAATTTTGTCGATACCAACTTTTTGGCTGATGGAATAGAAAAACACGTCGCAGCTCTGCGCGATACTGTCTTCTACGTTCAAAGCGCCGTGACCTTGCCGTTTCCAGCAATGAAAACGATTGTTGGAAATCTCAAAATGCCCGGGGCAAAAAACCGTATCATCCGGACTCAACACCCCATCTTCCAGCGCTGCGAGGGCTGTGATCATTTTAAAGGTTGAGGCGGGCGCATAGGTGCCTTGCACCGCTTTGGCCCTGAGCGGGCCAAAAATATCATCGCGCAGGGCATCATAATTTTTGCTTGATATGCCGCGAACAAAGAGATTTGGATCAAAGCTTGGACTCGACGCCACGGCCAAGAGATCTCCGGTTGCGCAATCAATCACCACCGCAGAGGCGGACAAGCCATCCATCCGCGCCAAAGCAAAGTTTTGGATTTTACTGTCGATGGTGAGCTTAACTGTGGCGCCTGGCTGCCCTTCGGTGCGTTCCAATTCGCGCATCACCCGTCCGACTGCATTGACCTCAATTCGTTGGTGTCCAGCAGAGCCGCGCAGGCCGTGCTCCATCTGCGCCTCAACTCCGGTCTTGCCGACCTGAAACCTGGGGATTTGCAAGAGCGGATCAGGGTCCTTTGTGCGGGACAGATAATGCTCACTCACCGGGCCGACATAGCCGACCACATGGGCCAAATTTTCTTTTTGGGGATAAATGCGGGACAGGCCGACATCAGTTAAGAGCCCCGGGAGTGCTGGGGCATTGGCCGCCACGCGGGCGAAATCACTCCAAGAGAGATTCTCGGTTACGGTCACCGGTACAAAGGCGCTGCGGCGGGATAATTCTCTGCGGGCTTTTTCCAGATCATTCGGGTTGATTGCAATGAGCTTTTGCAATTGTGTTAAAACCTGTTCGACATCTTCAGTTTCTTCACGGACCAGCAAGATCCGATAGTTTGGTACATTGGCGGCAACCGGCCGCCCATCTCGGTCAAACATGATGCCGCGCGCCGGCGGCAAGAGTCGCATATTGATGCGATTTTCTTCTGCCAAAAGCCGGAATTTTTCGGCTTCTTTAACCTGTAGAAACCGCATACGGGCACCCAGGGCGGTCACGACGCCAAGCTGCAAGGCGCCGACAAGAAGGGCGCGCCGTGAGAGTTTTTGGGCCGCGTTGATGATGTCATTGGGATTGTATTTCATTTTGCGGCCCTCGACGCGCTGGGATGCAATGTTTGCGTCAGGGCAAAGCTCAACATGGCGCGGAAGAGCCATTTGCAGATCGGGTAGATCAAGATGCTCAGCGTCACTTGGACGACATATTGTTGCACATCTGGAACTGGCAGAAATGAGAACATTAAGGCGAAATAATGCACCAAAAAGCTCACCCCAATCACCCAGGAGACAATGAACCATTCATAAAGAAACAGCATTTCCTTCCGACCACGGGTCCGCATGCGCAAGAAAATGGAGGCGCAGAGCACGATCAATGTCCATAGGCCAGGCGGCCGTTGAAGAATGGCGTCTGCAAATAAAAAGGCCAGTGTGATGAGGATTGGGCTCATGACATCGGGGCGCCGCATGATCCAGGCAAAGGTGATGGCGAGCGGCACATCTGCTGGGGCAAAGGGATAGGGCAGGCTTTGCAGCGGGAGGGTTTGCAACAAAACCACCAGCGCAACTATCGCAAGATAGGTCAGTTGCAGGCGCAAGACGCGCAGAGGGGGATCTTGCGTCATGGCGCCCCCCGCGGCTCAGAGAGCGGTACCCCGACCAGATCACCGGCGGTTGGGATGGGCTCACGTGGTTGGTGGCGCACCACGCGCAGAAATTCGAGCCTTTGCATATCGGCGGCCAATCGCACGCGCAGCCGTCCCGATTGGGTTTGAGTGACCTGGCCGACAAAGAGGCCTGATGGAAACACCCCGCCATCTCCAGAGGTCACGACACGATCCCCCGGGCGGACGGTTTCGGGGGCCTCCAAGAATTCCAAGGGCGGACGGCTGGTGTTGTCGCCAACAATCATAGCGCGCTGCCCGTTGGATTCGATTGAGACCGCGATCCGGCTCGAAGTGTCTGTGAGCAAGATCACCCGTGAGGTGCGCTCCCCGACGCCCGCGATACGGCCCACCAGGCCGATGCCATCAATGGCCGCCCATCCATCCACGATCCCATCGCGTCGCCCGACATTGAGCAACACCGTTTGGCGGAAGGGGCTGCCGCTGTCTGCCAGAACCACACCGGTGATTTTTGTGAATTTTGGATCGAGCCGCACATTGTTCAAATCAAGCAGCCGTGCGTTTTCCTGTTCACGTTGGAGCGCCGCTTCTTTCCAGGCCTTCATCTGCTGTAATTCGCGCCGCAGCTCTTGGTTTTGCTGATAGATCCGCGTGTAACTACGGGCTGAGCGCAAGATGTTGACCGCGGCGGTCACCGGGGCCGTGATGGCGGAAAAATTGGGAATAACGCGATCGGTAATTTCCATACGCAGCCGCTCGACCCGCGGGCTGTCAATGCGCCACAGCAAGAAGAGCCCAAGCAGCATAACGACCAAAGCGCCCAGCATCAGCCGACCAATGGCCGTTGAATAGCGATCTGGCGTGTTACGATCCCGTGCCATAAGCTCCCCTAAGGGTTGAGCGGTTAACGTTTAACTGTCGTAGTCAATAACATGGGTGAGCTGTTTTTCATATTCCAAAGCCTTGCCCGTGCCAAGCGCCACGCAGTTGAGGCTTTCTTCTGCAACCGAGACAGCCAGGCCGGTCTGTTCGCGCAGCGCGAGGTCCAATTCGCCCAGCAAAGCGCCGCCGCCGGTCAACATAACGCCGCGGTCCACGATATCTGCGGCCAAATCGGGCGGAGTGGCCTCCAACGCGGTCATGACGGCCTCGCAAATCTGTTGGACCGGTTCGGCGAGGGCCTCGGCCACTTGTGCTTGGCTGATTTCGGTTTCTTTGGGCACGCCATTGAGCAGGTCACGCCCGCGAATAGCCATGGCAGCACCGCGCCCGTCATCGGGCATGCGCGCGGTTCCGATTGTGGTTTTAATGCGCTCGGCTGTCGCCTCCCCGACCAAAAGGTTATGCTGGCGCCGAAGATAGCTGATAATGGCCTCATCCATCCGGTCGCCACCGACGCGCGCCGAGCGGGCATAGACGATATCTGCCAAGGACAACACCGCCACCTCTGTTGTCCCGCCGCCGATATCTACGACCATAGAGCCTGTGGGATCCGTGATGGGCATGCCGGCCCCAATCGCTGCGGCAATCGGCTCTGCGATCAAACCGGCCCGGCGCGCGCCCGCTGAAAGGACGGATTGACGAATGGCGCGTTTTTCCACCGGAGTGGCACCATGGGGTACGCAGACGATGATTTTGGGCTTGGAAAAGGTGGTGCGCTTGTGAACCTTGCGGATGAAATGCTTGATCATTTCTTCGGCCACGTCAAAATCAGCAATGACCCCGTCGCGCATTGGGCGAATGGCTTGAATGGAGCCGGGTGTGCGGCCCAGCATGAGCTTGGCATCTTCGCCAAAGGCCAGCGCTTTTTTCTGACCATCTTTGACTTGATAGGCCACCACGGAGGGTTCATTTAAAACGATTCCCTTGCCGCGCACGTAGACCAGGGTATTGGCTGTGCCCAAATCAATCGCCATATCTGAAGAAAAGAGACCACCAAGTCCAAACATCCGCAACGCCCCATAGGTATGAACCTAAGCCAACTCAGGCCTAGAAGTTCCCCATCTATAAGGTTTAGGCATCGCCTTTCCAAGGCCTTGTAGGGTGGTTTTCACCCTAAAAGCCATCAATTTAGAGAAATGGGCGGGGATCAGCCGGCATCTTTGTATGAAACCGATTTTAAGTCCTCCCCGGGCGCAGATTTTTCGCGCCGAACGATCAAGCGGTTTAAGGCGTTGATATAGGCTTTGGCTGAGGCCACCACCGTATCGGTATCTGCCGATTGTCCGGTTGCGATCTTGCCGTCTTCCTCCATCCGGACGCTGACGGTGGCCTGGGCATCGGTGCCTTCGGTCACCGCATTCACTTGATAAAGCTGCAAGCGCGCCGCATGTGGGTAGAGCTCTTTGACCGCGTTAAAAGTCGCATCCACTGGACCGTCACCTGTGGCGGTAACGCTGCGCACAACCCCATCAATGGACAACTCCAAGCTGGCCTCCTGTGGGCCTTGCGTACCGCAGACCACGCGTAAAGATTTCAGGTTGAGGTGATCGGATTGCTCGTCGGCTGTATCTGCCCGAACCAAAGCAAGAAGATCTTCGTCAAACACTTCCTTTTTGCGATCCGCCAGATCTTTGAAGCGCACAAAGACGTCGTTCAATTGATTGTCTGCCAAATCAATGCCCAAATCTTTGAGCTTGGAGCGCAATGCGGCGCGGCCGGAGTGTTTGCCCATGACCAGGTTGGTTTCGCTCAATCCTACATCTTCGGGACGCATAATCTCAAAGGTCTCGGCATTTTTCAGCATTCCGTCCTGGTGAATTCCGCTTTCATGAGCAAAGGCATTTTTACCGACGATGGCTTTGTTAAACTGCACCGCAAAGCCGGACACCGTGGCCACGCGGCGGCTAATGGCCATTATTTTTGTGCTGTCGATCTGTGTGCGGTAGGGCATGATGTCGTTGCGCACTTTCATCGCCATTACGACCTCTTCCAGTGCCGTGTTGCCAGCGCGCTCTCCCAAGCCATTGATTGTGCACTCAATTTGACGTGCGCCGGCATCGACGGCGGCCAAGGAATTGGCGGTGGCCATGCCAAGATCATTGTGGCAATGCGTGGCGAAAATCACCTCTGTAGCGCCGGGCACGTCTTTAATTAAACGCCCGATCAGCTCGGCACTTTCGCGCGGCGCCGTATAGCCGACCGTGTCGGGAATGTTGATGGTGCTTGCGCCGGCCTTGATGGCGATTTCAATGGTGCGGCAGAGGTAGTCATATTCTGTGCGGGTGGCATCCATTGGCGACCACTGCACATTGTCGCAAAGGTTGCGGGCATGTGTGACCGTTTCGTGAATGCGCTCGGCCATTTCATCTTGGGTCAGGTTGGGAATGGCACGGTGCAAGGGCGATGTGCCAATGAATGTATGAATGCGGGGTTGGGCCGCATGGCGCACGGCTTCGGCACAGCGATCAATATCCTTGAAATTGGCACGGGCAAGGCCGCAGATCATGGCGTTTGTGCTGCGTTTGGCAATCTCGCTGACGGCCTTGAAATCGCCTTCCGAGGCGATTGGGAATCCAGCTTCAATGATATCAACGCCCATATCGTCAAGCATTTCGGCCAATTCAAGCTTTTCGGAATGGGTCATGGTTGCGCCGGGGCTTTGTTCACCGTCACGCAAAGTGGTGTCGAAAATATATACACGATCTTGGGTCATAGGACTGTTCTTCTGCTAGGATTTTGGAAGGGTTCGGCGCTGGGCTTAGGTGAGCGTCCCGCGCCGAAAAGCACGCTCAGCCTAGGCTAAGTGTTAGAAGGAGAAGTTGCTCAGTCAAATGTTCCATGGGTCTAGGTATACCTGTGATTTTGCAAATGGGAAGTGAAAAAATATGACAAAACCCGGTGCGCGCAAGCAATTTGTGGCAAAAACTGGCGATTGGGTGGCCATGCGGATGATGCGCCCTACCTCGAGGCTATGAAACGGATTTTGATCATCGGTGCCTCGGGCGCTATTGGAACGGCCCTGGCAGAGACCTACCGCAGCCAGGGGTGGCAGTGCGCGGGCCTGTCTCGCACGGAGCAGGGATTGGACTTAACGCAAGAGCGCAGTATCGCCCCCGCCTTAGCGACGCTCAAAGGCCCCTTTGATACGATTGTCATGGCCACCGGAGCACTAACGCTGGACGGGGTTGGGCCTGAAAAGACCATTAAGGCTGTGACGGCGCAAACTATGGCGGCACAGATGCAGGTTAACGCCATTGGGCCAGCGCTCATTCTGGGTCAGATTGGCCCTTTGCTGCCGCGTGATCGTCAAGCCAGGGTTGCGGTCCTCTCAGCGCGGGTGGGATCGATTGGTGACAACCGGCTGGGGGGCTGGATTTCCTATCGGGCGGCCAAGGCTGCCCTTAATCAAATTGTGCGCACCTCTGCGATTGAATTGGCCCGCAGTCATCCGCAGCTGTCCTGTTTTGCGCTGCATCCTGGCACCGTCGACACGCCTTTAACACGGCCCTTTTCCGCAAAATATGACGCGCGGCCTGCGCCAGAGGCGGCCGCTAGATTACATGAGGTGATTGAAGCGCGCGGGGCGCATGAGACCGGACAATTTTTCGATCAAAACGGACGTGTTGTGCCGTGGTGAAGGGCTCTGGGCGTCATTCGGAGGGGCTGGCCGCGTCCTCGGGCGCAGGTGCCGCATCCTCGGCCGGTTGCAAAACCCCGTTTTCCCAAGTGCCGCTGGCAACCCCTCCGGTGGCATAGCGCATTGTGCCCTTGCCCTGACGGCGCCCGTCTACAAAGCTGCCTGTGTAGACATCCCCATTGGCATAGGTGGCTGTCCCCTTGCCGTGGATTTCGCCGTCGAGCCATTCGCCCGTGTAGCTAAAGCCATCGGTCATTTTGATGTAGCCTTCACCCGAGCGCTGCCCTTCGACAAACCCGCCGACATATGTTGTACCGTCACGGTATCGCGCTTGCCCGGCGCCGTGGCGCTTTCCATCTTTCCAGTTGCCTTCGTAGCGGTAACTGTCGGCAAAGGTCATAATGCCATAGCCGTGATTTTGCGCATTTTTAAAACTGCCTTCATAGACGAGGCCATTGGGGTAGGTCGCTTTTCCGGCCCCTTCAATGACTCCGGCTTTCCAATTGCCCTCATAGGTCGAACCATCAGGATAGGTAATTTTGCCCACACCCTCAGGCAGATCATCCACAAAGGCGCCAAGATAGATCGACCCATCCGGGTAGCGCACCTCGCCGCGTCCTGAAATTTTGCCATTCTGCCAACTGCCAGAGTAACGATAGCCATCGGCGGCCAGAAAGGTGCCATTGCCATGGCGGCGGTCTTTGTGAAATTGACCTTCGTAAAGATCGCCATTGGCATAGACGACCTTACCACGCCCCTCGCGCTTACCATCTTGCAAGATACCAGTAAAAACATCGCCATTTGCATGGGTGAGGGTACTCTCGCCGTTGATTTTACCGTTTGTCCAATTGCCTTCATAGGTCACCCCATCGGGCATGGTCAAAATGCCAGCCCCAGAGCGCTCGCCCGCCTCAATAGAGCCTTGGTATACCGCCCCATCCGAATAGATAATGGTGCCGTTTCCCTGTTTTTCGCCGTCAACCCAATTGCCGTCATAGCGATATCCGCTGTCAGAGGTGAGAATGCCCTGGCCGTGGTGTTTGGTGTCGCGAAACTCCCCTTCATAACGCAACCCGTTGGCATAAACCGCCACCCCTTGGCCGTCGATTTTGCCAGCCACCCAGCTGCCTTCATAAGTGCCACCATCGGCATAGTTTATGCGGCCTTCTCCGTGGGGTTTCCCATTCGAAAACGCTCCCGTGTAGACCGATCCATCAGGAAAGGTTGCCTCACCCTGACCAGAAATTTCGCCATTTTCCCAATTGCCGGTGTATGTATAGCCCGACGGTAGGCTGTAGGTGCCTTGCCCGTGTTGGCGACCGTTTTTGAAGGTGCCCTCATAATATCCACCGTCTTCATATTGTTTCGACTGGATCGTGGCGGTTTGCGCCTGGGCCAGGCTGCTCCATAGCAGGGCCGTTGTGACCAATAGGAGATGTGAGATCTTCTTATTCATTGAAGTTTTAACCTCTTAGACAATGGCTCGGCGTCGGGGTGACTCTATTTTTATCCATCGCAGACTAGTAAACCTCACCCGTGAGGGCAATGTCTTTCCACATTTCCCATTCAATTGGGCTTTTGCTTCGGCGGATGTCTGATAGATAAGGCGGGGGTTTGACAGGATTGAGCAAGCAGATGACACAGAAATTTCGGTTAACCATGGCGCAGCTCAACGCAACTGTGGGTGATCTTGCTGGCAATGCGGCGCAAGCGCTTGAGGCTTGGACAGCGGCCAAAGTCGCGGGCGCTGATATGGTTATGTTGCCAGAGATGTTTGTCACGGGCTATCAGGTGCAAGATTTGGTGCTCAAACCTGCGTTCACCCGTGATGCGATGGCGCAAATTCAGACCCTGGCCCAATCCTGTGCTGAGGGGCCAGCCATGGGGATTGGTGGGCCGTTTCGCGATGAGAGCGGTCTTTATAATGCCTATTATGTTCTGGCCGGTGGGCAGATCCAAACTGTGATCAAAAAGCATATTTTGCCGAATGATGACGTGTTCGACGAAAAACGCCTCTATCAATCGGCTGATATTTCAGGGCCGTATCTTGTGGGTACCCTGCGGATTGGCACGCCGATTTGCGAAGATGCGTGGCATGCAGATGTGCCGGAGGCTTTGGCCGAGTCTGGCGCGGAAGTGCTTTTTGTCCCCAATGGCTCGCCCTATGCGCGCGGCAAAATGGACGTGCGCATGGCCCATATGGTTGCGCGGGTGGTCGAAACGGGGCTGCCATTGGTCTATGTGAATATGGTTGGTGGCCAGGATGATCAGGTTTTTGATGGCGGATCATTCGTACTCAATCCCGGTGGTGCTTTGGCCCTGTCTTTGCCAATGTTTGAAAATTGCCTTGCGCATGTGGATTTTGAGCTGACCGATCAAGGCTGGCAGGCCGCGGCAGGCACCTTGGCCCATTGGCCGGATGCTTTTGAGCAAGACTACCGTGCAATGGTGTTGTCCCTGCGCGATTATATGCGCAAAACAGGGTTTTCATCAGCGCTCTTGGGTCTTTCGGGTGGAATTGACTCGGCCATTGTTGCCACGATTGCCGCCGATGCGCTGGGGCCGCAAAATGTGCATTGCGTCATGTTGCCCTCGGAGTTTACCAGCCAAGCATCGCTTCAGGATGCCGCCTCTGTGGCGCAAGCGCTGGGCGCGCCTTTGCAAACCCTGCCCATTACCGGCCCACAAGCGGCGATCACCGACAGTTTGGCGCCGATTTTTGCCGGCCGGCCTGCGGATTTAACGGAGGAGAATATCCAATCTCGTCTGCGCGGCCTGTTGCTCATGTCCCTGTCCAATAAATTCGGCCATATGCTGCTGACCACAGGCAATAAATCGGAAGTCGCGGTCGGCTATGCGACGATCTACGGCGATATGGCAGGCGGATATAATCCGATTAAGGATTTGTACAAGACGCGGGTGTTTGACATCTGCCGCTGGCGCAATGCGCATCATCGTGATTGGATGATGGGACCGGAGGGGGTGGTTATTGATCCGCGCATCATCGACAAAGCCCCCAGCGCCGAGCTGCGCGCGGATCAAAAGGACGAAGACAGCCTGCCGCCCTATCCGGTGCTCGATGGCATCTTGCAGATGTTGGTGGACGATGAGGCCTCTGTCGCCGATTGCATAGCGGCCGGTTTTGAGCGTGAAACAGTCAAGAAAATTGAGCATTTGATCTATATTAGCGAGTATAAGCGCTTCCAATCTGCGCCAGGAACGCGCCTATCGCCGCGGGCATTTTGGTTGGATCGGCGCTATCCCATAGCCAACCGCTGGCGCGATCACAGCACATAGTGGCGCGCGGCCATATCTGGACATCTCCCGCGCCCTATGTGTAAAGACTGCGCAACAGGAGAACCCTATGACAACCACACGTTTTGCCCCTTCGCCTACGGGCTATCTTCACATCGGCAACCTGCGCACGGCGCTGTTTAACTATCTTATCGCGCGTCAGGCGGGCGGAGAGTTTATTCTGCGGATCGATGACACGGATCCAGAGCGCTCCAAGGCCGAATATGTCGAGGCGATAAAGCGCGATTTGGACTGGCTGGGCCTGCATTGGGATCGCATCGAGCATCAATCCGCCCGGTTTGACCGCTATGCAGAAGTGGCCGATCAACTGCGTGACCAAGGACTTTTTTACGAATGTTTTGAAACGCCTGTTGAATTGGATCTCAAGCGTAAAAAGCAACTGAATATGGGCAAGCCCCCGGTGTATGACCGCTCGGGACTGGCGCTTTCGGAGGCGGAGCGCACGGCGCTGCGTGCGGAACGCAAGGGCCATTGGCGTTTTAAACTCGATCAATCGCGGATTGAATGGCATGACGGAATTCTCGGCGATCTGTCGATCGATGCCGCCTCGGTGAGCGATCCGGTGCTGATCCGCGGTGATGGGCAGGTGCTCTATACTTTGGCCTCCATCTGCGATGACACGGATATGGGCGTGACCCATGTGGTGCGTGGGTCAGACCATGTGACCAATACCGCGACACAGATCCAGATGATCCGCGCCATTGGCGGCTCAGTGCCCAATTTTGCCCACCATTCTTTGTTGACTGGGCCCAAAGGGGAAGGCCTGTCTAAGCGTTTGGGGTCGTTGGCGCTGCGGGACATGCGGGCGGCAGGCGTGCAACCTATGGCGCTGCTGAGCCATTTGGCGCGTCTGGGATCGTCTGATCCGGTTGAGCTGCGTGGCTCTATGGAGGAAATCGTCGCGGGTTTCGAGCTGACGAAATTTGGCTCTGCTCCGACGAAATTTGACGAGGCGGATCTGGGGCCGCTGACGGCGAAATATTTGCAAGGGCTTGAGCTCGAGGGTGTTGCCGCGGATGTCGCGGCCATTGGCGTGCCGGCAGAGATGGCCCAGGCTTTCTGGCAGGTCACGCGCGGCAATATATCCACCCTCCATGATCTCGCCGGCTGGTGGGATTTAATCCAAAATGGCGCCACCGCGGTGATTGATGCAGAAGATCAGGAGTTTGTAGCGCAGGCCCTATTGATGCTGCCGGCCGGCCCGTTTGACTCCGACACTTGGGGCGCTTGGACCTCTGCGGTCAAAGAGGCCACCGGGCGCAAGGGCAAAGCTCTATTTATGCCGCTGCGCAAAGCCTTGACGGGCCTGTCGCATGGCCCCGATATGGGCGCGCTTTTGCCGCTTTTGCAGAAAATTCCGCGGGACTAGAGTCCAAAAGAGGGGCAGGATTGCCCCTGCTTAGGCTGCCCTTTGCATGAGGGGCGCCATGAAAAAGGCCAATCTAAGGGATGCGGATTAAATCCTCAGCTTAGATTGGCCCTAAATCATATTATTGTGCTTGCAAGTCAGTCGCAGCTTCACGGCCGTTGCGGCCGGTTTCAACTTCAAAGCTTACTTTTTGGTTGTCATTCAGACCGTCCAAACCCGCGCGTTGTACAGCTGTAATGTGAACAAACACATCTTCGCCGCCATTGTCCGGTGCAATAAAGCCATAGCCTTTGTCTGCGTTAAACCATTTTACGGTGCCAGTAGCCATCCCGTTTACTCCATTTTACAGTACTGCCCACGGTATTGCGGCAGGTCGGCGTCAGTCAATTCATGTCGAGGACTGTGGCCTTGTAAGCAAAACAGTTGGTCGAGATGCGGTAACGGTCGCAGAGGCCATATGGCCGTTTCGGAATTTTTTTGCAAGCCAGAAGACGTGCCAGCGGTAAAAACTCCATTAAGTCCGTGGGAAGGCCTCAACGGAGCATGGGGGCGCTGGCAAAATCTGCGGGCTTACCGTGCGAATTTCTTATGCTTGATCCGCGTGGGTTGCAGGGCATCGGCACCGAGGCGGCGTTTCTTGTCCTCCTCATAGTCTTCGAAATTGCCCTCAAACCATTCCACATGCGCATCGCCCTCAAATGCCAGGATATGGGTGCAGATCCGGTCAAGGAAAAAGCGGTCGTGGGAGATGACCACAGCGCAGCCGGCAAAATCAACCAAAGCATCTTCGAGGGCCCGTAGGGTCTCCACGTCCAAATCGTTGGTCGGCTCATCGAGCAGCAAGACATTGCCCCCCGCGCGCAGCAATCGCGCCATATGCACCCGGTTGCGTTCCCCGCCCGAGAGCAGGCTGACTTTTTTCTGCTGGGTCGCGCCTTTGAAGTTAAAAGCTGAGCAATAGGCCCGCCCGTTGACTTCCACATCCCCCAGTTGCACCACGTCTAGACCATCCGCAATCGCCTCCCAAACATTGGCATTGGGATCCAAATCATCGCGAGATTGATCGACATAGGACAATTGCACCGTATCGCCATAGTCAACGGTGCCTTCATCGGGCTGTTCTTGCCCGGTGAGCATTTTGAACAGGGTGGTCTTGCCCGCCCCATTGGGTCCGATCACCCCGACAATGCCGCCGGGGGGCAGTGAGAAGGAGAGATCTTCGACCAACAACTTGTCGCCCATGGCTTTTTTGAGCCCAGAGACTTCAATGACCTTGGACCCCAATCTTGGCCCATTTGGGATGATGATTTGCGCATGTCCCAGTTTTTCACGCTCGGATTGATTGGCCATATCATTATAGGCGGCAATCCGGGCTTTGGATTTGGCCTGCCGGGCCTTTTGGCCCTGCCGCATCCATTCCAATTCGCGCTCCAGCGTTTTTTGTTTGGATTTATCCTCACGGGATTCTTGCGCCAAACGCTTTGCCTTTTGCTCAAGCCAAGCGGAATAATTGCCTTCATAGGGCACGCCTTGCCCCCGATCAATTTCGAGGATCCAGCCGGTAATATCATCGAGAAAATAGCGGTCGTGAGTCACAACGAGGATTGTCCCGGTATAGTCAATCAAGTGTTTTTGCAGCCAAGCAATGGTTTCAGCGTCCAAGTGGTTGGTCGGCTCATCAAGCAGCAACATATCCGGTTGCTCGAGCAAAAGCCGGCACAGGGCCACGCGGCGCGCTTCACCGCCTGAAAGATTTTCAGGCATCGCATCGTCGGGTGGGCAGCGCAGAGCCTCCATGCTCACATCAATTTGAGCATCCAAATCCCAAAGGTTATTGGCGTCAATTTCATCTTGCAGCTGCGCCATTTCATCGGCGGTTTCATCGGAGTAATTCATCGCCAGATCATTGTAACGATCCAGGATGTCTTTTTTGGCCTTCACACCCAGCATAACATTCTCGCGGACGGTCAGGCCTTCTTCCAGTTTCGGCTCCTGAGGCAGGTAGCCAACTTTCGCGCCCTCTGCCGCCCAGGCTTCGCCGGAAAAATCTGTATCCAAGCCGGCCATAATCTTGAGCAGGGTTGATTTCCCGGCGCCATTCACCCCAACCACACCGATTTTCACGCCAGGAAGGAACGACAGGCGGATGTTTTCGAAACATTTTTTGCCACCGGGATAAGTTTTTGAAACGCCATCCATGTGGTATACGTATTGATATGCGGCCATGAGTGCCCCCGGGTGTTAGACTGAAAAATTCAAACCTCTGTTACAGTGGCGCGCGGGCGGGCGCAAATGTGAAATTGCGAAAACTGGCACGGCCATGGCTTGCGCAGGGGGCTATCTGCGCTAAAGGTGAGGAATGCTGCGGTTTAACTTGCCAAAATCTAACGCCGGGCGGCGTGTCGGCCTTTTGGGCGGGTCGTTTGATCCGGCCCATGAAGGGCATGTGCGGATTTCTGAGCAGGCGCTGAAGCGCTTTGACCTTGATCAAGTTTGGTGGCTGGTCAGCCCGGCCAATCCATTGAAACCGCAGGGACCTGCGCCGCTTGATAAGCGGGTGGCCCATGCGAAACGCCTTATTGACCATCCGCGTATTGTCATCACCGATGTGGAAACCCAGCTGGACACAAGGTTCACCTTCGACAGCTTGCGCGCGCTGCGGGATATCTATTCCACCACGCGGTTCACCTGGCTTATGGGGGCAGATAATCTGGCGCAGATCCATCAGTGGCGAGATTGGCAGGATATATTCCAGCTTATGCCCGTTGGCGTTTTGGCTCGACCGGGGCAGGGGCTGGCGGCGCAATGCGCACCTGCGGCGCGGCGCTTTGCCTCTGCCAGGCTTGCCGCGCGCGATTCAAGGCTTTTGAGCCATTGCACGGCGCCCGCCTGGTGTTTCGTGGATATGCCGCAGAATCCGGCGAGCTCTTCGGCTATTCGCAACCGTGGGGGCTGGGGTTAGCGGCGCAAGAAAGCGGAGCCAAAGCCTGAGATCATCAGCAAGGCCAAACCGGCAAGCCCCCAGATGTCGGGCAGCGTACCAAAAACACCCCATCCCAATAATAATGCGCCCACCAGTTGAAAATAGACAAAGGGTGCCATGCGGGTGGCAGGTGCGCGCCCATAGGCGAGGATCAAAAACATATTGCCGAGCATGGAGGCACCGCCAGAGACGGCGAGCATGGATGGGCTGGCGAAGAGCTGCTCCGGCCAATATATCAGCGCCATAGGCGTGCAGAGGACGGCGGCGATGAGCAATTGCGAGAACAAAAGAGCTTTGGGCTCTTCTTGGCCCGCGGCCAGACGCGACAGGGTCAGAAATACGCCATAGCTGCAGCCGGCGAAAAGGGCACAGGCCAGTCCAATGGAAAAGCCAAAGCCGGGTCTGGCAATGAGCAAAATTCCGGTGAAGCCGAGGAAAAGCAAGGCGCTGCGGGGGAGGGTCACGGCTTCTTTCAGGAAGATTGCCGCCAGAATATAGCTGATAATCGGCCCAATGAAAAAGACCGCAAAAACATCGGCCAAGTCTTCCAATGCGACTGCAAAGGTGATGACGCTGATGCCCATCGCCAGCAGCAGCCCTCGGCCCCAGGCCACTGGGTTGCGAAAAACTGTGAAGCAGCGGCGCGGCATGAAAGGCAGGACCAAAAGTGATCCGACCGTGAACCGGGCCCAAGTGATGAAAAAAGGATGATACCCATGGGTATTTGACAGCAGTTTGCTGGCGGCATCGCCGGTTGGGATGAGCATCATCCCGATCAACATAAAGAGTATCGCGCGCCACATTCTGCCGGGTTAGCAGCCACCGGTTTTAGGCACCAGCCCCATTGAAGCAAGACCTCTGCATAACGCCATTTCAACACGAAAGGGAGGCAGGCAGGCGCAGCCCGGTGTTGCCACCGGGCACAGTGTTTTGGCTTGGCGGTTGGGCTATGCAGAGGTCTTTTGAAAATGGTCTTGCCAAAGACCCATGTGCCCCGCTAGCCATTGGGGATGAAAAAAACTCTCACACGCAGAGCAGCGCTTAGCACGGCCCTTGCGGCGCTTGGCACTTCAGCCTTTGCTGGGGCGCCCTTGAAGTCTTTGCGGCCCATCGCAAGGCCGGATGCATCGCCCATGCTCTTGGGTGGCGCGGCGGCCGTTATTCGCTCGTTTTCGCTCACAGGTCAGGTCAGCTGCGCGCTTATGGATCCGGAAACGGGGGTGCTTCTCGACGCCTATTCACCGGAGGCTGAATTGCCTCCGGCCAGTGTGACCAAAGCACTGACCGCCGCCTATGGTTTGCAAAAACTTGGGCGTGATTTTCAATTCGTCACGCGTTTAAGTCTGCAAGGACGGGTGAGACATGGGGCGTTTGTCGGGGATGTCATTTTGACTGGATCTGCGGATCCAACTTTACACACAGATGATTTGGTCAAGTTTGCCAAGGCCCTGCAGAAAACAGGAATTCAGCGGGTTAAAGGCCGGCTTTTGATTGTGGACAATGGTTTTCCCTACCTGCGTGAAATCGACAGCAGCCAATTGCCGCAAGCCAATTACAACCCGGCGATTGCCGGGGTGAATCTCAACCTCAACCGGGTGCAATTTGAATGGGCCCGCCAGGCCAGCGGCGGCTATGATCTGTCCATGAGCGCGCCGGGGCGAATTTATCGGCCGCAGATCCCCTCGATTGGGATGCGTGTTGAGGAGCGGGACGCGCCGAGCTATGCCTATCAATACGCAACCGAACGCGAGGAATGGTCCGTGCAGCGCTCTGCCTTGGGCAAGGATGGGGGGCGGTGGTTGCCCGCGCGCAATCCAAGACGCTATGCCGGGGAGGCTTTTCGGGTGATATGCGCAGAGATGGGCATTGAACTGCCACCTCCCACTATCGTCGAGGGGCAGCACCCGGATGCGGTGATGGCGGTGGATATCGCGCAAAAGAACTCGCGCCCCTATCATGAAATCGCCAAATCGATGTTGAAATTGTCGACGAATTTGACGGCTGAGGTGATCGGCCTCACAGCCTCAGGCGCGCCAAACCTGCGCCAATCGGCAGCGGCTCTGAGCCAATTTGCGCAGGCCCATGGGATGCGTGGTGCGGTTGTCGACCACTCGGGTCTGTCGGATCAATCGCGGCTCACCGCCGGTGGGCTGGCCATGTTCATGGCCTGGCACCATCGCAACGGGCTAGCCGATTTGCTCAAGCCCAAGATCTTGCGCCACAAAGGAAAGCCTATGGCGGGTGTGGATCTGCGGGTTAAAACAGGCACGTTGAATTTTGTAAGCACGCTGTCGGGATATCTCACATATGAAGGCAAAAGCCTTGGATTTGCTATTTTGACCGCTGATATGGCGCGGCGTGAAAAAGTGAAAGGCACTGAAAATCCACGCGGGGCCAAGGGATGGGAGGCGCGATCGCGTAGCTTGCAATATGCGCTTTTGCGCGATTGGCCGGGGCATTTACGTTAGGGTGCGAAACCTCGCGCGTGCACCCGCTTCAATGGCCGCGCCATGCAGGCGGTCAACCTCTAGCTCATGGCGTATCTCCTGCAGCATGCGCAGCTCGATTTGCCCGAGTTTTCCATCCGCCGCGGCCACATCGCAGGCCATAGCATAGGCGGTTTCGTTCAAACCATCGGGCAGACCGTCCCGGATCAAGCCAAACAGTGCATCAAGCCCGTCTTCTTCGGACAAAAGATCCAAGACCATGGCGGCCACAGATTTGATGCGGTCCACATCATACTCTCCAAAGATCGGCAGGTGGTTTACGATCGCTTGAATGCTCATCAGCTCTGCTGTGCGAATGTTTTCGTCACTTGCAGACACGGCAATCATGACCGCAACCAGACAATCTTGAGATGAGAGGGAAGGGGGATGGGTATTCACGAAGAGACGTCCTTTACAGCTGTGATGACAACTTATTGACCCGAGGCGCGTGCGGCAATAGGGAAGCGTCAGGAAACTGGAGTTAAACATGTCCAAAATGCGTGACGCTGCTACTCAATCGAAAGCCTGGCCCTTTGAAGAGGCGCGGCGGATTTTGAAACGCTTTGAAAAGAAGCTGCCGGAAAAAGGCTATGTCTTGTTTGAGACCGGCTATGGTCCCAGCGGGCTGCCGCATATTGGCACCTTTGGCGAAGTGGCGCGCACCACAATGATCATGCGCGCCTTTCAAGAATTGAGCGACATCCCAACCCGGCTTGTTTGTTTTTCTGATGATCTCGACGGCATGCGCAAAGTGCCGGGCAATGTGCCAAATCCGGAGAGGCTGACCGCGCATTTGCAGCGGCCCTTGACCTCTGTTCCAGATCCGTTTGAGGACTATGAGAGCTTCGGTCATCACAACAACGCCATGTTGCGCCGGTTTTTGGACACATTTGGCTTTGAATATGACTTCATCAGCGCCACAGAGTTTTATCAATCTGGTCAATTTGATCAGATTTTGCTGCGCGCTGTGGAAAAATATGATGACATCATGAAGGTGATGCTGGCCTCGCTTCGTGAGGAGCGGCAGAAGACCTACTCGATCTTCCTGCCCATTCACCCTGAGACCGGTCGGGTGCTTTATGTGCCGATGAAATCTGTGGATGCGAAAAATGGCACCATCACCTTTGACACAGAAGAGGGTGAAGAGATGACCCTTCCGGTGACCGGCGGTAATGTGAAGCTGCAGTGGAAACCCGATTTTGGTGCCCGCTGGGCGGCCCTTGGGGTAGATTTTGAGATGTATGGCAAGGATCACTCCACCAATACCCCGATTTATGACAAAATTTGCCGTATTCTGGGGCAACCGGCACCGGAACATTTCAGCTATGAATTGTTCCTCGACGAGAATGGGCAAAAAATTTCCAAGACCTCCGGCAATGGCGTGTCGATTGATGAGTGGTTGACCTATGCCAGCACGGAAAGCCTGTCTTACTTCATGTATCTAAAACCCAAAACTGCCAAGCGGATGCATTTTGATGTCATCCCCAAGGCGGTAGATGAGTATCACCAGCAATTGCGCGCCTATGAGGGGCAAGACGACAAAGCACGTCTGAACAATCCGGTGTGGCATATTCATGGCGGCGATGTACCGGTCAGCAAAATGGTCGTGCCTTTCTCAATGCTGCTCAATCTGGCGTCTGTGTCTGGGGCGGAGGATAAAGATCAACTTTGGGGATTCATCAAACGTTATGCCCCCGAGGCTTCCGCCGAAACCCATGCGGACTTAGACGCGGCGGCGGGGTTTGCGGTCCGGTATTACAATGATTTTGTCAAACCTGCCAAAGTCTACCGCGCGCCCACGGATCTCGAACGCGAGGCTTTGATTGCGCTGCGCGACGGGCTGAAGGCTTGGGATCAAGGTTTGGATGGGGATGCGCTGCAATCTTTGGTTTTCGCCTGTGGCCGCGAGCGGTTTGACCCGATGCGCGATTGGTTCAAAGCACTCTATGAGGTGCTTTTGGGCGCATCACAGGGGCCGCGGTTTGGCGGATTTATTGCGCTTTTGGGCATCGAAGAGAGCATAGCCCTGATCGACAAAGGCCTTGCCGGCGAGTTTACCTAAGCCCCGACGAATTTGACTCCCTCCTGTTGCGTCCTATTTTATGGCAGTCAACAGGAGGGTGTTATGAGAAAGTTCATTCTAGCGATTGCTTTTTGGGTTGCGACGGCACTGCCGGCCTGGGCCGAGAGCCAAGAGATTGAAACAACAATTCGTGCGCAAATTACCGCTTTTCAGGCGGATGATTTCGAACGTGCCTTTACCTACGCCAGCCCGACGATTCAGCAGATATTTCGCGCGCCAGAGGTGTTTGGGCGCATGGTCAGGCAAGGCTATCCTATGGTGTACCGCCCGTCTGAGATTGCATTTTTGGAACTCGCCACGGTTGAGGGATATTACTGGCAGAAAGTGCAAATTCGCGACGGCCAGGGTCGATATCACATCATGGCCTATCAGATGATCCAATTGGACGGGGTATGGCGCATTAATGGTGTCCAGCTTTTGCCATCGCAAGAGACCGGCGTGTGAGCACCGTACGCTACAGCTAGGCCTTCTTAACATCGAGCTTTTACCCCTGTTTCGCAGAGCAGCACCTACCTCAGGGGCTGCGGTTGCGGATCAATCACACAAACGCATGGAGCGGCGTTTGGAAAGGGGCTTTTATGAACAAAACAATCACCGATGGGATCGTCTTTACACCACCCAAATTTGCTTTTGGATTGCATCATTGGTCGAGCCAGGACGGCACGCCCGGGCAAGATGACTATGACAATGAGCCCAACGCCGCCTTCGTGCCGGCGGATCAAGATTTTTCCGGCTGCTTGGAGCTGACCAAGACGCAAGCCGTGCAAAAGCTGCGCGCCTTCTATCAAACACCGCTCTCTCCGGGCTGCTATCTGCGCATTCGCACGCGTGTGAAATTGGTATCGGGCGCATTTCCCACGGTGAGCATCGCCGGTTGGCCTGGGGCTGCGGGCAATGTGCATTTGACCGGGGTCAATGAAGCGGGGCCGGTCACCAGCCTCAACACCTATGGTGAGGTGGTCGAGCTCTCGGCCATTGTTGGGTCCGGCAATCGCACGGGCGTCGATCTGCATTGGGGGAAAATGCGATTTATGGGCATTTTGGCCTCGACCTCACCGGCCCAAGCGGCGGTGTTGTGCGGATTGAGGATATTATTATCGAAGATATCAGCGGCGCTTTTGTCGATCAGCTGATTGGCGCGGTCGATGTGCGCGACTATGGGGCTATTGGCGATGGATTCGCAGATGATCATGACGCGTTTGAAGCGGCAGATAAGGCCGCCGCGGGTCGTGAAGTTCTGGTGCCACGGGGGAACTTCCGCATCAATGGGTCTATCACATTCCAAAACCGCGTGCGCTTTGTGGGCAATATCACCATGCCGGACTCGGCCCGTCTGACCCTACTCAAAGACTTTAATCTGCCCAGCTATATTGACGCTTTTGGCGATGAGGTCGTGGCGTTCAAAAAAGCCTATCAATCCTTGTTGAATTTCAACGATCATTACATCCTTGATATGGGCGGGCGCCGGATTGAGTTGGATGGGCCTCTCGATATGCAAGCGGCGGTCGACAATAAAACTGTGTTCAATAGCCGTCGAGTGGTTCAAACTGGTCAGATCCAAGCCAACGCCAATGCCGCTTGGACCCCAGATCAAGTGGTGGCTCAGGCGACCTATTCAACCTCTGATCCGAAATCGCTGACCTCTGTGGCCAATATCGCCAATATTGCCGTTGGATCTTTGGTTGAAGGCACAGGCGTTGGACGGGAAATCTATGTCAAAGAGGTCAATGTCGGGAGTCAGTCCTTAACCTTATCCCAACCGCTTTATGGCGCCGCGGGCACACATCAATTTACCTTCACACGTTTTAAATATCTGCTCGATTTTTCTGGATTTCAAAAGGTCAGCGGGGCTCATTTTGATGGGATTGATTTTCAATGTACCGGCAATGCCTCGGCGGTGTTGCTTCCGCCCGATGGCGAGACCTTCCACTTCCGGGATTGCTTGATCGTGAAGCCCAAAGATCGCGGCATCACCTCCCCGGGGACGGCCTGCCAGGGGATGATTTTTGATCGCTGTCAATTCATCTCAAACGAAAGCCCGCTAAAGGTGCAAGACCGGGTATCCATTGCCTTTAACGCCAATAAAAACGACGTTAAAATCCGCGATTGCCGGGCAATGCATTTCAAGCATTTCGGCATTATGGGCGGATCGGGGTCAGTGATTACCGGCAATCACTGGTTTCATGGCGACAACGAAACCAATGGGGTGCGCAAGGGTGGGATCGTTTTTACCACAACAAATCTCAAAACTCTAATCACGGGCAACTATGTCGACAATAACTTCATTGAATGGACCAATGAATATGAGGCGGATCCATCCTTCGCCAACCAATATTCATTCGGGGGACTGACCATCACCGGCAATATTTTCACTGCCAATGATGTGGCCTCTTGGTTTAGCTTTTTGGTGATTAAACCTTATGGACCCGGCCATTTCGTGCATGGGCTGACGATGACCGGCAATGTCTTTCGTTCAATCAACGGGCCAATTGACCGGGTCGAGTCCGTGGACAGCACCTTCGCCACGCTCAACCACAGCAAGGCGCGCAATGTCGTGGTGCAAGGCAATACGTTCAATGCCATCAGTGAGCCAATCTACAATCCGTGCATTTTGGAGCATAGCCAAGCCTCAGATACTCAAACCTGGACGGTTGATTTTGCGCCATCTCTACCGTTCAATGGCCGCGCGCGGACAGTTGAGGCGGTGGTTACGGTTGGAGCCATTCAATCAGGCAGTGCGAATATCTATGAATTGCCGCATTCTCAGGCCGAGCAAGGGGGCAGCGGCAGCCAGGTGAAATTGAACTGGTCGCGGCCCTGTCGCGGGAGCGTCAACCTCACCGCGCGCATGGACAACCCCACTTAAATCCGACGCTTTTCGCAAGTCAGGGGGCATTAGGGCGCAGACCCTATTGCCCCTTTTTTTGCGCGGGGTCATGTCTATTTGCGCCGCCGGGCGCCGCCCCTTTGACCTGCGCGCCCACCTTTTGACCGGCCGGAGGCGTTATGGGCGTCTTCAACTGCTTTTTCGACCGCATATTGCCGGGCCAGGGGATCATCTGAGATCGTCAGCTCAACTGTCTCGAGGCGTTTGACCTCGTCGCGCAGCCGGGCGGCTTCTTCAAACTCCAAATTTTCTGCCGCCTTGCGCATATCGAGCCGCAGACCTTCGAGCACGGTTTGGATATTGCCGCCTTGCAAGGTCGGATCAATCTTCGCGGTGACCCGCGCCATATCGGTATCGCCTTTGTAAAGACCGGCCAGCACATCCTCGACATTCTTTTTAACCGTCAGAGGGGTAATTCCATGGGCGACATTATAGGCATGTTGCTTTTCGCGCCGACGGTTGGTTTCGCCAATCGCGCGTTCCATTGAACCGGTCATGCGATCTGCATACATGATGACCCGCCCATCGGCGTTGCGCGCGGCCCGGCCAATGGTCTGCACCAAAGAGGTTTCGGACCGTAAAAAGCCCTCCTTATCTGCGTCAAGGATCGCAACCAAACCGCACTCAGGGATATCGAGCCCCTCGCGCAGAAGGTTGATGCCCAGCAGCACATCAAAGGCGCCCAACCGCAAATCGCGCAGAATCTCAATACGCTCAATCGTATCGATATCGCTGTGCATGTAACGCACCCGAATGCCCTGCTCATGCAAATATTCCGTGAGATCTTCGGCCATGCGTTTGGTCAATGTTGTGGCCAGAACCCTTTGCCCCATGGCGGTGACTTTGCGAATTTCATCCAGAAGATCATCAACCTGCGTTTCCACGGGGCGAATTTCCACCGGCGGATCCAGCAGGCCCGTGGGGCGGATCACCTGCTCTGTGAACACGCCGCCGGCTTGGTCCAGTTCCCATTTGGATGGGGTGGCGGAGACAAAAACAGACTGCGGCCGCATCGCATCCCATTCTTCGAATTTGAGTGGTCGGTTGTCCATACAAGACGGCAATCGGAACCCGTGTTCGGCCAGGGTGAATTTACGGCGGTAGTCGCCCTTATACATCGCGCCAATCTGCGGCACGCTGACATGGCTTTCATCGGCGAAGACAATCGCATTGTCTGGTATGAATTCAAACAGTGTGGGGGGTGGTTCACCCGGCGCGCGGCCCGTGAGATAGCGCGAATAATTTTCAATCCCGCTGCACACGCCCGTCGCTTCAAGCATTTCCAAATCGAAATTTGTGCGCTGTTCCAGCCGTTGCGCTTCGAGCAATTTGCCCTCACTCACCAATTGATCAAGCCGCATACGCAGCTCTTTTTTGATCCCAATCACAGCCTGCTGCATGGTCGGGCGCGGGGTCACATAGTGGCTGTTGGCATAGATCCGCACCCGTTCAAACGTATCAGTGCGCGCCCCTGTCAGCGGGTCAAACTCAACAATGGTCTCCAGCTCTTCGCCAAAAAAGCTCAAACGCCAAGCCCGGTCGTCCAAATGCGCCGGCCAAACCTCCAAACTGTCTCCACGCACCCGAAAAGTGCCGCGTTGGAAGGCTTGGTCGTTGCGGCGATATTGTTGGGCGATGAGATCGGCAATGACTTGGCGCTGGTCATAGCAATTGCCGCTGTGCAAATCTTGAGTCATCGCCCCATAGGTTTCAACTGATCCTATGCCATAGATGCAGGAGACAGACGCCACGATAATGACGTCATCACGCTCCAGCAAAGCGCGGGTTGCCGAGTGACGCATCCGGTCAATCTGCTCGTTGATCTGGCTTTCCTTCTCAATATAGGTGTCCGAGCGGGCCACATAGGCTTCTGGTTGGTAATAGTCGTAATAGCTGACGAAATATTCCACGGCATTATCGGGGAAAAACCCTTTGAATTCGCCATAAAGCTGGGCCGCGAGGGTTTTGTTTGGCGCAAGAATAATCGCCGGGCTCTGGGTGTCTTGTATGATCCGCGCCATGGTGAAGGTCTTGCCCGTGCCCGTGGCCCCGAGCAAAACTTGATTGGCCTCTCCCGCGGTGATCCCCTCCACCAGCTCTTTGATGGCGGTGGGTTGGTCGCCTGCGGCGGTGAACTCGGTTTCAAGTCGAAAGGCCTTGCCCCCTTCCATCTTTTCCCGGTCGCGCACATTCGGAGCGGGGTTTTGCAAGACGGGCATTTGTTCGGGCGAATTATTGTGCATATTTGATTCCTTGTGCCTCCTAGATTTGGCCTTCTGGGGGGCAGAAACAAGGGGGCGGGGCGGCAAAGTCCGATTCAATCCCTCGCTGTGATCATTTTTCCCCGCTGGGGATGAAAATTGCTTCCGTCGCGCGCCGCGAACGTGTCATGACTGGTCAAGAAGGCGCCAGCGCAGGGAAGGGCAGGATATGACGGCAGCTGCAAAAGTTGTGATCGTGGGATCTGGAATCATCGGCGCCAGCACGGCTTTGGCCTGCCAAGATCTCGGTGCTGAGGTCATTGTTGTGGACCAGGGGCCTTTGGGCGGCGTGGCCAGTGCCAATTCTTTTGGCTGGATCAATGCCAGTTTTGCCGAAACCCAAGCCTATTTCGATCTGCGCAACGCGGCCTTAGAGAGCTTCCGAACCCTGGGGCAGAGGTTAGAATTACAGGCCCATGTCAGCTGGCCAGGCACGCTGTGGTGGGAAGATGCGGGGCAAGATTTTGAGGCGCAATTTGCCAGTCTGACCGCGCGGGGCTATGGGGCCCGGCGACTTGATCACGATGAGATCGCGGCGCTTGAGCCCAATCTGCGCGCGTGTCCAGCCCATGCGCTGTTCACGCCCATGGAAGGGGCCGCACAGGCTCAATCTGTGGCGCAGTCCCTTCTGGCGCATGTGGCGCGGCGGGGTGGGCAGCTTTGCCCCGAACGGGAAGTGACGGCGGTGCGATCCAGTCCCGGTGCCGGCCATATTGTTCAAACCAATGCCGGCGATTTGCCCTGTGATTTTGTGATTTTGGCCACGGGCGCTGCGGCCTGCCGCGGTCTGGCGGGTGTCGAATGGGCTTTGCCCATGGCCAATAAACGCGGCATGATTTTGCAAACCCGGCCGGTGCAGACGCGCATTCATCATATTCTTATGACGCCTGATGTGCATTTTAGACAAAATCCCGATGGCAGTCTTGTGGCAGGAGAAATATTCAGCGGTGACTTGGATCCATCTGAGGATGCGTCCGCACTTGCGGACACTGTGATCGCGCGAATTTGCCAAAAATTGCGTGGGCAGCCGGATGTGCAGCTGGCAGAAGTGAAGCTGGGGGAGCGCCCCGTGCCCTTGGATGGCCTGCCTGTTGTGGGCTCGGTCCCCGGCGCCCCGGGGGTTTTTCTGGCTGTTATGCACAGCGGCGTGACCCTTGGTCCTTTGATAGGTCAGTTGCTGGCGCAGGAAATATTGCAAGGCAGCCCGAGCCCCTTGCTGTCGAGTTTTCGCGCCTCGAGATTTGCCCAAGCTTGAGCACTACCCCAGCGCGTAGAGCCAGAGGCTTGCGGTGAAAATTGTGAGACCGGTGCTGATCAAGACGGCGGAAGCTGCGACCCGCTGCGCGCGCCCGTACATTTGCGCGAAAATATAGGCATTGACCCCCGGCGCCATGGCCGCTGTCAGCACCGCACTGCGAAAATCACTGGTGGAGAGATCGACATAGCTTCCCGTGATCCAAACCAAGGCAGGATGAACCACAAGCGAAATCGCGCAGATATATAAGATCACTCGGATATCGCCCTCTGGCCGGTAGCGCACCAAAACACCGCCCAAGCCAAACAGGGCCGCCGGCAAAGCCCCTCGGGCCAAAAGATCAACGCCATCGGTGACGATTTCTGGTAAAGTAAAGCCTGATAAGTTGATCGCAAACCCAAGGCTTAAGGCAATCACCAACGCATTTTTAAATACTGATTTTATTATCTTACGCAGAAGCGCCATGCCGCTCAGGCCGCGTCCGCGCACCAGCTCCATCACTGTTATGCCGAGCGCATAGCCGATCGGTGCATGGACCGCGATGATGGCAAAATTGGCCGTCAGGGCGTCCGTCCCATAGGCACGCTCTGTGATGGGCAGACCCAAGAGCACTGTGTTTGAGAACAGACAGCAAAAGCCAATGGCGACACTGTCTTCCCAACTGCGTTTAAACAAGATGCGCGCGCCAAACAGGCCCAAGCCAAATCCGGCTATCGCGCCAATGTAAAAACTGCCGAGAAGCCCCGGCTGGAAGGTTTGCCCCAGGTCCAAAGTTGAAATGGCGCGAAACAGCAGGCAAGGGATGGCAAAATTTTGGGTAAAGGCCATCAGAGCCCCAACCCCTTCGTCGGAGAACCACTTGCGCCAGACGGCCAGATATCCAAAGCCAACAACGAAAAACACCGGCAGGATCACTTGGAGCAGGATGCTCATATCAGAGGACTTCTGTCATCATATCGAAGGCCGGCACCACGCCATCGGGCAATTCGGTTTGCAATGTCGCGTAGTCTAAATCCACATGCATGTTGGTTAATATCGCGCGTTTTGGCTGCGCATGCGCAATCCACTGCAGGGTTTTTTCCAAATGGGTGTGAGAGGGGTGGGGATCATAGCGCAGCGCATCGACAATCCAAAGGTCGAGACCTTGCAAATGTGACCAGGCATTTTCGGGGATGTCGGAGACATCGGGCAAATACACCATATCGCCGATGCGAAATCCCAAAGCTGTGATCGTGCCATGGGCCACTTCAAAGGGGGTGAAGTCTAGCGCGCCACCGGCACCGGTGATGGTGAAGGGCCCGCTTATGTTATTCATTTCCAAGATGGGCGGATAGCTTGAGCCTTCGGGCGTTTCAAAGGCATAAGAGAACCGCGACAAGAGATCGGATCGGGTCGGCCCATCCGCCCAAACCGGCAGGCGGCGGCGCATGTTGATGACGATCATCCGCAGATCGTCCAGCCCGTGCACGTGATCTGCATGGGCATGGGTGTAAACCACGGCGTCCAATGTGCCCACCTGCGCGGTTAACAATTGCGTCCGCAAATCGGGCGAGCTGTCGATCAGAACGCGCGTTGTGCCTTCTGGTCCGGATTGCTCAACCAATATGGAGCAGCGTTGCCGGCGATTTTTGGGATTGTTTGGATCACAAGCCCCCCAATTGCCCCCCAAACGCGGCACGCCGCCGGAGGAACCGCAGCCCAATATAGTGACCCGGCGCGTCATGCAGCTTTCCAAAAGAGGCGCTCGAAATTGGCCTCTGTTTGGGCGGCAAATTCCGACAAAGAGAGACCAAAGACATCCGCACCAACCTGCGCGGTAAAGGCGGTATAGGCCGGCTCATTGCGCTTGCCGCGAAAGGGCGGCGGGGCGAGATAGGGGGCGTCGGTTTCCACCAAAATCCTGTCCAAAGGCGCCGATGCGAAGATGTCGCGCACCTCTTGTGATTTCGGGAATGTGGCGATGCCGGACATGGACAGATAAAACCCCAAATCCAAAGCCGCGCGCCCAAGCTCGGGTGATGAGCTGAAACAATGCATGACGCAGTTAAAGGGTGCGTTGCGATATTCGGAGCTCAAAATTTCAGCCATATCCTCATCAGCGGCGCGCGCATGGATAATCAGAGGCAGGTTACTTTTTTGAGCGGCCTCAATATGAACGCGCAGGGATTGCTTTTGGATTTCGGCACTCTCGGCGGTGTAGTGGTAATCCAACCCGGTTTCGCCGATGGCGATAAACTTCGGATGCGTCGCCAGAGCGAGCAACTCTTCGACCTTTGCCAATGGCTCTTTGTCGGCATTCATCGGGTGGGTGCCGGCCGCATAGAAGACCGGCGCATGAGTTTCAGCAATGGCGCGCACTTGGGGCTCTTGGCGCAGGCGTGTGCAAATGGTTACCATACGGTGCACGCCGGCCTCGGCCGCCCGTGCGATGATCTGGTCCAGCTCGCCCTCAAAATCTGGAAAATCAAGATGGCAATGGCTGTCGGTCAGTTTTGGCGCCTCGATCACGAAAGACCTTTCTCGCGCAAAATTTTAGACGCGGTTTCCTCTATCTTTAATCCCATATCTAAGATCAGCGAACTGGGGTCAAGGTTCGCTGTTTTGCCTTGCCTGGCTCTTTGGCCGAGCTCAAGCTGGGCATCTGCCCAAATTCGGGCGGCCGCGGGTCCGGGGCAGAGACGCGCGAAGACCTCCGCCTCACCGCGCGCCGCTTCTTGACCGGGCGCGCTTACCCCAGCGCGGGCCAGCCGGGCAAGGAATAGATCCAGCAGATCGAGAAGTTGTTCCAGTTTTCCATCAGTGGCGCGGCCTGTAGAATTGGCTAATTTCAGCAGAGCGTTGCGATCGAGCTGCGGCAAGCCGTGGCAGAGGCTCACAATCGCGCCATAGGTGTCAGTGCCATGGGTGAGTGACAGCTCTGCAGCCTGTCCCACAGAGCCTGCCGCCAGGGCAGTTAGGCCCGGATCAAACGCCTGTTCTGGCAAGGCTTGCGCAAAGGCGCGCTGCAAATCCTCTGGCGACAGAGGCGCGCAGGCCAGGGTGCGGCAGCGCGAACGAATGGTGGGCAAAATCCGGCTTGGTTGATGTGTCACCAGCAACAAAACCGCATCTTGCGGCGGCTCTTCCAGAACTTTGAGCAACGCATTGGCCGCATTGGCATTCATCTCATCAATGCAGTCGACAATCACAACCCGCCGACCATTGCCCCCGGCCGAGAGGCTGAAGAACCGCCGCAATTCGCGCACGGTATCGACGGGGATCACGGTCTTCAGCTTGCCGGTTTTTTCATCCACGGGCCGGCGCAAGACACATAGGCCTGGCTCCGATCCCGCCCGGATACGGCGCGCCACCGGAAGATCTGCGGGCACGAATAGGCTTGTCGCTGGTGGCGACGCGCCAAAGAGGCTGTCTCCGGCGGGCTCGGCGGTAAGCAAAAAACGTGCGATATGATAGGCAAAGCTGGCTTTGCCAATCCCTTTGGGGCCGGTCAGCATCCAAGCATGATGCATCCGGTCACCGTTGAAGGCCTCCAAGACCTGTGCGCAAGCGGCATCATGGCCGAATAAAAGTTCGGTTTCACAGGGGTGAGGCAGGCCGGCAATGCGATCGGCTTGTGGCAGATCA
This sequence comes from Planktomarina temperata RCA23, assembly GCF_000738435.1. Taxonomy (NCBI): domain Bacteria; kingdom Pseudomonadati; phylum Pseudomonadota; class Alphaproteobacteria; order Rhodobacterales; family Paracoccaceae; genus Planktomarina; species Planktomarina temperata. Next base: position 2,638,747 of record NZ_CP003984.1, on the reverse strand, counting down.
CTCATGACGTCGCCAGTGCCAATACATCAGTGAAAATCGCCTCCGGGCTGCGATTTCCATCTATAATGCGACACCGTTGCGGATATTGCGCCGCAAGTGCCAGAAAACCCGCCCGCAGGTGTTGTTGGAACGGCAGTCCGAAATCCTCAAAGCGATCCTCGCCTGAGTTGCGCGCCAATCCGCGGGTGAGGGCAATTTCAGGGTCGACATCAATGATGAGTGTCAGATCTGGCTCACGGCCAATCATCGCGCTGTGCAGTTGATCGACCTTGCCGCGCAGATCGCCGCGGGTTGCGCCCTGATAGACACGGGTGCTGTCGGCAAAGCGATCACAGATGACCATCTTGCCCGCGGATAGGGCTGGGGTGATGGTGCGCTCAAGGTGATCGCGCCTTGCAGCGGTGAACAATAGAAGCTCTGTCTCAGCACTCCATTTGTCGGTGGCACCGGTCAACAAGAGCTGGCGTATGGCTTCCGCCCCCGGGCTGCCCCCCGGTTCACGGGTGAGCACAACCTCTTGGCCCGCAGTGGTGAGATGGGCAGCCAGACGCTTGGCTTGGGTGGATTTCCCACAGCCGTCTATGCCCTCAAAGGATAAAAATTTTGCGTCAGTCATCTATGTGCCGGACAGGCCCCCATTTACTTTACGCAATAGCACGAGTGCCGCTGTGCGCAAGCGCGGTAAAAACCCGCCACGCGTGACGCTCTGTGCTGCGACCAGTGGCAGGCGGGTCTCGGGCAGGCCTGGCACAGAAATGACAAGTTCGGCGACCTGATCCCCCTTGGCAATAGGGGCCTGTAGCGGCCCGTCATAAACAACTTTCGAGGTGATTTCCTGCCCGCCCGTGACAGGGATCAGGATCTTCGGTGCCCCATCAAGCGATAGGCCGACGTTCCGGCTGCTGCCCATCCAAACTGCCGCTTGGGCCAAAGCCTCGCCCGGCTGGCTTAGGGTTTTTGAGGTGAACTGCCGAAAGGCCCAGGTGACGATGCGCTCGGCCTCTTCGGCCCGCTCCTGCTGGCTTTGCAAACCGGTTAAAACGAAAATGACTCGCCGCTCGCCCTGTTGCGCCGATCCAACCAAACCATAACCGGCCTCCGCCGTGTGCCCGGTCTTTAGCCCATCTGCGCCGATGCCCAGAGTCAACAAAGGATTGCGGTTGCGCGTGTTGCTGGGCGCGCGGCCATCGAATCCAAATTCCGTTTCTGAGAACATCGTATATTGCTCGGGAAATTCGGTGATCAAATGCTGCGCCAGAATGGCCAGATCCTTCATCGACATTCGGTGGTTGATGTCGGGCCAGCCGTTGGAATTGTCAAAGACTGAATTTTCCATTCCGAGATCCTTGGCGCGATCGGTCATCATTGCGGCAAAGCCCGCTTCGGTGCCATCCAAAGACAGGGCTTCGGCAATGACAACGCAGGCATCATTGCCCGATAATACGATAATGCCGCGAATGAGATCCTCGACGGTGACCCGATCGGTCGTGTCCAAAAACATGGTGGATCCGCCATAGCTCATGGCATGGGTGGAGACCGGCAAACGCTCATCCCAACGCAGGCGTCCATCACGGAGCGCTTCGAAGGCTAAAAAGAGAGTCATCAATTTTGACATTGAGGCGGGAGGAAGGGCCACGTCCGCCTGCTTGGCCAGCAGTACGGTGCCGCTCTCATGATCCAGCACATAGGCCGCTTGCGCTTTGGTTTCAAACGCCAAGGCCGCCCCACTGATCCAGGTGCAAAAAAAGGCCAAAATCAAGATTGGTCCGGAACGTATGGGCATGATCCCCTCCTTGCTATGTTCGCGCGTGGCACTGATGGGCCCAAGCTGCCGAAAAATCTTTGGCCGAACCGTCAAGACCAGTCGCCCAAAACCCGCGCCCGGTTTGATCGAAAGGCCTGCCATGTCACGGGTCAACCTAACCCAATCGCGGCACAAGTGGAAAGCCCAGTGTTGCGGGTCATCGCACAAAGGCGATTTCTTGCGTCTCTTGAGCATTCTTGCTCTTGCTGAATCAATTTCTCGCGATTATGTAAGCTTTTGTCGGAGGAGTGGCAGAGTGGTCGAATGCACCGGTCTTGAAAACCGACGAGGGTGAAAGTCCTCCCAGGGTTCGAATCCCTGTTCCTCCGCCACCACTGCCCTACTAGCAGTGGCATATCCCCGATAAGCATCAGTTATAACTCATATCTTCTGGCCCGGCGCTTGTAATGCCGCACGTGAGTACTGACCAAATTGCTGACCAAATCTATCCCCCATACTTTCATCCGTAACGGCTATTATTACTTCTCCAGGCGTGTTCCTGTCGACCTGCAAGGCCATTATTCTTACCATCGTATTGTCCAAGGGCTTCGTACGACATCCCCTCAGAAAGCTAAGGTGCAAGCCAGTATTACGGCTGCCAAGCTAGAGGCGTACTGGAGCCAGATGCGATTGGCTAAGTCTGATGTGATTGGTTTGTCGTTGGTTAGGGACTCTTCGAGCAGCGGCCAAGAAGTAGCCTCGAACCAGCCTCAAACTAACTGTCCGTCCCTCTTAGATGCCTTGGAAGTATATCTTTTGCATAAGGGCAAAGGTCGACCTAAGACCTTCCGTGTAGCTGCTGAGCGGTCGTGTAACTATTTGATTGGTCTTAGTGGGAATAAGCCATTGTCGCATTATACCCGCCAAGATGCTCTGCAGTTTAGGGATTGGCTTGTTGCTCGTGGACTTACAGGCTCCAGCATCACCCGCAATTTTTCGTATCTGAAGGCTGTCATAAACTTTGCTCTGTCTGAGTATGCCTTGGATATTCGTAATCCTTTTGTTGGAGTCTATCACGATCGCAGTGCTGGGGTTTTAGTTCGTAAGCCAATACCTATTGAGGCTATTAGAAACGTACAATCTGAGTGTCATGCAATCGATGATGATATGAGATGGCTGATAGCTTTGATCTCTGACACGGGAATGCGTTTGGCTGAAGGGGCAGGGCTGCTTAAGGAGGATTTGGTAGGGCTTGATACGGATCTGCCATGTGTCCGTGTAACCAAACATCCTTGGCGTAACCTGAAGACATCAAGCAGTGAACGACACATTCCACTTATTGGTGAAGCACTTTGGGCTGCCAAACGCATCGTAGAGGCAGACAATGGATCAGACTTTGCTTTCCCAAGGTACAATATGACATCACCCACAGCAGCTAACTCTGCCAGTGCTGCTTTAAACAAATGGCTTAAACAGTATGTCCCAGCAGGATGCACGATGCACAGCTTTAGACACTCTATGCGAGACAGGTTGAGAGCGGTTCAATGCCCTGCTGATATGACAGACCAAATAGGTGGATGGATGACTGATGGTGTTGGGCAGGGGTATGGCTCAGGCTATCCACTGAGTGTGCTTCGGGAATGGTTAGAGAAGGCCAAATAGCAATTTGGTCAGTACTCACGTGCGGCATTACAAGCGCCGGGCCAGAAGATATGAGTTATAACTGATGCTTATCGGGGATATGCCACTGCTAGTAGGGCAGTGGTGGCGGAGGAACAGGGTGTTCATCTCCTGTAGCATCCACCAGTAATCAGCTAACTCTATGTAATCACTGGATACAGCATACCTCAGTTCACTGCAATAAGGCGCATATTGGTCAGTAATCTGGTCAGTAATGCAGACCCCCCCTGCATGTGCCACTCCGCCCCCTAGGTGATACCGTACATAGCCCTGACCTGCGATTGGGGTTTGAGTGTCGTCAACCAACAGCATCAGCCTGTTTAGGTCAGACTTGACGGTTTCATCTGTGAGGCAGGGTGCGGGCTGTATGTATGCCTCTGCTACTTCGTAGCGTGCTTATGCATGATGCCTGCTGTTGCTACCCTGTATCCTAGGAAATCGTTACAGTAGCATCAGAGGGCCTCTGCATGGGCCACAGTGGGTGTGCGGGATAAGTATATATGGCCTCTGCCAGTGATAAGGGCTGTGGTGATGTAAACCACTATTGGTTCTGTTTCGGGTTAGATGACCGTTAAGGTGATCCTTATTGTGACAGGTTCCTATATAGCTCTATAGCACTTTGTCACATTAACGGTATCACTCACTCGAAACTTAAGGCTCTGGCCCGTAGAGATACTCCAGCTTTAACTCACTGATAGCACCTTCACCCCAGCCTGTTGCTAGATGCGCCAGTACTTCTGCTTCAGTCCACGGGGTGTAGAGGCTGGTAGTGGGACTGCCTGAGTAATCCTTGGGGAGGAATAGGTGATGGTGGGTGGTCTTGCGTTCATTACCAGCTTTGAAGGTGGCTATTCGAGCTAATAAGCTTCAAGTCCATCGAACACACCACCCAAAAATGGCTCATACTTTCTCCACGCTTGTGAACTGCCCTTATAAACCTTCTGCCGAACTTGCTGCTGAGAAGCCGTCTTTACAGACCTCTTGTTGTTCTGTGGAGCTAGACATGCATCTTCCCAGTTAAGCTCCAAGTATTCTATCAAACCCCGTGTTTCTGACTCTTGGTCTTCTGTCAGTTTATCGTAATCGAGATTGTAAATGCGATCGCTGTAGCTTTGAGACCAGAAGTGCATGAGATCTTTGTATAGCCCGTAGTATTTGACTGTATCTCGAAGGTCGTATGAATACCCAAGGTCTTTTGAAACGAAGTAATGCTTGAAGTTTGACCAACATGTAGCCTCAGCGTTTCTCTGTACATGAACAATCTTTGCCTCAGGAAATGCTGCACAAATCAAGGCGATGTATCTGAAGTTATGAGGCATCTTATCAGTTACAAAGGCTTGCCCCTCAGCCCTTTTAGCAAGTTCTGTGAGGTAACGCTCTCGGAATACTGACACTGCCTTTAAAGTGGGACTTGTTGCACCTGCAACTAACTTTGTTCCAAACTGTGATACGTAAGCCAGTTCGCCTGCGCCAGTGACTTCGGTGTGCGAGGAAACTATTTGTTCAACTAATGTCGTTCCAGATCTGGGCATCCCAAGAATAAAGATGGGGGTATGCGTGATTGGTTTACCAGTTACGTTGAGGGCAACATCTTTAAACTGTGGTACTTTTTGTTTAATTCGACCAAACAAATGCTCATCTTGGGTGAACTCATACCCTAGTAACGTCTGCCTGAGACCCCCCCCAGCCACGTAGCTATCAAATGCGTCGCTCAAATCTCCCAGATCCTCCTGCATTTTAGCATGTGTGTAGAGCAATTTGCATCGATCTGAGTCGTTTAAACCAGTCCGCTGCAACAACGCTTTAACTTCACTAATCTGAGCGGTGTCAGAGTTATACTTAGTTACAAGACTCAAATTCCTGTGTGCTTCTGCATAACCAGGCTTGATGGATAGAGCTTTGTTGTAAGCCTCTATAGCCTCTTCCAGCTTACCTTGTTCTTTGAGAGCATTGCCCATGTTGTTGTAGGCTTCAGCGTAATCAGGCTTGATGGCTAGGGACTTGTTGTAAGCTTCTATAGCCTCTACCGGCTTACCTTGGTCTTTGAGGACAATGCCCATGTTGCCGTAGGCTTCAGCAAAATCAGGCTTGATGTTTAAAGCTTTGTTGTAAGCCTCTATTGCCTCTTCCAGCTTACCTTGGTCTGCAAGGGCAGTACCCATGTTGCCGTAGGCTTCAGCAAAATCAGGCTTGATATCTAGAGCTTTGTTGTAAGCCTCTATCGCCTCTTCCAGCTTGCCTTGGTCTTTGAGAACAATGCCCATGTTGTAGTAAGCTTCTGCGTTATCAGGCTTTATGATTATAGCTTTGTTGTATGCCTCTATGGCCTCTTCCAGCTTACCTTGGTCTTGGAGAGTAACGCCCATGTTTTTGTAGGCTTCAGCGTGGTCAGGTTTGATATCTAGAGCTTTGTTGTAAGCCTCTATCGCCTCTTCCAGCTTACCTTGATCTTTGAGAGCATTGCCCATGTTGTAGTAGGCTTCAGCATAATTAGGCTTGATAGCTAGAGCTTTGTTGTAAGCCTCTATAGCCTCCTCCAGCTTACCTTGCTCTTGGAGAGTGACGCCCATGTTGTTGTAGGCATCAGCATTATCAGGCTTGATAGCTAGAGCTTTGTTATAAGCCTCAACGGAGGCATCAAGTTGTCCCAGGCCTTTAAGTACAGCCCCTTGGATGTTGAACAAGATGGCTGACTGTGGGAATTGCTGAACTAAGGTCCCAGCCTCCTGTAACGCTTGCTGAAGCTGCCCTTGGCTGTAGAGATTAATCAGTGCTTGTGTCTGAGCTTGTGGTGGCTCCTGAACTTTAGAGGCTTTCCCAACAGGCCTTCCCACTAACCCCTTCAGCCCATCACTGGCTCTTTTGTTCTTAGGGAACTTAGTCAAAATATCCTGATAGATACGCTTAGCTTCTTCAGGAGAGCCGTCTTTTGCTTTCTTCTTTGCAAGACTGATCGCTTGATCCAGTTTGAGAGTATCTAAGATATTTGGCTGCTTAAGCTGTGGTTCAGAAGCTACCTGCTTCCCCTTTATAGGCTCTTGTCCAGCATCCTTTAGCCGTTGCTCCAGCTTATCAAAGCCATCACCCTTAGCGCCCTTGCTCTTGGCTTGATCCAGCACTGCCTTGGCATCAGCCAATTTCTCCAACTTAATCAGAGCATCAATGTAACTAAGCCAGAACTGCGCTGTAGCAGGATTAGCCTCCAGTGCCGTCTTGAAGAACGGCAGAGCTTCTTGAACCTTGCCAACGCCTACAGCCAGTACACCCATATTGTGGTTCGCATCAGGATGCTTGGGCTGGGCTTTTAAAATGGCGGTATAAAGGCGATCAGCCTCTTGCACCTGTCCTGCCTTATGAGCCTCAACACCTTGCTGTAGAGCTTGATCAATTGTAAGTTCTGTCATTGCTCTTCCACCGTTTTTATAATCTCATTTCGAGATCATCACTTATTGGTACTTCTCAGTTTCCATGTTTAGGATCTCTGACCAAGTTTGGAAAGGGATGCAAATGAGCGAAGTAATGACACTCCTGAAGTCTGCTACTGGTCATGCCCTCGTTAAAAGCTTCAATGGCACAGATATAACTCCACAGCCCTTTTCCACTGGCAAACTGTTCAACGTATCTGAAGAACCAGTGTCCGATCTTCAAAGCCTGTCTGCATTGCTGCAAAGACTTGAGAATGATCCCAAGCATACGGTCATCAGAGGGTCACTGACGGACGGTAAAAACAGCCCAGTGCCTCGCAAAATGGAATACTTCACAGCAATACCTCGCCAGTGGTGCATGATCGACATCGATAGCCTTGCTTGGGATGGTGATGTTTCTGATCAACAAGAAATGGTGTCTTATGCAATCCAGCAGCTTCCTGTTGAGTTCCAAGCTGCTGACTGCTGGTATCATTTTTCATCCAGCATGGGCATCAAAGCTGGGATTAATGTGCATCTGTGGTTCTGGTTGGAACGCACGTGTTCTGACAATGAACTGAAGGCGTGGCTGTCTGGCGGTCCTGTCGACATGCGGATGTTCAATCCAATCCAAATCCACCTGACGGCTAACCCTCTATTTAGCGATGGTGCTGTTGATCCTTATCCAAACAGGTCTGGCTTGTTTAAAGCTGGCACTGGAATATCAACCGTAACAGTGCCATCTGATTTAGCCTTCAGGAGTGCTGTCGCTTCAAGGTCGTCAAAGCAACGAACACGAGGCACATCAGGACTGCTTGATCCTGCCGATATTATCCGTGATCCAGATACTGGTCTTGCCATTGATGACAGGGAGCAATTGATGTTCTTACTGTCCACCCAGGTCATGCAGGAGTTGGTCACCCTAGAACACACTCCAAGCGAAGAAGAGGTGACCGCTGCCCTTTGGAACCGTTTCTGTGAGGAAGCAGATATAAGCGTGGTATCTGACCGTGGCCCTTGGACAGTTGTTGATGCCGCAACAAAGGCCAGAGCAAGATTGCACGAACTTGATAGCGGTACGTATGACTTTGTATCTCGCTCAGATAGAACGATACTTGTAGCAGGTGCAGGCAAGGTGAAACGCCCAAAGCTTGTCGGAGCCGTGGAAGCACAATCAAAACTTGATGCCATTCTAAGAGGCTTCTTCGAGAACTTGGCTGAGGGCGCTAATCCAAGAGCCGCTGTTCGCCTCACAATGGGAACAGGTAAAACCAAACAAACCATAGCCGAACTAAAAAGGTATCTGACAGATAAGTTCCAGCATACCATAGAAGTCTATGTGCCAAGGCATGATCTAGCTGACGAATGGGAACAAAGCCTAGAAGGCATCAATGCCACGGTCATTCACGTTTATCCTCGTACAGGCGGCAAATGGGACGAAGAACAGAACTCATACCCCAACCCGATCATGTGTCAGAGGGCTGATTATGTCAGGGACTTGGAGCAAAAGGGTCACAGCATCTATGGCAATGCCTGTCTAAGCCGTACCTCAGGAGAGCAATGCAGCTTCTTTGGCAATTGTAGCTATTTGGATCAGTTCAGGCAATCGGGCAATGATCTGGGCGTTGAGAATACGATCCGTATTTACACTCATGCGTCCTTGTTTCTGAGCAGGAATGAATTTGAACGCCAAGCAGAGCCTGATCTGGTAATAATAGATGAGGCGTTTATGTCCTCTGCCGTTAGCAATATGCCATCCATGCCAGTGGGTGATGTAACTCAGCATATTCGTATGGATGGTATTCCAAGTTTAGGCTTTGACCTGGTGGAGTGCCTAACCAAACATCAAGGTGATCTATCCTACCTACGGGACAAAGACATTGGAGCCTTTGAGTTCAACGCCGTGTCGGTTGAAGGGCTAAATCCAGCTACTCCCTTCAGTGCTGATACTACGCAAAGCCGCAATGTGAGATCCGCCAAGCAATATAAGGCCCTGACCAAACTGCTTGAGATCGCAGCACGGGAGATTGAGGATCAGGTTAGAGACAGCTTCGGGCAGTTGGTTCACGACAACAGAAAAACTCCCAACAACAACCGTAAGAACGATATTGTAATCTGTGAGCATAGGCCCATTCGAGTGACACGGTCTGCGCCAGTGCTTTACTTGGATGCTACGGCTGACCCCATAATCACAGACGCCTACTTACCAGCCCTGCAATATCATCGGATTGATGTTCACCAACTAGCTATGGTCAGTCAGGTACATGATCGCACTGGTAGTAAAAACTTCTGGAACAGCAAGATCGGGCCAGAACAAGAGAACCTGTCAGAACCAACCTATGATCCTCGCCACAATGACTTAGCCAGTTTGATCACAATCCTAAACGCATGGGTGAAGGCAGGCGAAAGCCCTCTAGTCGTAGGCAACAAAGATTTATGTGAGTTCCTGCGAGATCACCCTAGGCTTGATACGGGTGTAGCTGTAGCGCACTTTATGTCCCTGCGTGGTTCTAATGCTTACGAGGACAGATCAGTTGTATTTATTACGGGCCGCAACCAGCCACCAATCGATGAAATAGAACAACAAGCGAGGGCTGTCTTTGGTAACTCAGGCAACCCACTAAGCTATGATGATAAAGAGAACCTACCTTTAGATCAGGTTGAGTATTGTCTGTCTGCACGAAGCCCTCATTCCCCAGCAGCTATGACAGTTCTATCATTTAGTGATCCCCGCATTGAAGCAGTTCAAAAGCAAATCAGGGAGGCTGAGACTGTACAAGCTATAGCCCGGTTGAGGTTGGTTTGGGCTGATTATCAAAAACGAGTATTCTTGCTATCGAACCTGCCTGTCGAGATGCCAGTAGATCATCTGATTGAGTTCAACGACTTGATGCCTGACAGGCTGGAAATGGAACTGATCAGAACAGGTGACCTACCTCTAACACCACCGGGTTTGGAAAAGATGCGGCCTGACTTGGGCTATGCTGGGGCCAGTGCCAGAAAGCTTTTCCAATCGGATCGTTCAAAAGCTTCAGACCCAAAGCGGCTCTTAACACAACTGCCCACACTCGTCAGAACCACCGTTCAGATAGCCACCTTCAAAGCTGGTAATGAACGCAAGACCACCCACCGTCACCTCTACCTCCCGAAGGATTACTCAGGCAGTCCCACCGCCAGCCTCTACACCCCGTGGACTGAAGCAGAAGTACTGGCGCATCTAGCAACAGGCTGGGGTGAAGGTGCTATCAGTGAGTTAAAGCTGGAGTATCTCTACGGGCCAGAGCCTTAAGTTTCGAGTGAGTGATACCGTTAATGTGACAAAGTGCTATAGAGCTATATAGGAACCTGTCACAATAAGGATCACCTTAACGGTCATCTAACCCGAAACAGAACCAATAGTGGTTTACATCACTACAGGGCTGATCACTGGCAGAGGCCATGTATACTTACCCCGCACACCCCCTGTGGCCCATGCAGAGGCCCTCTGATGCTACTGTAACGATTTCCTAGGATACAGGGTAGCAACAGCAGGCATCATGCATAAGCACGCTACGAAGTAGCAGAGGCATACATACAGCCCGCACCCTGCCTCACAGATGAAACCGTCAAGTCTGACCTAAACAGGCTGATGCTGTTGGTTGACGACACTCAAACCCCAATCGCAGGTCAGGGCTATGTACGGTATCACCTAGGGGGCGGAGTGGCACATGCAGGGGGGGTCTGCATTACTGACCAGATTACTGACCAATATGCGCCTTATTGCAGTGAACTGAGGTATGCTGTATCCAGTGATTACATAGAGTTAGCTGATTACTGGTGGATGCTACAGGAGATGAACACCCTGTTCCTCCGCCATTCGCCAGATTTAAGTGGTTGTTTAAGTTTGGTAAATTAAAAAATAAATAATTCTGTCCCTTATTTTGTCCCCTAACAAAAAACTTTCTTAGTCACATACGATAGGCTGCCTTTAAATAAGGGTTACTGTACCCAATCGTTACGGTTCAGCTGCAAGTGGCGCCAGTGGCCCCCCCTATCCCAGGGCCCCGCGTCTCGGACATCAGCCCTTTAGTATTAGCGTTGTAAATTCATTCGGGGGTAATCTTGTTTGCCACCACTAACTGATGAAGCAGACGTTACTTTGGCTAAGCGCCAACGACTGCTATGCGGACTTTCCGGACCTCGGCTGAGATTGTGCCAAAGTCTACTTTCCGTCGACTGAGTAAATTTTTAGAGGGCCGGTCGTTTAGAGATCGAAGTTTGTAGGCATCATCACAACGTCCCGAATTGTCATTCCGCGAGGTCGCGTCAACATGAACATAACAACTTCAGCGACTTCACTCGTTTCCAACAGGCTTCCAGAGTCTCGCGCCTCTTGTAGTTTCTCCGGTGGCCAATCTGACAGCAAGGCCGTGATAACTGGCCCCGGTGATATGGAGCCTACGCGGATGCCATGCTTGAAAACTTGTCGACGAACAGTCTGGACGAAGCAGTTAATAGCCCATTTGGACGATGCATATACGGGCTCCCATGGGGTGGGAAAGTGAGCAGCCAGAGAGCTGGTGACGATTATGTCGCCCGATCCTCGTTCGATCATGTGTGGCAATACATCGTGTACATTCTTCATCACAACGTTGACGTTCAGATTCATCATGCGATCAATGGCACTGGTGTCATTTTCAATCAAATCGCCACCGACGTATGAGCCCGCGTTACAATGTAGAATGTCGAGCTGGCCGCACAGCTCCAGAATTTTAGGAATCAATGTCGCGCAATCCACTGGATCCAACAGGTCGATAACAAGCGGAATGGCGGCGTCGCCATACCTGTCACAAATTGCCTTCAGCGCAATGGCATCACGGTCAACGATAACCACCTGTGCCCCTGCAGAGAGCATCGACTCGACACTTGCGAGCCCTATTCCTGACGCTCCGCCAGTGACCGCAGCAATTTTTCCATTCAATTCACCAGCCATGGGCCAATCTCCATTTTCGGTCGTTGCACTCTTTCAGTCCCAGTATCACGCATTCCAGACATTCATACAATGCGCAGAATCAGTCGAACTGGGCTCAAAGAAGCCCTTCGCTGCAATTTGAATGAATGACTGCTCTAGCCCAATATCTAACGTACAGACATGGAGCCAAGGGCCGTTGGCATAGAACCACGCACCGTCGACCTATTACTGGCGTTGCCTGAGCTCAGTTGGGGTTGGATGGTTTGTCTAAGTCAATGGACTGGTAGCAGGGGTTACTGTGCCTGATCGCTACAGTTGATCCGCAGGACCATGGACCGGGGCCCCCCATCATAAGGTCCCGCGTCTCGGACCAAGGGCCTTAAGTGTTAGCGTTGTAAATTCATTGGAGCGGGATTTTGTTCGGCAACTGCATCTCTATTCACGCATCAATTTCAAGCTAACTCAAGCCGCTGCTCTCGCTGAGTGGCGTCAATTATTGGGCGCATAGATTTAGGCTGTGCCAGCAATGTGATGCGTGTTCGCGTTGGTTTGACTGCTGCACCAAATGGCTTGGGATAAAACCTTCGCCTGTCTTTGTACGCATGCCAGAATGTAATGGCTGTGTTCAATTGTTCATCCGAACCCTGAAAAAAACTTGCTCTGGGTAAGACATTTTAAAACCATAGAAGAACTGCGGTTGGCGCTGCTCGAGTTTAGCCGAACATACAACGAAAAATGGATCATGCAGAGACACCAGAACAAAACTCAGGCGACGTTTAGAATGGATAATATCGACAATCGCGCAATGGCAGCATAAACGCTAACACGTGACTCATAACTAGAGGGCACCACAATATTTGCTTAACAAAATTAATTAAGTATGATTTAGTGTTGATAAAGATACAAATATTTTGTAAATTATCACTTGATCATAGAACATATGGTCAAGCAAAAATAAAAGAAGAGAGCAATGATATTAACAAGAAAATTTTTTGTAGGCATTTCAATTGCAATATTAATACTAATCTTTTTTTATCTCTCAATGCCTCCAAGGGAGATTACAATCTACGTGGCTCCGGGAGGAACCCATTTAGACACAGCTGAAATCTACAAGCCAAAATTTGCAGCACGAGGTTTGACCTTAAACATCCAAAAAAGATCCGATATAGCAAATATAAAAAGTCATGTAGGACAAGCGAATGGCGAGCCTACCATCGGTTTTTCTGGAACCGCATTAACCTCTGCGGATCTACCTAACATCCGTGCCGCTGGTGTTACAACAATAATGCCAATGTTTGTTTTTGTTAAAAGTGAGTTTGCTGACGGTCGTTTATCTGATTTGAATGGGAAACAGGTTTGCCTACCTCCAGCGCAAAGTATAACTACTTTAATGGCCCTTGAAGTTTTAACAGCCTACGGCATTTCAGACGATAACTCGAAAATAAATTACTTTGGTTTGCAAGATTTACTGAAATCGTTGAAATCTGGTAGCTGTGATGCTGGAATAATTATTTTAGCGACAGATAGCCAAATAATAAAAGATTTAACGACGAATTCTGACTTATCAATTTTGGATTTTCCGGATAGCCGAGCAATCAGTACAAAGGTTGAAAATACTGAAGAAGTTATCATACCAATCGGGGCTTTTGACTCAATTAATCAGCTTCCGAAAAAAAATATCCGACTAATTGGAGTGCCAAACACAGTAATTTTTCGAAGTGACTTAGACCCCGAAATAATATACGCTCTATTACAAATTATGAAAGAAAGTCATGCTGCAGCCACAATGGTTACAAAAGCGTTTGACTTTCCAAAACCAGCTCAGCAACTCCTGATAGAAGATGATACAGTCAAGAACTTTTACGAAAACGGTCTTCCTTGGTCATCTAGAGCGTTACCTTTCTGGTTATCAAGTTTGCTTAACAAATATTCAGTTATTCTGGTTTTTCTGATAACGATTAGTATTGCTTTTAATCAGGTGCTCAATTATTTTAATTGGGGAGGATATTTACTTAGAACCTTCTCAAAAAAGACACAGGATTAGCTTTTAAATAGTGTCGAAAACGAGACGCTATCTTCTCCAAAGTGGCTGCTGAGTAATAATGGAGTTCGCGGACTCAATTTGCCAGCGCAACAGGCTGGTTGAAGGTAAGGGTCCCATCGCTTACTGCGCTTAAAACGCTTCCTGCGGCCTGTGAGGCGTCCATGGCGTCGCGCATCTGGGCTAGGGGAAAGACAACTGGCTTATCCTTTATTGGAGGTGCTATACGGTCCATACAAAGCCTCAGGGCAATGCTGTCACCATCAAGTGCTTTCGATATGGCTGTTTGGGTTAATGCTTCAGCTTGGCCCTCCAGAAGGCTGTCAATTGCAATGGTGGCTTTATTGCGAGAACCCTTGGGGCGCCCGCCGTTCCCATCTGTGAACTTACCATCCATATTTCGACCGTTTATCATATGGTATATTATAACACATATGGATTGAATTTGGTAAGTTATAAATGATAACAAATCACCATTCTCCGCCACTCTGGCTCGCTAAAGGCGCAACAGGGGCTGGGTGTGGGGTTAGATTGAGTGTGTGGGGCATAGGAACGCCATCTCTATTCACGCATCAATTTCAAGCTGAACCGTGCCGCTGCTGTCGCTAAGTGGCGTCAATTATTGAGCACATAGATTTAGGCTGTGCCAGCAATCTGATGCGTGTTCTCATTCTGCTGACAGCACCTCCCAGAGTGTTGTTCAACTAAACATATGATTGATTATATTTGGCAGGTGCGGCACTTTTGCGGCACCTGCCTTGTAGTGTGTGAGAAAGCTATTGATAGCCGAAACTCTTCCATTGTTTTTGTTTGTACTGGCTGGGTTGTTTTCGCCCGGCCCGAATGTTGTCATGCTGACTGCATCGGGTGCAAGGTTTGGGTTTAGGGCCACGGTTCCACACTTGCTGGGCGTTCCGTTTGGGACTGGAATTTTGGCCGCCGGAAGCGCACTGGGGCTGAGTACACTTCTGCTGACCTTACCGGCACTAAAATTGTTGTTTCAAATAGGAGCCGCTCTTTGGATTTTGTGGCTGGCATGGCAGACAGCCCTGGCAGGGCGCACCGAAAAAACACAAGACCGTGGGGGCCCATTTACTTTTCGTCAGGCAATCCTGTTTCAGGCTGTAAATCCCAAGGTCTGGGCGATCACGCTCGCGGCCTCAGCAGGATTTGGAATTGGGCTTGCCCCCCATCAAGAGGCACTGCGCTTGTTCGTTGTTTTTGCTGGCATCAATTTGGGTGTGTGCCTGTTTTGGACAACATTCGGCCATTTGCTTTCAAATTTCTTGCATTCCGAGAATGTTTGGCGCGCTTTTATGACTTTGATGGCCGCATTGATGGCCAGCACAGTCATTCTGATATTTGCCTAAAACGCGACATCGGATCAGTGCATGATGAAGGATTTGGTGACCTCGGGTTAGACAGGGCCAATACAGAAGCAATTTAGGGGGAAGGACAGGCACTGTCAGGTTGAACTTGCTCGTAGCGGGTAGGGCTACTTTGCAACCTCGCCCAATGACAAAATGCTCCCCATTTTGCTGAACGAAACCTGGCCCGGGGTTCCTGGACCATCTCGCCTAGGCCCATGGACCTGGAGCCAAGAGCCGAGGACCGTGGGCATTGGATCACGCACCCACGTCTTGCTTATAGCGTTGCCGCGACACAGTTGGGATTGGTTAGTTTTGCTCGGTCCGCGGTCCTTGGACCAAGTCACGCATGCCTAGCAAAGTGATCCAACATGGGGTATAATAAAACCCCATAAACCGATGATAGTTGAGCACAATGAAAGCTAATGGCACTGTCAGACAAAACGAGCTTGAGCTGTGCAGGGAGGCTTTATATCCTCTCCGTATGACAAAATATTCCCCATTCAGGTACTTTAAAACGAGCCCTGAGATCATCCGCTTGGCTGTGATGCTTTATGTTCGTTTTCCGCTCTCACTCCGTAACGTGGAAGATCTTCTGCACGAACGAGGCATTGAGATCAGCCACGAAACAGTTCGGTTTTGGTGGAATAGATTTGGTCCGATGTTTGCTGCTGAGATCCGAAGAAACCGGGTCAGTCGGATGCGATCTTATTCGAACTGGCAATGGCACTTGGACGAGGTTTTCGTAAAGATCAACGGAGAGATGCATTACCTCTGGCGGGCCGTTGATCACGAAGGTGAGGTGCTGGAAAGTTATGTTACCAAGCGCCGAGACCGCAAAGCGGCATTGCAATTTCTCAGAAAAGCAATGAAGCGCTACGGCGGGCCAGAAGTAGTTGTGACGGATAAACTACGTTCCTACGGCGCTGCAATGAAAGTTGTTGGCAACGCGGATCGGCAGGAAACGGGTCGCTGGGTAAACAATAGGGCTGAGAATTCCCACTTGCCGTTTCGACGAAGAGAACGCGCTATGCTCCGCTTCCGACAGATGCGCTGTCTGCAAAAGTTCGCTGCCGTCCACTCTTCAGTCCACAACCATTTCAATCAAGAGCGCCACTTCTACTCACGAGACAATTTCAAGCTCAATCGATCCGCCGCTCTTACTGAGTGGCGCCAACTATTGAGCGCATAGGTTCAGGCTGCGCCTGCAATCTGATGCGAGTTCTCATTCGTCTGACAGCACCCGCGCACAAAGCTGCTACCGGGCTTAAAGGCGGGGCGCATAACATCGCGCATCGCTGCGCGTTTGAGGCGCTGGCTCAGCCTTTTGGAAAAGCCCCTGTGTTGCTTTGATTGCAGTTCAAAAGCTATTATCTGGATCAGCAGGCTGCGGCTGATATGCTTGGGCGGCGGCCTTCCAATCAAAGACCGCCAGTGCTCCAAAAGTTCATCGCGGCCCGCTGTGTCCAATGCAGCTATATCAATTCCCATGTCCTTACTCCCTTTGACTTCGCTCACTGAGCAAAGCCCGAGGGCATTCGGGCACATCAACACACAGGCTTACGGCAAAACAAAAGTCCAGTCCGAAGAGGAGCTGTCAGAGGTTAGGTTGCCGATGCTGAAATGGATGCGTCTGCGAGTACCTTGGCGCCAGAAATTGGAGGCCTAAAATTAAGCTGCGCTAGCAACCCGATGCGAGTTTTAAATCGTCTCCTAGCACCCTGATTGCAGCTATGCAGGCAAAGCGAACCTTGGATCTCCGTGAACATTAGACTGCATGAGGCCGCAACTTTTCTACCTCTGTCCGATATGGGGTAGCTCCAGCAGGTAGATCTGGCACAATGACAGCGTCTTGATAATGCAGCTGCTTTATGAGCACTGGAAGCAGTCGCTTATACGCTGCAAGGATTGACGGTTCTGGTCGCGGGACATCATGTTTGATCAATTCATGTAGTTTTGGCAAGTTATAATAGGGGACCATTGTGAACATGTGGTGTTCTAAATGATAATTCATATTTAAGTAGATGAATCGGCTAACAGGGTTCATCAACACGGTGCGCGTGTTCAGGCGGTGATCGGAAACGTTTTCGGCTAGACCGACATGCTGCAATAAACCCGTCAATACATGGTGCCATGCACCGTAAAGTCGCGGAAAACCTATCAGCATAAGCGGCAAAAGAGAAGTCATCAAAACTGCCGCCGCAATGGTGCAGCCATAAATAAAAAGCCAAATGCGAGCGACACGGAAGACCTTGGCGTGATCCTTTGCGGCAACATACGTGGCTTCTTCAGGATCAATTCGACCACTGGCGTGCAGGATCATGCGCTTGAAAGCGATGTAGACATCAACGACCCCGACAAATGCCAAAGCGATGCGTGCCAAATCTGGTGGACGCATTGCAACGATTTCGGGATCACGCCCCACTATGATTGTATCTGTGTGATGGCGCACGTGGCTGGCCTGCCAGATTGCGGGGTTGCGCATTATCATAAAACTAGCGAGTTGATAGACTGCATTGTTCATCCAAGTAGTTTTGAATGCGGTCTTATGACCACATTCATGCCAACGCGAGTCTGCTGCAGACCCATAAAGAACACCATAAACCAACCAGAAAGGCACGGACCAAACCGATGGCCAAAATGCGACCGCACATCCAGCACTTACAATCATCATACCGAGCCATATTGCTGTGTCGCGTATCGCAATCGCATCAGATTTTTGCATCAGGTTCCGAATGTTGTGTGGATCAACATCGGGACGGAACCACTTTGGATTGGCCGTTCCATTCTCGACCGCCAAACGCCCCGTATCGACGGAAAGTTGATAATTAGTGTTCATAAGAAAAGCGTAGCGACACGATCTGGCGTCGTCAATATGGGCTCAAAGCAGCGCTTCGCTGCAATTTGAATAAACGACTGTTTAGTCCAAGATCTGAAGCTGAGAAACGAAGCCAAGGGCCGTGGGCATTGAACCACGCACCTTCGACCTATTTTCAACCTTGCCTAGGCTAAGTTGGAGCAAGACGGTTTTGCTCGAACCTTGGTCGGTGGATCAACCGCAGGGTTGCTGCGCCCAATCGCTACCGCTAAGCCACAGCAATGCGGGCTCGGGCCCTCGATCCATGGGCCACGCGTCTTAGACCTTGGTGCTTTATTATTAGCCTTGTAAATTCATTCGTCGGTAATTTTGTCTGGTAACGCCGCCTCTGCTCAAGCACCAAATTCAAGCTGAACCGAGCCCCTCCTCTTGATGAGTGGCGCCAATTGTTGAGTGCATATATTCAAGGGGCACTAGCAATCTGACGCGAGTTCTCCTTCGCCTGACAGCAGCCTCTAAAGCTGAAATTTCTAGTGAAGTCTCAGTTCCAATTTTGAAGAGGTCAGTCGCGCTTATTATTGGCTCCATCCGCTTATCGGCCAGTAGCTGGCGAAAACTTGCCCTATGATTTACTTGATTATGCGCTCAAGTTAAATTAACATGCTAGTATGGTTAGTAGTGGACAGCCACGCTAAAATTGAGGACAAAATGCCCGCGCATATAGCCCGTTATTCAGTCCATGATGTTCGTTTTCCAACCAGCCACTCTCTGGATGGATCAGATGCGATGAACAAGGCCCCTGACTATTCAGCGGCGTATGTGGTGCTGCATGTCGATGGTGGGGCCAATGGCCACGGCATGACCTTCACAATTGGCCGAGGCAATGAGATTTGCTGTGCCGCAATTGCGGCCGTTGCAGATCTTCTGGTCGGAAGAGAGATCGAAGGGTTGTTTGCTGACATGGGCGCCACGTGGAAGCTTATCACAGGTGATAGTCAGTTGCGTTGGACCGGCCCTGAAAAAGGTGTGATCCATCTCGCAGCGGCGGCGGTCATTAATGCGGTCTGGGACATGTACGGCAAGCACTTGGGCCAACCTGTTTGGCGATTGATCGCCGGGATGGCGCCTGATGAGATGGTTTCACTCGTTGACTGGCGTTATCTTTCTGATGCTTTGTCACCATCGGAAGCTATAGAGCGACTACAAGATCGCGCTTCTGGCAAAGAAGCTCGGATGCTCGAAATGGAAACCACAGGCTATCCTGCGTACACGACATCCGCTGGTTGGCTTGGCTATTCTGACGACAAGATCAGGTCTTTGATGCGAGCGGCATTAGCCGATGGTTGGACCCATTTTAAGATGAAGGTTGGCGGAAACCTTGAAGACGATTCTAGGCGCGCAGCGATTATTCGGAGCGAAATTGGGCCAGACCGGTTTCTTATGATGGATGCTAACCAGGTCTGGGGTGTGCAAGAAGCGATCACTAACATGGACAGATTGGCTGAGTTTGACCCATGGTGGATTGAAGAGCCGACTAGCCCCGATGATATTTTGGGCCACGCGCGAATTGCACGTGCAGTTGCACCGATCAAAGTAGCAACTGGAGAGCATTGCCACAATGCCGTGATGTTCAAACAGTTGATGCAGGCTAACGCTATCGACGTATGTCAGGTAGACAGTTGCCGACTGGCCGGGCCCAACGAGATCCTGGGCGTCATGCTGATGGCTGACAAATTTGACATCCCGGTTTGTCCACATGCAGGCGGGGTCGGGCTTTGCGAGCTAATTCAGCACATGAGCTTTGTGGATTACATCGCAGTATCAGGAAATCTGGAAAACCGGGTGCTCGAATATGTTGACCACCTGCATGATCATTTCCTCGATCCCGTGCGCACAAAAAACGGGTATTACCTCACGCCGCAAAAGCCGGGCTTCTCCGTCGAAATGAAGGCTGATAGCATCGAAAGTTATACATTTCCGACAGGGAATGTATGGGCGAGCTAAGTCGGAGATGTATTGGTGCTGACAACCTAGTCCTTGGATGCCCTTCTCCATTTTTTGACCTTCTACCATCGATACTGTAGGCAGATAGCCTAATCTAGAGCCTGGCTGGTTTCCTGATGAAATAATGTCGCCGAGCTGCAGGCTCATGGCTCTTCTTTTGATGTTGTTAGCCACTTGTCATAGCCAAAAAATCGAGCTAACATTCTAGCATGTCAACACTTGAGATTTCAGTCCCTTTGTCGCCTTTATCTTGCTACAACGGCACCTTGTCGAGCCGCGTCTATCATAGCCTGAAGGACGCGATTTTATCACTGGCTTATGAGCCTGGGCAAATCATGCGCAAACAGGATATCTGCGAACAATTAGATATTTCTCGTAGTCCGGTATCTGAAGCGGTGACGCGGTTAGCTGCTGAAGGTCTGGTTGATGTTATTCCGCAGGCAGGCACCTTTGTTGCTCGATTTTCGATGGCTGAAATTCGAGAAGGAGCATTCTTACGCGAAGCGTTGGAAATCGCCGCCGTAGAGCGTGTTGCAAAAACTATTAATGATGATCAAGTCAAACTGCTCCAAAGAAATCTTCGGGTTCAACAAGCCTTTGTGGATGACCTAGACGTCCAAGGTTTCTACCAATTAGACAGCGAAATGCACAATTTGATCTTAGGCTTTACCAATTACCGGCGCCTGGCTGTGATGGCCCAAACAAGTTGGCTTCAAGTCAATAGAGCGCGGCAATTAATTCTGCCAAACCAAGATCGGGTGGCTGAAACGCTTGCCGAGCATAAAGCCATCGTTTCAGCGCTGCAAGCGCGTGACCCAGCAGCGGCGCGACAGGCGACAAAGAAGCATTTGGGCCAATTGCTTTTTCACTTAGAAGCTATTGAGCTTGATCGTCCAGAATTGTTTGACAAGAAATGACTCGCGCCAATCGCCCTCGCTACGCGGCTCGCCTAAATGCATTCAAGCAGCTTTCACCTGGATCAGATGTGAAAGACTGGATCGTGGCTGCTGGCCAAGTTGGGGGTTTAGGTGCGGCGGACCTGAACTTTCCTGATCATTTCGCCGCGCATGACGCTACCCAGATGGCAAATTTTTTGAGCGATGCTGAGCTTACGCTGAACGGCGTTGCGATGCGGTACTATACTGACCCGGGATTCAAGCTAGGTGCTTTTACGCACCCCGATCTGGCCGTTCGCAAAGCGGCTCTCGATATTACCAAACAAGGCATCGATGTTTGTGCCGCGATGGGTGGCAAGACGGTCACACTTTGGATGGGACAAGACGGTTTCGACTATGCCTTTCAGATGGATTACGCCGCCGCATGGGATCGAACAATTGAAACTATTTCAGATTTATGCGCCCATAATCTCGCCATAGATATTGCGATAGAGTACAAACCAAATGAACCGCGTGCCTACGCACTCATGCCCGATATAGGTACGACATTGCTGGCCTGTAAGGAAGTCAGTGCACCCAATCTTGGGGTCACTCTTGATTTCGCCCATGTACTCTACGCTGATGAAATGCCTGCTCATTCGGCCGCGCTGATCGGTCGACATTCACGAATGATCGGGCTACATTTGAATGACGGCTATGGCAAACGCGACGATGGACTGATGGTTGGATCGGTTCACGCAATCCAAACAGTTGAGCTTTTGGTAGCCATGTTACGGATGAACCAGACCGACGTGATCTACTTTGACACCTTCCCTGATATGGGTGGCTTAAATCCAATAGAAGAGGCGCGTACCAACGTAGCATTGACTGACCGTTTGATGGATATTGCAGAGGTGCTTGCTGATGATGCAATGCTTGCGGATGCAATCGATAAACAAGACGCTGCCCAATCGCATCGCATAGTCGCAAAAGCGCTGTATGGCTCATGAGTCTTTTGGTTGTAGGCGCATTGCACTGGGATGTCGTAGTGAGGGCTCCTCGACTGCCTGAATTGGATGAAACTCTTCGTGGGCAAGAGGTTGCCTATCAATTTGGCGGCAAAGGCGGCAATCAGGCCATTGCGGCAGCCAAGGCAGGCGCGCCCGTGAATTTTGCTGGGCGCATTGGCGCCGACGCAGCTGGTGAGTCCATGCTCAAGAAATTGGAAACGGCAGGTGTCGATGTCAGCCAGCTTCAGCGGGGGCTAGGGTCATCAGGTATGAGTGTTGCGATTGCTACCGAAGGCGGAGACTACGGCGCGGTGATTGTATCGGCTGAAAATCATGCGTTTGATATGTCTGAATTTAAAATTCCATCGAATTGCTCGATGGTGTTGTTGCAGAATGAAATGGCTCGAGGTGCTTTCGCTGCCTTTGCCAATGCGGCCCGTGCAAAGGGCGCTCAGGTACTTTGGAACGCCGCGCCGGCCAAAGAGATTCCAACCGCTGATTTTGCTTTGGTCGATACGCTTATAGTGAACCGGCTTGAAGCTGCGGACCTCATAGGCCACGAGCACAATGGGTTAAGTCCCGCGGCCACGCTGGCAAAACTTGCTGAACTGGCGCCAGACGCGGAAATCATCCTCACGATGGGGGGCGATGGCGCGGCTTTTTCTGCATCAGGGAAGCCTTGTGAAGTGCAAAAAGCGTATTCGGTCGACGTGATATCAACGCATGGAGCCGGAGATGTTTTTGTTGGCACCTACGCTGCTAGCAGATTACGCGGGCTATCCTTATCTGAAGCGGTGTCCGCAGGACAAAAGGCTGCTTCCAACCACGTCAGTCAAAGTCGATAGAACTTCTTGGCTGTACCACCAAAAACCCTATCTTGCGCGGCCTTGGGCAGATCCGCTGTTAACGCGCGCGCAGCCGAATGCCAAGCGTCGTAGCTGGCCTCAAGGCGACAGACTGGCCAGTCGGACCCCCACATTAATCGCTCAGACCCAAAGACCTTCAGTAGGTGCTCAACGTAGGGTTGCATTTTCTCAAGTGACCAACCATCGGACTCCGTGACTAGTCCGGAATATTTGCAGTACGCGGTGGTCTGGTCGGCTAGACGGCTCATTCCATCGGCCCAATGGGTAAAGCCGTCCACGGAATGGTTGCGGATCTGGGGTTTCATACAATGGTCAATGACGAACCGCATGTCGGAATATCGCGTGAAAAGCGTCAAAAAGTTCTCAAGATGTTGAGGGAAACCCAAAGCATCGAATGTTAAATCGCACTCGATGATCAATTCATAAGCCCATTGAATGTCGTCTCGTAGCATCCAGTCCGTATCCGGTATGTCCTGGATCATCGGGCGGACGCCCAAAAATTTTGGGTGTTTGGCCAACCTGCGCAAATGATATGCATGCTGTTGATTTTCGAAATCGATCCAGCCGACAACCCCGGCGATTCGAGGCGATGCATCTGCAATGCCCAACATATACTCAGTTTCTTCCACCGTCGCCGCGGCCTGAACAAGAACAGTTTGATCAATCCCAGCCGCCAACAGGTGAGGCTCTAAATCTCGTGGGCCGTACACCCTAGCGAGGATTTCATTGTCCATTGGCATCCAATCGTAGTCCCCACGTTTTGGATTCCAAAAGTGTTGATGGCTGTCAATTTTCACGTTCATGGCGTGTCACTACGAAGCAAACCGGCTGCTTTCAGATCAGCCCACAACACAGTAGGAATATTTGCGCTTTCTGCGGCAATGTTGCTATTCATTTCTGCTAGTCCTTGCCCGCCAGGAATCACAGATACAATCGAGGGATGGTGCAACGGAAACTGAAAGGCGGCATCGACCAGACGCACACCATGGCGCGTACAGATACTCTCAATCTCACCGACACGTTGTAGGATTTCGTTTGGCGCGCGCTCGTAATTATAATAGGCACCGGGTTTTGGACCCGTAGCCAAAACACCAGAATTATATGGCCCACCTATGACGACGCCGATCCCGCGTTTTTGACACAACGGTAGGAAACTCTGCAACGCTTCTTGCTCCAAAAGAGTATAGCGCCCGGCGAGCAGGAACAGGTCGAAATCCCCACGCTCCGCCAACCATTGGCATGGTTGCCATTCGTTTACACCTGCGCCGAAGGCCTTGATCACGCCCTGATCCCGAAGGGACATTAGCGCATGATAGCCACCATCCATCAGTTCGGCCAACTTTGTGTTAAGCACCTCCTGAGAACCATGGTTTGCCAGATCTATGTCATGGGCAAAGAGAATATCAATTCGGTCAACGCCTATCCGTTCAAGACTGAACTCAACCGACCGCATCACCCCATCGTAGGTATAATCATAAACTTCGTTCCTTGCAGGGACATCAAACCACTTATCAAGTCCATCGCGTTTGTCCTGGGTAGTGGCCTTCAGCAAACGTCCGACTTTGGTTGAAAGGACGTAGCTGTCCCGGTCCTTGCCGTGCAGCAAAGGATTTAGCCGCGTTTCTGACAGACCGAGTCCGTATAGTGGTGCAGTGTCGTAATAACGCACGCCGGCATCCCAGGCACGGGTCAGAACTGCATGCGCCTCTTCATCGCTGATGGCGCGATACAAATTGCCTAGCGGAGCCATGCCCATGCCGAGCTTTGTGAATTTCAGGCCTCCATTTCCTAATCGGTCCCAGTGTTTAGTTTGCAATGTCATTTGCGTGTTCCTCCAACTGACATGCTAGTATGAATAATACTGGACTGCACCTACAAAATTTTGCATTATGGCAGAAATTTTAGGGGGCATACATGCAGCGTTTTGAGACCGTATTTGGAACACAAAAACCAGTGATTGCGATGGTGCATCTAGGCGCACTTCCAGGGACACCGTTGCACGACAAAGAACTTGGTCTGGTAGGGTTGGTCGAAGCCGCAAGAGCTGACCTCGCTGCACTTCAGTCAGCTGGAGTGGATGCTATCATGTTTGGTAATGAAAATGACCGCCCTTATGAATTTTCTGTCGACACCGCCAGTACTGCCACAATGGCCTATGTGATTGGGCAACTTCGCGATCAGATTACCGTGCCATTTGGCGTAAATGTCCTTTGGGATCCACGCAGCACTATTGCGCTGGCCGCAGCAACCGGTGCTGCCTTTTGCCGGGAGATATTTACGGGGACCTACGCAAGTGACATGGGATATTGGGCACCGGATGCAGGCAGTGCAATGAGATATCGCAAGCAGTTGGGACGCGATGATCTTTTCATGCTTTACAATGTAAGCGCAGAGTTTGCTGATAGTCTTGATCGGCGTCCCTTACCAGATAGAGCTCGCTCAGCTGTTTTTTCCTCCGTTCCTGATGCTGTTCTTGTCTCGGGCCAAATCACCGGTGAGGCTGCAAGGATGGAAGATCTCGAAGCCGTTAAGGTGGTGCTGCCAGATATACCAGTTTTGGCAAATACCGGTGTCAAA
Organism: Planktomarina temperata RCA23; assembly: GCF_000738435.1. Lineage (NCBI taxonomy): Bacteria > Pseudomonadati > Pseudomonadota > Alphaproteobacteria > Rhodobacterales > Paracoccaceae > Planktomarina > Planktomarina temperata. The sequence goes on along the minus strand of NZ_CP003984.1, from coordinate 2,613,410 downwards.
CACGACACCGTGGCCGAGGTTATGCGAGTGGCGAATGGATGTATCGTTGGGTCGTCACTTAAAGTTGATGGCGATACCTGGAACGCGGTCGATCCGGACCGCGCTCGAGACTTTATGGACCGCGCAAAGGCTGCCCGATGATTGCGGATAATTTAAAGGCATTGATGCAGATTCCAGGCCTCTCTGGCCACGAGCACCGGGTTGCCGCCGCGATATCCAAAAGAATGCCAATCACCTGTGAAACAGACACACTAGGCAATCTGATAGCAACATTCCCCGGCAGCAATCCGTCTGTGATGTTGTTTACGCACATGGATCAGCTTGGTTTTATTGTCCGCAAGATTGAAGATGATGGATTGATCCGCATACACCGGATGGGAGGAGTGCCGGAACGCGCGCTTGCGTCCCAGTCAGTTGTTCTCAGTACAGCCGACGGGCGCGATATTCCTGGTGTAATCGCCAACAAAAGCCATCATGCAACGCAAATGGATGAGAAATACAAAGTTGTGCGTGCTGCTGACCTCTACATAGACACAGGCCACAGCACCAAGGCAGCGGTTGAGAAAGCGGGTATTTCAATTGGAACACCCGTTACTTATGTGCCCAATGTTGTCGAGCTCGCTGAGGGGCGGATAGCAGGCACTTCTGTGGATGATCGCGCCGGATGTGCCGTCCTTCTTGACGTAGCAAACTGTCTTACAAGGCGGGACGGTGGACCGACCGTTCATATCGTCTTTTCCACGCAAGAAGAGTTCAATCTTCGCGGTGCTTTGAGCGCCGCGCAGGCTTTAAAACCTGATATAGCCATCCAAATAGACCTGATGTTAGCAAGCGATACACCGGATGCGGTTGACTTGGGAGAGATGTATCTCGGCTGTGGTCCAGGCATGAGTATGTACAGTTTTCACGGACGCGGAACCTTGAATGGCGTACTGCCACATCCTGCGTTGGTATCACTGTTTGAACACGCGGCAAAGGACGCAGGCGTAGGATTGCAAAAATCTGCACAGGTTGGCGTTTTGACAGACCTTAGTTATGTTCAGCATGTCGGAAAAGGTGTTGCCGCCATCGATTTGGGATTTCCAATGCGTTATAGTCATTCTTCGCTGGAGGTCTGCCAGTTAAGTGATCTGGAAGACCTGGCCGCTTTGCTTGTTGCAGGGCTTGCGCGCATCGGTCCAGACTTTTTATTAAAGCGTTGGGTATGAGCTACACTCTTGGAATCGACATCGGTACGTTTGAGACTAAAGGCGTTTTGGTTGATGCCGCAGGCGTTGTAATTGCAACAGCGCGCCACCGGCATGAGATGATTGTTCCGCAGCCTGGCTGGGCTGAACACAGGCCTCTAGAAGATTGGTGGGGCGATTTTGTTAAAGTCACGAAAGAACTGATTGCCAATGCTGGCTGCGCATCGGAACAGATCAAGGCAATTGCTTGCTCAGCCATTGGCCCTTGCATGTTGCCCGTGGACGCAAACGACGCCCCATTGATGAACGGGGTACTTTACGGCGTCGACACCCGCGCGATTGCTCAGGTTGAGGCTCTGACAGCACGCATCGGGGAAGATCTCATCCTGGAGCGTTGCGGCAATGCGCTGACCTCTCAGTCCGTTGGACCAAAAATCCTATGGCTAAAGGAAAAACGGCCGGACCTTTATGCCAAGACAGCTAAAATCCTCACTTCCACCAGCTTTCTGGTACAGCGCTTGACCGGTGAATACGTAATCGACCATTACACGGCGGCAAATTTTTCACCTATATACGACGTAGGTACGCAGGATTGGTGCTTTGATCTAGGGCCTGAGATCGCAACGCCAGAAATGCTACCACGTCTTTTGTGGTCGTCGGAAATCGCGGGGTACGTCACCAAAGAAGCCGCAGAGGCGACTGGGTTGGCTATAGGCACGCCCGTAACAGCAGGCACCATTGACGCCGCTGCAGAGGCCCTGAGTGTTGGTGTGGAATCACCCGGCGATATGATGATGATGTATGGTTCAACTATCTTTATCATTACCCTTACGCAGGATCGGGTTCGTGATGGTCGGCTTTGGTATGCGCCTTGGCTCTTTCCTGGGCAACATGCTTCGATGGCGGGGTCGGCAACCTCTGGAACGCTGACACACTGGTTTCGCGACCAGTTCGCTCGCGATTTGCCACTTGACACGGCCTTTACTACGCTCGCGTCAGAGGCAGACAAAGTTCCGCAAGGTTCTGAAGGGTTGCTGTTCCTGCCTTACTTCTCTGGCGAGCGCACACCTATCCATGATCCACAAGCCAAGGGCGCGTTCTTTGGATTAAACCTTACACACACAAGGGGAACTATGTACCGGGCTTTGATCGAGGGCATTGCGTTTGGGACCGCCCATGTAGTGGAAACTTATCGCGAAGCTGGAGTTGGGCTGGACCGTATTCTTGCTGTGGGCGGGGGCACAAAAAATCTACTTTGGATGCAGGCAATATCTGATACGTCGCAGGTTGATCAGTTTGTCTGCGAAAAAACTGTTGGTGCAAGTTATGGCGATGCGTTTTTAGCTCGGGTGGCCTTGGGCGAGGCAGAACTTGCGGACATCGGACACTGGAATCCGATTGCCACACAGATTACCGCAGCAGAAGACCCTGCCTACGAGAAAAACTATGCGTTGTTCCGCAGGCTCTATGAACAAACAAAGGATATTGCAAAGGAGCTTTCATCTTAAAGTTACAAAACGATATGCAGACAGTACTAGCAGAGCTTCGCACAGTTGCCGAGGGGATCGACCCTTTGCAAGTCGAAACTGCTTGTCAGATGATCGCCGACGCAGGACGCATCATGCTTTACGGTTGTGGGCGGGAGGGCCTACAAATTCAGGGGTTTGCCATGCGGCTCCATCATTTGGGCAAGCTAGTGTCTATGCAGGGTGATATGGCGGCCCCCCCGATGATGCAAGGCGACTTGTTCATTGTCTCGGCGGGCCCGGGGGCGCTGGCCACTGTCTCCGCCTTGATCGGTCAGGCAAAGGCAGGCGGAGCCTCGGTTTTGTTTCTTACCGCCCAAGCGCAGTCACAGACTGCAAAAATTGTCGATCACACAATCCTTGTGACTGCGCAAACCATGGCTAACGATAAGAAAAAAGATGCATCAACGTTGCCTATGGGGTCGCTTTACGAAGGGGCGCTATTTGTCTTGTTCGAGGCTATGATACTGAAGCTTATTGTGGACTTAGACCAAACGCCGGGAAGTATCCGGGCTCGGCATACAAACATGGAGTAAGAATTTCACGTTTGGAGAAATTCAAATTGAAAGACTAGAAAATGAAACAAGTTTATCTTCTGGCTAGTGGCGATTTGCGAGAAAGTGCAAATCAAACTTGTTGGCCGGCACAGGCTGCTATGGAAGACGCCCTGAGGATGGCATTAAGCAACGCTGGGGCTGAAAGTATCCGCGCCCATGCGTTCAATCCTGACCGGGGTCACGGCTTTATTGCATCACAGCGTGAAGGCATGGATGTTTTCCGTGACCTGTCACCTGATGCCGCGATCATTGTCGCGCAATCGGCCTGGCAATATTCGCACCATGTACTCCCAGGGCTAATCCATCACAATGGCCCGATCCTGACTGTGGCAAACTGGTCAGGTCAATGGCCTGGACTGGTTGGAATGTTGAACCTCAATGGATCATTGACCAAAGCAGGCGTGCCATACGCGACGCTTTGGAGTGAAGATTTTACAGATGACTTTTTTCTGGACGGGCTGCGCACATGGCTCCAAACTGACGCGCTGCAACATCAGGTGAACCATGTAAGGGACGATTTCGAAGTCCCTAACTATCTAGTAAATGTCGCGCAGGTTCTTGCCGAAAAAATCCGACGCGACAAGTTGATCTTGGGCGTATTCGATGAAGGTTGTATGGGGATGTTCAATGCGATTATCCCAGATCATCTTCTTCATCCCACGGGCGTATTCAAAGAACGCCTGTCGCAATCGGCTCTTTACTACGAGACGACTCAAGTATCTGAATACGAGGGCAGAGATGTGCTGGAGTGGTTGGAGGCGCGTGGTATGCAATTTGAATTTGGCGAGGATGAAGCTACCGAACTCACTCGCAATCAGGTGGTATGGCAAGGGCGCATGTATGTAGCCGCTGTGCGGATGGCGGATAAGTTTTGTTGTGATGCTATCGGTATCCAATACCAACAGGGCCTCAAAGATTTGCTACCCGCTTCAGACCTTGTCGAAGGGCTCTTAAATAATTCAGATCGCCCACCGATTCTTGATAAAGAGGGGCGGGAAATCAAACCGGGCCAACCAATCATTCACTTCAATGAAGTGGATGAATGTTCAGGACTGGATGCGCTTTTGACCAACCGTGTCCAGGCAGCCCTGGGCTTACCGGTAGAGACAACTCTGCATGACGTGAGGTGGGGGGACGAAGACCGCGATGGCGATGCCGGTTTTGTTTGGGTCTTCGAGATTTCTGGCGCGACCCCGCCAGCGCATCATGTCGATGGTTTCGCAGGCTCAGTAGGGTACCGCCAACCACCGATGTATTTTCGGTTGGGCGGATCCACACTTGCAGGCGTTGCCAAGCCAGGCTCCATCGTCTGGTCGCGGATCTTCATAGAAGGTGACGCTCTGCACATGGACATTGGCACCGGTCAGGCGTTAGCCCTTTCAAAGCGTGAGACGCAGCGCCGCCTTGATGCCACGACACCGCAATGGCCAATCATGCACGCGCAATTGGACGGGATTGATAGGGACAAATTTATGGCCCGCCATAAGGCCAATCATGTGAATGTAGTCTATGCAAACAATGCTAAATCCGCACTTGATGCGGCTCTTTGCCGAGCAGCACTCGCGCGGGCGCTGGGGATCAAGGTACATCTCTGTGGGATTTAGGCTTACTTTACAGCACCTGCGGCCATTCCTTTGATGATAAAGCGTTCTAATGCAATGCCAATGACGATCAACGGTAATATCGCGGCGAAACTTAGCGCAGCCATAGACCACCAACTTATGCCCTGGCTGCCGGTTTGGCTGGCCACCATCACTGGCAATGTTTTGGCATCGCTTGACGTCAACAGAGCTGCAAAGAAGTATTCGTTCCAGGTCAGAACCAAAGATAGAATAAAAGCTGCGACCATGCCAGGAAGCGCAATTGGCAAGATGATCGTCAAGAATGCGCCCCAAATCGACAAACCATCGACGAGAGCGGCTTCTTCCAACTCAGAAGGTATTGAACTGAATTGATCGCGCATGATCCAGATGACAATGGGCAAGACTGTTAAAGTATATAGAAGAATCAAACCAATCCGCGTGTCCAACATGGCAAGAGCTTTGTAGAGAACGAGAAAGGGCAAGGCCAAAACCACCGGGGGCAGTATTAATTGGCTGAGAAAGAAAAAAGAGATGTCTGAATTTCGCATGAACCCAAATTTATAATTGAAACGCGATAGCCCATAAGCGGCGCAACTGCCCAAACCAACGGCGATCACCGAAGCCGATACAGCAATAACCACAGAATTCCAAAACCGTTTCAGGAACTCGGCCCGAACGGTGCTCTCATTGCCGATGGTATCAGGCGAAAGCCCAAGCGACCGCCAACCCAACCATCTCGGGTTATAGTCCCAGTAGGGAACGATATTTCCTTTCATCACGTCGGGGGCCATCTTGAAGCTGGTCGTGATGGTCCAGTAGATTGGGAACAGAGCAATGAATGCCCACAGGATTAGGATTCCATAGATTACTGCCCGCCCCGTAAAGCGCTTGGCCTTAAAGGCGCGATCTGCATTGCTATCGTGGAAAATCTGATCTGACATCTTAGTATCTCGGTCGCATCCAGCGGTCCGCCCCCTTGATCAGGATAGTCATCGCAATAACTATAACCACCAAATAAAACATTGCGAGCATTGTTCCGTATCCGACATTTGACCGGTCTCGGTATTCGCGGAAAATGAAGGATGTGACGCTATCGGTGGCGCCGCCCGGTCCGCCGGAGGTGACATTGATAATAATATCCGCAAGCTTTAATTTGAAAATAATGCGGATCAGGATTGCAGTGATCGAGACTGGCAGCATCAACGGGAATGTCACTTCCCAGAACCGTGTCCAAGCGCTGGCGCCATCCACCTCGGCGGCTTCATGCAACTCTTTAGGAATGGCCTGGAGCCCAGCAAGGATCATGATCATCATAAATGGAATGTATGTCCACGCATCCATAAGCATGATCATGAGACGAGCAATTTCGGGTGAAGAAAAGAAAGATGGATTGTCCACGCCCATTTCGCGTAGCATACGTGCGATTGGGCCAAATCGATTTTCCAACATAGACTTGCCAATCATCCATGAAACAGCAACTGGCGAGAGCATCAGCGGTAACAAAAACGCCACTCGAAAGAATTTACGTCCTTTAATCTGGGCATTCAGTAACAGCGCAAGAACAAAGGCGAAGGCATATTCTACGATGATGGCGAGCGAATACCAGACCATGTTGCGCATTGCGTTCCAATAGAATGGGTCAGCCCACATTTGTCGAATATTATTCCAGCCGTTGAATTGCCTGCCATCAGGCGACGCGAGGTTCCAATCTGAAAACGCTATAATCAACCCAAATAGCAGTGGAAAAACCACCATAGACACAACAAAAAGCGCGGCAGGCAATACAAAAAGGGTACGTTTCCCATGTTCGCCTCGCGCAATTACCTGACCTGTGCAAAGGCAAATTCCCCAAAAAATATAGGCATAAAGGGTTGGCCGCCATGTCTCGAACTCAAGGTCGATCCAGCCGTTTTGATCGGCAGTTTGTAAGCCTGCGACAAAGAACATTAGCGCAGCAGATCCCCAAACTATCAGCTTGCCAAAACGTCTTCGCTGGTAAGAGATATTGTCTGCGGTTACGACGTGAAGCAGATCGCCTGCGGTATTCATGGGGATGTGACCTCAGGTTAGGAAGAAAGTGTCAGACCGCCGGATGTCCCAGCGGTCTGAACGTTTTGGTCAAAGCCCAAGTGAAGCTTTGTAAAGCGCGATCTGACTGTCCCGGCCAATCTGATCTGTGATCTTTTCCCAAGCGGCGGCGATGGCATCGCCGATTTCCTGAGCAGATCCGTATTGACCAGCATAACCCTTCGCCAATTCATCTTCGGCAACTGAGTAGTACTGAAAAATACCCGGGATACGCGGTTCGATAGCAGCATTCTCGTGGTTGTAGCTGTCTGCATTTGAGCCGAGGTAATCTTCGATATAGGCACGATCGTACCCTGCTGCCTCCCATTCATCGTACTGGAAGTGCGAGTTCCGGTAAGGTTGGAAACCGGATGGATAGGCTGACATCCAAAGTGAAATGTCTTTCCCGCCCAAATGCGCTGCTGCGCTCCACGCCGCTTTTTGTTTTTTCTCGTCTCCTTGAACGTTTTTGGTGACGTAAACACCCCAGCCGAGGTAGGCCATGTTAGGTGCTTCATTGTAGGTGTTTTCCCAAGCGCCGCTTTGGCTGTTGTAAACGCGATCAGAACCGGGGTTGATCCCAAAGCCAACGACATCGCCGACCACAGATGTGTCTGAGGTGCGTGCGTTTGAACCGATGTCGCCCCACCACATCAACATAGAACCAGTACCAGCAAGAAACTGCTGGAAGCCCGTTGTGCCTGGATCAGCGTTGATTTGGTCAGCAGGATAAGCACCCGCTTCGATGAGATCAAGAACGTCTTGAATCGCTTGCACCCAAGCCGGGTTGTTGACCCGCGGCTTCATAGTGTCTGGGTCAAACAACCATGCCGGATCTGATGGGTGTTTGGCATAAGCCGCCGCGCGGTTTTCTAGGAAGTAGAAGCCGAAACCACCCCAGCCTTTGAGCGGATCAAGATAACCATGGGCAGGCAGCCCTGTGAGTGGGTCTTCTTTGCCGATCAACTCTTTGGAAGCAGCGTTTACCTCTTGCCACGTCTTGGGCACAGATGCGCCACCAATTGCGCCGTCGCCAAAATAGTCGGTCCTATAGCAGAATGTGTGACAATCGCCGTCGATGGTGACACGGTATTTCTTACCATTCCAGGTTCCAACTGGTGCCTGCAAGTAGCTCACAAGATCGTCAGCCTCGATCTGCTCCTCGACCCAGGCTGGCATTTCATCGAGTAGGCCTTTTCCAGCTGTGTCACCTTCAAAAGGGGCACCCATTTCGATCAAATCGAAGTCAACTGTGCCTGTGGCAATCGCTTGTTGCAGGCGTGGATTGTAGTCTGCTTGTGCGAGATCTACCCAATTGATCTTAGCGCCCGTGTAAGCCTCCCAAGGCTTTAAGAACCCGCGGAAAAGGAAGTTGTGAAGGTTTTGATTATTTAATCCCATAAAGGTCAGCTCAACCCCCTCAAATTCACCTTCAGCCACACGTTCTTTCGTTGGCCCAAGGCAAAGGTCACCTACTTTTTGCCAGTCTGCGTCAGTCGGTGAACCGGCGCCAACACCCGGAATTTTCAAAATTTCGGCGCGCACTGCAGAGTGACCACCGGCGGCAACTTGTTTGGGGAACAGGCCTCCCATCGCAGCAATTGCGCCAACGCTTGCAGCGCCTTGTAGCATTTTCCGCCGGCTCATTTGCTTGTGTATAATGGCGTTATAGTGTTCGACTTTCATTTTAGTTTCTCCCTTTCAGTAAAACGTCGCCCTTCTTAGAATCGGCCATTGTTAAAGGCGTTTCGTATGGTCGGTGACGAAACGCCAGGTGCATCAATGGCAGTCGCGTGATTTTGCTATACTAAAATAGGTTCGTTCTAAAATTGGCATCTGTCAAGTAACTAACATGCTAGTCATGTCAGAACTGGACATAAGTCATACCTTAAGATAGGCAGATCATAAAGCGATAGCAAAATTTTGGGGTGGCAATGGCAGATGTTTCGGTAAGAAGATTATTCAAAAGGTACGGTGAGACAGCTGTTATTCATGGTATCGACGTGGATATTGCCGATGGAGAGTTTGTGGTGCTTGTGGGCCCGTCAGGATGCGGTAAATCCACCCTTTTGCGAATGATTGCTGGGCTAGAAGAAATCACATCAGGCGATGTAAATATAGGAAATCAAAGAGTAAACAACCTTTCGCCAAGCCAACGTGACATAGCGATGGTGTTTCAGTCTTACGCGCTCTACCCGCACAAAACGGTCGAAGCCAACATGGGCTTTTCTTTGAAATTGCGAAAGATGAACAAGGCCGAGGTGAAACGCCAGGTTGCGGATGCAGCTGAAATACTTGGCCTAACACCTTATCTTGCACGCTATCCTCGCGCGCTTTCTGGGGGACAGCGGCAAAGGGTGGCGATGGGTAGGGCTATTGTACGAAATCCAAAGGTTTTCCTTTTTGACGAACCCTTATCCAACCTTGATGCTAAGCTGCGTGTGCAAATGCGTGCAGAAATCCGAGAGCTGCATCAACGCCTGCAAACGACAACCATTTATGTTACACACGATCAGATTGAAGCTATGACCATGGCTGACAAAATCGTAGTTCTGAATGGCGGTCATGTGGAACAAGTCGGCAGTCCGTTGGATCTCTATGACCGTCCCAAAAATAGGTTTGTCGCCAGCTTTATCGGCTCTCCCTCCATGAACCTCCTTAACGGTGAGGTAACTGCATTAAAAGGCGGGTTCGCAACGATTATGCTAGCCGGTTCAACATTAGATATTCCAGCGTCCAAGGAGCTCGCTGTTGGAAAAAGGATCAGTTTAGGTATCCGGCCTGAACACCTCAAACTGTCAGATGTTGGACTGCGAGCAAAGGTACGAGTAGTTGAGCCGACGGGCTCTGAAATTCATGGAATTTTCCAGTTTCAAGATCAAGAAATTACAGCCGTTTTCCGAGAGCGCCATGCGCTGGTACCTGGCGACGAAGTATTTCTCGAAATTCAGCCAGATAAAGTGCATATATTTGATAAGGAAAGTGGCGAAAGGCTCGAGTGATGTCTGACTCTTGTTAGTTTGAAGCAATTTAGCCGGGGGTAAGGTTTAGAAAACCAGTGAGAGGTATTAAACATGCTAAAAGGGATTGATTCCAAATTGAACGCTGATGTGCTGCATTGCTTGCGCTCCATGGGCCATGGAGATGCATTGGTGATTTGCGATACAAACTTTCCGGCAGAAAGTGTAGCGCGGCATACGGGTCTTGGCACCCTCTTGCGTATGGAGAACCTGACATGCGGCGAGGCAATAGGCTCCATCCTTTCAGTTCTGCCATTGGATACCTTTGTGGATGATTTTGCGATGCGCATGGAGGTTGTTGGCGCCCCAGATGAGCTACCAGCGACCCAACAAGAAGTGCAAGATCAGATCAACCTCGCTGAAGGGAAACCCCGCCCAATGATAAGCGTTGAGCGGTTCGCCTTTTACGATCTGGCACGCAAGAGTTATGCGGTAATTCAAACGGGCGAACGCCGGTTTTATGGCTGCTTTATCCTGCGTAAAGGCGTTGTTGGGCCAGACGAATGACCCTTGATATAGTTATTCTAGGGGTTTTTGTCGCTGACACGGCATATCGAGCCCAACGTCAACCACGGCTGGGAGAAACCATCCTTGGGCAGTCCTTTGCACTCGGTCCGGGTGGGAAAGGATCTAATCAATCCGTCGCTGCTGGAATGGCTGGCGCTTCGGTAGGCTTCATCACGAAACTTGGGAAGGACCCATTTGCCGATATGGCATTGGCAACCTGGAAAAAAGCGGGGGTGACGTCTCTGGCTACGCGGCATGCTGATGACTACACGGGTGCTGCTTACATCTTTGTTGATGAAAACACTGGGGATAATGCCATTATTGTATGTCCAGGTGCTGCCGCAACAATCAATCGTTCAGATATCGATAGTCACGCCGAAGTCATAAAGCAGTGCAAAGTCTTAATGACTCAACTTGAGCAACCAATAGATGCCGCTGAATACGCATTGGCCTGCGCTCGAAAAGCTGGCGCAACTACAATCCTCAATCCAGCACCGGCTGTAGAGCTACCTACCTCCATGATTGCTTTATGCGATTTTGTGACCCCAAATGAAATCGAAGCAGAAACAATCACTGGAATCACAGTCAACTCACCGAAAGATGCGGTTGCTGCAGCCGAAGCATTGCTCGCCAAAGGTGCAGGTGGAGCCATAATTACGCTCGGTGAGAATGGCTGCCTTTATCACGATGGAAGCAACTCAGTGCACGTGCCTGCAATCAACGCAGGCCCAGTGGTTGAGACGACTGGTGCGGGCGATGCTTTCAATGGTGGTTTTGCAGTTGCCATTGCTGAAGGCCACTCACCACTTGAGGCGATCCGTTTTGGCACAGCAACCGCGGCTATCTCTGTAACTCGACCGGGTACAGCACCCTCAATGCCTACCCGGAAAGAAATTGAATCGCTATTACGAAATTAGATCCCCAAGGGTTTGATGAACTTTCCTATTCGTAGAACTGCCAGAGCAAAATTACTTGAAGTGGGCATCTCGACCACTCAGCATCCTTGAATGACAAAGCTCAGCCCATTTTGTGACTATCAAATAAGCCCAGAGATTATTTGGCTTGCTGCAATTCTGTGTGATTGGTTCCCACTTTAGCTTCGTAATGCAAAGCCATAATGAAGTTAACAATGCTGCTGCTCTTGATGAGTGGCGCCAATTATTAGGCGCATAGCTTCAAGCTCCGCCTGCAATCTGATGCGGGATTTTATTTGTCTGACAAAACTTTTGCTATTGTTCTGGAGCAAACCGTCCGTTTACTTTGCGTTGATGTAGATAAAAGGTAACAATTTGGATAACTAGCAAGCCATTCCGGCCAAGACCCAAGTGTGCTTGGTGGCTAAATCAGCTAGAATGGTTAAGGGATCATTCGCCTCAACAACAAGGAAAATACATTATGTTTGGAAAGATTGACGGTACCGGATATGAAATCCTCGACCCAATTTTTGCAGATTGTATAATAAGTCATGCAAAAATTGAGCGCCTTTGGTCTGGCGGGCGTTGGGTTGAAGGGCCTGCATATTTTCCCGCAGGTCGATATCTCATCTGGTCAGACATTCCCAACAATCGCATTATGCGCTGGGATGAAACAGATGGAACCGTTTCTGTATTCCGCGATCCTTCAAACAACGCTAATGGACATACCATGGATCAGCAGGGGAGATTGATTTCTTGCGAACATTTATCACGCCGTGTTAGCCGAACGGAATTTGATGGCACCTTGAAAGTCATTGCAGATAGCTATCTGGGCGCCCGTCTCAATTCGCCAAACGATGTTGTTGTTAAATCTGATGGTTCAATTTGGTTCACAGACCCTACCTATGGTATAATAATGGACTACGAGGGTTGCCGTGCAGAAAGTCAGATTGGGACCTGCAATGTGTATCGTTGGGATCCAGAAACGCAAAAAATTGAGGCAATGGCCACCGACTATATCAAGCCCAATGGACTAGCCTTTTCTCCCGACGAAACAGCATTATACATTACGGATACAGGTGGCACCCATGAACCAAATGGCCCCCAGCACATGCGTCGCCATATGATAGATTCAGATGGCAAAACGCTTGGTGTAGGAGAAATTTTTGCAACTTCTACAGCGGGATATTTTGACGGCTTTCGAATTGACACTGGCAATCGTATCTGGACGAGTGCTATGGATGGAGTCCATTGCTACGATAGCGCCGGCTGTTTAATTGGTAAAATTTTAATCCCAGAGATAGTATCAAATGTTTGTTTTGGGGGATTAAAGGGAAACAGGCTTTTCATTACTGCAACATCCTCTGTTTATGCAGTGTATTTGAATGTAAACGGATGCCGTCTATAATGATGCTTAATTTTATCTATCTGAAGTTTCCCATGTTATGATTTAAGCCGCTGCATCAGACGCTCTATAATTTTCGCAGTAACCTCTTCGCCCCTATCAGTTGATGAGTTAAATGCCGACTTAGTGTACCAAGTATTATTTTCCGCTACGCGAGCTATTTCGACTCCTTCTGGGGCAAGGGCCATTAAGAGCGAAGTTTCTCCCTCTCCGGCATGATCAAAAATATAATTTTTGATAATCGCCTCATCCATTAATGGATGTAATTTTATCCAATTAAACGGGTCGTTGCCTGACTGATGTTGAGTATAATAATCATTCATATCTTGCGCGCCCCACCAACCCTCGCCGTTGGTGCGCTCTAAGAACTTAAAAAGTGCCTGCCTTGCACCAATTTTAAAAGCTAAGTCAGTTGGCATGCCTGCTGAAAAGTTTTCTGTTTGGTGGTGTATGACCCCGTGTATATTTCGGAAGCCTATTCTCAGCAGGCCGGTAAATATTTGCTCGGCTAAAGGAGCAAGTACTGCTGCATCAACATGCAAGGTGCCACTGCTTTCAGGGGCAGCCACTGCATAACTGGCGGCTCCATAGCTAAATGGTGGAAGAATGACCACTTCCATCTGGCGCTCTAACCTATCCAAGCTCTTGGTCACGGCAAGGGTATCCATGCCCACGGCCATATGCTCACCGTGATATTCCATCACCCCTATAGGGAGTACAACTGGTGTATGTTTGGTGATCGCTTCTTTAATTTGGTACGGTAACATCAATTCAAAGCGCATATTAAAACCTTTATTAGATTATTCAAAAAAATTATGGGTGTGAATTGTGCTTAAAGCTCTATCAAGATGGGTATATCCACCATCAACGAAAAGAAACTGTCCCGTTGTGTGAGAAGACCATTGCGAGAGGAGAAATATTACTGACGTTGCCACTTCAGCTGATGTCGTTAATCTGTTTTCCAAGGGAATATTCGAAGTGATCGCCTGTAATTTGTCTTGTGGGCTTTTAAAAGATCTCAGCCAATGGTCATACATTGGGGTCATTACTTCGCCAGGAATAACTGCGTTAACCCTTACTCCAAAAGCTGCCAGATCAACTGCCCATTCCCGCGTTAATGAAGTAATTCCGCCTTTTGAGGCCGCGTAGCCTGAAGTACAGCCCTGTCCGGTAAAAGAAACCTTTGAACCAATATTCACAATTGTACCCTTGCTTTTTTTAAGTGCTTCAAGGCATAGATGAGCCATCGTAAAATAGTGGATAAGATTAGCTTCTATTGACGAGCGGAACTGATCAAGGCTTGAAGTAAGTCCAACGCCATCATTCACTCCAGCATTATTAACAAGACCGTCTATGCGACCAAATTGATCAATTATTTGGCTTACAGCTTTGCGGCACTGATCTTCTGCCACCAAGTCCGCTGTGATCCATTGGAGTTCAGGAATAGTACTACTGTCTTGCCCCCATTTCGCTTCAACTTTCTCCACCCTATCAACAACGATTGGGATCGCTTCAAGGGCGTGCAGTTTTTTTACAATTTCTTGACCGATACCCGCGGCACCACCGGTCACCAGGATTACTTTATCTTTTAGAGCGAGTTCCATTTCTCAGAACCTTTAAGTTAAACTCCAGCTTTTAGGGTCATTTCCTTTTCATGCTGGTGCTAAATCAACCTCTGTGTCAAGCTCGGCGATTGGCTCTGTCACGTGTGGACGGCTCCTTTTATGCAAGCGCTAGGCACTGTCAGACAAAACGAGCTTGAGCTGTGCAGGGAGGCTGCTCAACCACACCTCAGTTCTACTGTGTGATAAATCAGTGACTCTTCAAAAGAGACTGAAGTAAAACCTTTGTGCGAATCTGAAGCTTCGTAGAACCTCAAGAGTCTGGGGAGAAACTATGATGTTTGCTTATAGCGAAGATGGACAGCATTTTTTAGGCTTTCGCACGAACGCCGTTGGGAAAATGCAAATTGTCTATGACTATGAAGGTAAGATGCATCGGATCTATGATGTTGAAACACCTAACGTAAAAACGAAAGTGATAAGTACTGCAATAACTAACGCCGTTAAACATAGAATGGTGGTTCCGACACTTTTTGCAACGCTTTCATCACAAAACATTAGTTTGAAAGAACTTGTCTAAACTTTCATTCTAACACTCTGCTGCTTTAACAGCCGTATTTGACGGTAGAATAGGTGTGCAGTTATTATGGAGATTGTATTAGAAAAAAGCCAAGTCGTAGACCTGCGGCTGGACCTGCACAAACAAGGGATAAGCATTGGCGATGATTTGGATTTGGTCGTAAATGATCAAGATCAGTTCATATTGTACTTTGAACCCAAGCGAACAATTTGGTCCCGCTTTTTTTATAAATTGGTACCAAAAGTATTTGGCCGGCTCCATCCTAATGATGCTGAGCAGTTAACAAAATATCTCCAACACGCCTCAAAAATTAGGGTAAAAGTGGTTGATACTGTGCCGAAACACCTTTCTGCAGATAATACTGATGATGCCTACATCTCCGTTTGGGTGAAGAGTTAGATTGGCTCCCTCTGAAGACATAGGTTGAGGTTTCCATGACAACCCGTGTGACAACCTTTTAAAAAAACTGGTGCCTAAGCATGGTGGATATGACGCTTGAAATGCGGGAAAGTTACTAATTTTGAATGCTATGACTACCTATGAAGCGCCAGAGTTCGGTCTTGAAAACCGACGAGGGTGAAAGTCCTCCCAGGGTTCGAATCCCTGTTCCTCCATACCGCTCTTTCCTACCCCATGCCCCGGATCAATTCTCCTTGCCGCGAGGGTGAAACCGGGCAATAAGCGCTAAGCGTGGTGGCAATGTTTTCATGGCCCAGGTTCATCGACCATGCTTTAAAGTGTTCGAGCGTTCTTTTGGTTCTATAGGCGGTTCTTGAAAGCAATAACTTGCTCGATATGAAACTGCTTGAAGGAATTGGAATTGGTGCTTTGCTCAAATCTATGGATTGCCTCGGCGGCCCTGTCCGCCGTCGAAATATCCATGCGTGTGGCTTGGCGCAAATTTCGTTTCCTTCGTGGTATTTCCGGGCCATCATGTGTCTTGTCTGAAGTTATGGTTATAGAGGGGTTCGGCGGGTTCCTTTAATCCAACACCGCCGCCTACACCATCAAAGGCAAACGGCATAATCAATTATACAAACGAGCCAGAACCTCCAAGCTTCAGGCAGCTAACTCATCTGAGGACGGACATTCGGTATCCCTTTTTGACGCATCAGCCGCTTTTGTGCTGCGATGCGGAATGGGGCGTTGGGGCCACCGTATCCTTCATATCCACCTGTGCGTTGTACGATTTCAAAAAACATGCCGTCGGCGAAGGGGCGCGAGTAGAGTTGGAAGAATTTCCCCCGCGCATCCTCATCATAAAGAATATTTTGCGCCCGTAGGCGCGCCAGCGTTGCCGCATCAATGTCGAAACGTGCGGCCAGGTCGGCGTAATAATTGCGCGCGATCGGCAAGGGGGCAAACCCACAGGCCTCTAATCTTTGGGCAGAGGCAAATATATCATCTGTCGCAAAGGCAATATGCTGAACCGAGGCGTTGGAACTTTCCGCCAAAAAACGGCCCGCCATGGTCTTATGGGTTTCCGCCCCGTTGAGGGTAATCCTTAGGCTGCCATCTAATGACTCAAGCGCCTGTGATCGCACCAGCCCGTCGGGATCGACCACGTCAACCATTGCCGATTTTTTCAGGTCAAAGAGCGTTGTGTAAAAGAGAGACCAGCTGAGCATATCCTCATAGCTCATCGTATGACCCATATGATCGACGCGGGTCAGACCCGCCGCCTGTGAGGGATCGGCGCGATTGGTGAATTCGAGATCCCATACATTCGATAGGCCGGTCTTATCGTCGATATAATGCAAAATTCCACCACTTTGGCCGTGGATGGCTGGAATTTTCAGGTGTTCGGGATCGATTGGCTGCTCAAATAGATCCGCACCCAAGAGTTGCGCGCGTTCGGCGGCCTCTTTTGCATCTTCCACTGCAATCCCAATATCGCAGACATTGGTTCCATGGAGCGTGAATGCGCTGCTGGCGTAGCCTTTGGTTTCGCGGTTCACCAAGATGCGAATGTCTCCCTGTGCCCATAGGGTGAGGTCCAAAGTCAGATGATCGGCGCAAGCTGTAAACCCGAGGCTGGAGAGCAAAGCGCCCAGAGTCTCTGCGTCTTGTCCCTTACTCGCAAACTCAATGAACGACAGGCCTTTGGCCTGAATTCGCGCTGGCATGTCCGGCACAGTCAGTGCGAGCGCTGGCTCTGCGCGATGGACATCATCTATCAGCGCCAAAAGGGATCGATAGCCATCTTTTGCGATAGTTTTTGGTTGGCCGCCTCGGAACTGATCGTTAAATATTTCAAGCGAAATAGGACCAGAATATCCGGTTGCCATCACCGCGCGTGTGAAGCCGATCATATCAAGGTCACCTTCTCCTGGCATGTTGCGAAAGTGACGGGAGCGATAGAGCAAGTCCATGTCAATGGCTGGCGCATCGGCAAAGTGAACGAAGAAAATTTTATCGCCGGGAATGCGGCGGATTGTATCTGGATCAATCTTGCGTGCCAAAGTGTGATAACTGTCCAGAATGAGCCCGATATTTTCATGGTCGGCACGCCGTACGATTTCCCAAGCGTCCCGGTGATCATTGACGTGACGACCCCAGGCCAGTGCCTCATAACCGACGCGCAGCCCCCTCTTTTTCGCGAGCTCCCCGAGCTCGTGAAAATCAGCCGCTGCGCGATCAATGCCGCCAATTGCCTCTGGATGGCAAGACGAGCAAATCAACATGAGATCCGTTCCCAATTCTTGGATTAGGTCAAACTTATGCTCCGCGCGATCAAAAGCCTTTGCGCGCAGAGGATCAGGCAGGCCCTCAAAGTCACGAAAGGGTTGAAAAATGGTGATTTCAAGCCCCATCGCGCGGATCATCTCGCCGACTTCGCGCGGATTGGCGTCATGGGCGATGAAATCTTGCTCAAAAATTTCCAGCCCATGGAATCCGGCGGCCGCGATCGCTTCGAGCTTTTCTGCGAAGTTGCCCGAGATAGAGACGGTCGCAATCGAGGTTTTCATGTTTGATCTCCGCGGGTGCCGATGTTCGGGCTGATTGCAATAGGCCATTCCTGTGACGCTGCTCTTAGCTTTGAAACCTAGATGAAAAATGGGTAAACTGTCAAAAAGGATAGGAAGGCATATTTATCGTTGGGGCCTCACGGCTTTGAACACGCTTGTCACAAGGAAAGTCAGCGCCGCGATACAGACGATGGATGGGCCCGCGGGCGTATCAAACACATAGGCTGCGCGCAGGCCAATTATGGCTGAAACAACTCCGATGAGACCGGCCATCAAAGCCATGCCTTCGGGGGTCCGCGACAAAGGGCGAGCGGCGGCGGCGGGAATGATCAACATGGCCGCGATAAGCAACACACCGACCACCTTGATCGCGACTGCAACCGTGATGGCCAGTGCAAATGTCAACGCCAGTTGCTCACGTTTTGGGTTGATCCTACTGGCATAGGCGAGATCCTCGTTCAAAGTTGAGGTCAGCAAGGCCGACCAGCGCCAGCCGATCAGCGCCACCACCAGCACCGCACCGCCCCAGATGACCGCAAGATCATCCTGTGAGACCGCAAGGATATCACCAAAGAGATAGGCCATGAGATCAATCCGCACGCCGGACAGAAAGGAGACCGCGACAAGTCCAAAGGCAATAGCTGAATGTGCCAGAACCCCCAGCAATGTATCCATTGCATAGCCGCGACCGGATAAGATGCTGACGACAAGTGCCATGAGCAGAGCCACCACCACCGTCCCCACGAATATGGACATCGAAAATGCCAAGGACAATGCCACGCCAAGGATCGCCGCATGGGCGGTAGCGTCCCCAAAATAGGCCATGCGCCGCCAGACAACAAAGCACCCGAGCGGTGCCGCGGCAAAGGCCACGCCAATGCCGGCCAGAGCCGCACGTATCATAAAATCATCCATCATTATTCTACGACCTTTGTGTGTTGGTGGTGATGATCGGCATGATCGTGTCCATGGTCGTGTTCATGTCGGTAAAGTGCGAGTGCGCCGCCCGTTCCTGAACCAAACAAGGCCCTATATTCTGGTGCAGATGCCACGACCGCGGGCGTTCCTTCGCAGCAGATATGGCTATTGAGGCAGATAACGCGGTCAGAGGCGCTCATGACGACATGCAATTCGTGGCTGATCATTAGAACGGCACAGCCGGTCGTGTTCCGCACTGTTTCGATCTGTTGGTAAAATGACGCTGAACCGCGTTGATCCAAACCCTGCGTGGCTTCGTCCAACAAAAGCAAATCGGGTTTGGCAATCAATGCCCGCGCGAGCAAAACTCTTTGAAACTGTCCACCTGACAGCTGCGACAGTTGCGCCTTTTCCAGTTCAGGAACGCCCGCCTGGGTGAGCGCTTCACTGATGTCTGTAGAGGTGACGCCACCTTGCAAGTTTAAAAACCTTGAAACTGTAATGGGTAGAGTTTCGTCAATGTGGAGTTTTTGGGGGACATATCCGATTTTGAGGTCATGGGCGTGCGAGACCTGGCCCTTAAATGGCTTGATCGCACCGATAATGGCTCGAAGCAGGCTGGTTTTACCGGATCCATTGGGACCAACGATTGTTACGATTTCTCCAGGGTCGATCCGCAAAGAGACACGCGACAAGGCTGTTGTTGCGCCATAGGTCACGCAGAGCTCGTCAACCTGAACCAAGCTCATGCTTGGGCCTTTTCGGTGCAGCCCGGGCAGACACCTTCCGCCTCAATGACAGTCCGCTCTATGTGAAAGCCCGTGGCATGTGCCGCCTCATGCAGCACGCCCCGCGCTGTGGTCGATAGCGCCTCGGCCACCGCATCGCACAACCGGCAAATCATAAAGGCTGGCGTGTGGGAATGGTGGGTGTGCACGCAGGCGATGAAAGCATTCAACCGTTCGATCTTATGTGCCAACCCATTTGCAACCAGGAAATCCAAGGCGCGATATGCGACCGGCGGTTGCGATCCGAACCCCTCTTCGCGGAGCCGGTCTAGGATCGAATAGGCACCCAGCGCGCGGTGCTCCTGCAGCAAAATTTCGAGCACCTTGCGCCGCACAGGCGTAAAGCGCAAACCACCCGCCGCGCAACGCGCTTCCGCTGCGGCCAAGGCTTCGCTCATACATGCGCCGTGATTGTGCTGTGCAAACCCGAGGGGCTGCCTGCCTGTATTTATTGTCGTGGCTTTACTTGTCATGCGTTCACATTTCGCTTACACCTAATGTAATGTTATAAAATCACATCTAGGTATCCATGTCCAGAACCCTTTTTAGCTTGTGTTTCACGGCCGTATTCATAGCCGGCCCCGCCTATGCGGACAGGCCGCAGGTTGCCGTTGATATCGCGCCGGTTCATTCTTTGGTTGCGCAGGTCATGGAGGGAGTTGGCGTGCCTGATTTGATCATCCAACCTGGCGCGACTCCGCATGAGTATAGTCTGCGCCCCTCTGAGGCCACTGCCTTGCAAAACGCCGATCTCGTGTTTTGGGTCGGGCCCGATTTGACCCCATGGCTGGCAGAGGCGCTTGAAACCCTCGCGC
Organism: Planktomarina temperata RCA23; assembly: GCF_000738435.1. Taxonomy (NCBI): domain Bacteria; kingdom Pseudomonadati; phylum Pseudomonadota; class Alphaproteobacteria; order Rhodobacterales; family Paracoccaceae; genus Planktomarina; species Planktomarina temperata. The sequence continues at coordinate 2,593,012 of NZ_CP003984.1, read as the reverse complement.
CGGCTGCGGTTTTGACAAGTTTGCTGGAGGTCGATGGCACAATTCAATTAGAGTTTCGAGAAGATGCGCTGTTTGAGGCTCACGATCACAGTGACCACGATGATCATGACGATCACGGCGCGCATGATCCACATGCTTGGTTGTCACCCACAAATGCGATGACCTGGTTAGACGTGATTGCCGGCCGGCTCTCCGCTGTTGATCCGGTCAACTCAGATGCCTATTTGGCGAATGCCGCGTCAGGCCGTGCGGCGATTGAAGCCCTCATCGAGGAGGTTGAAGCGACGCTTGATCCAGTGCGGGGCCGCGAATTCATTGTGTTCCATGATGCCTATCAGTATTTTGAGACGGATTTTGATTTTGCGGCATCCGGGGCGATTTCTGTCAGTGATGCCTCTGATCCCAGCCCAGCACGTATCGCAGAAATCCGTGGCCAGGTCGTGGAACACCGGGTTGTTTGCGTTCTTGCTGAGCCGCAGTTCAATCCTGGACTCGTTGCAACGGTTCTGGAAGGGTCTGACGCGCAGATGGGTATTGTAGATCCGCTTGGGTCTGACCTGGAGCTTGGATCAGAACTTTATCCGGAGTTGATCCGACATCTCACAGCTGCTCTTGCGCGGTGCTTGCACGCTCAGTAAGCCCGCCATGTGCGGCTCAGGGCTTACTGTGTTTCGGGCCGAAGGTAGAATGTGGCGCTGCGTCCGGTGCCCTTGTCGCTGGTGAAGATGAGGGATGCGCCATCTTTCTTGACCTGCTGGCAATTATACTCCAGCTCGCGGTCGCCCCAAGTCATGCTGCGGCAAAAGAATCCATCGGTCCACTCCCAGGATCCGGTAACGCCGCGACCAAAGGCTTTGCCGGTGATTTCGCCGCTGTCCAAAACCTTGAGCTGTAGGCTTAAAAGTCGGATCTCGAGGATGTTTGTGGCAACGGCACTCAGAAAGTCTGATCTCTTAATCAGAGTTTCCTGCGCCGCAGCACTGGTGGCCATGAGGCTTAAAAAGATGGCAGTGATCATTCTATTCATGGGTCCGGCAGTCTTAATTGCGTTTTGATATTTTTACGCAGAGATTGCTTGATTAGATCACTTTTGCGCTGACGTTGCTTGGACCCGTACCGGATGCCGCGCGATGATATTGCAAGTTTGACATGCCTTGATGCAATTTTTGCATTGGATAAAGCAAAGCATAGGCTCTACGTCTCTAGGCAATCAACCCGAGGAGTTTTTCATGCATCTTGCCCGTTTCCCAAGAGTATTTCTTGCGCATCTTTCGACGCCCCTAGAGCCGATGGAGCGTTTGTCAAAAGAATTGGGTGTTGAGATTTGGATCAAACGGGATGATTGCACGGGCATGTCGACCGGAGGAAACAAGACCCGCAAGCTGGAATTCTTGATGGCGGAAGCTCTGGATCAGGGCGCGGATATGGTGATGACCCAAGGGGCGACCCAGACCAATCACGGGCGCCAAACCGCTGCATTTGCAGCAAAACTTGGGTTGAAATGCCATATTCTTTTAGAGGATCGTACCGGTTACCAAGATGGCAATTACAACACCAATGGTAATGTTTTGCTCGATCACCTACATGGCGCGACAACGCAGAAGTTTCCAGCCGGTCACGATATGCCCGGCGAAATGGAACGCGCGGCGGAGGCCAAGCGTGCGGAAGGTCACAAGGTCTATGTCATTCCCGGAGGCGGCTCAAATCCGACGGGGGCTTTGGGATATGTGAATGCGGCTTTTGAGCTGCTGGGCCAGGCCAATGATCGCGGTCTCAAGTTTGATCGCCTGGTGCATGCAACCGGATCTTCGGGCACACAAGCGGGCCTGGTCACAGGTCTTTGCGCCATGAATGCACAGCTGCCGGTTTTGGGCATAGGCACGCGTGCACCAATGGAAAAACAAGAGAACATGGTGTTCGATCTGGCCTGCCGCACGGCGGAAAAGCTCGGTTGCCCCGGCGTGGTTCAGCGCAGCGATGTTATGGCAAATACTGATTATGTCGGAGAGGGCTATGGCCTGCCGACCAAAAGCGGCCTTGAGGCGATCAAAATGTTCGCGGAACTGGAGGGCATTTTGCTTGATCCTTGCTATTCCGCCAAGGGGGCAGCGGGCCTGATTGATCTGGCGCGCAAGGGTGCGTTTTATGGCGAGCGGATCGTGTTTTTGCACACCGGTGGTGCGGCGGCCTTGGGGGGATATGATTTTGCCTTCGATTTCTCGCGCAATTGGGTCACCCTGTAAAAGCTGCTAGAGCAAAGACCACATTTTGCGGGCGCTATCGTCAAAATAAGTGGGATTGGCGAGGGCGGAAATGGTCAGAGAGACATTCAAGCTCTGGTCGCCAATGGCGATCAGACTTCCATTTTCCAACTCTGTTTCAACGGCGGTTTGGGGCATCCAGGCAAAGCCGCTTCCTTGTAAGAGGCGGCGGCGGATGGTTTCAACCAGCCCATCAATATAGATGGTCTCGATGTTTAAAGTCTCAATCGAAATAGAATTTTCAACGACTTGCCCCAAAAACGACGATTGTTCATAGGCCAGATAAGGGATGGGAGTGCCGCCGCTGTTGGAGAGGTGCCACCCCCGCGCTTCGGCGACCTCACGGGCGGCAACAGGAATTAATAAATCTGATAAGAGATCCTTGCGCTCAAAGCCTGTGTCATCGATTTTCGGCGATACATACTGATGGTAATAGACCAACATGATATCAACCGCCCCTTCGAGCAGCAGCTCGCAACAGGTGCTCAGGGAATCCGAGATCACCCGTGTGCGCAACTCTGGGATTTCTTTTTGAATGCGTTCGATTTGATGGGCGAGATAATTCATAGATATCGTGTGCAGAGCGGAGATTCGGACGAAGCGCGTATCGCCTCTATCTGCATCGCGGATGGATTGACGGCTTTCGTTGAGCTGCGCGATGGCCGCCTTGGCTGTTGGCAGAAAGTTGTGCCCGGCTTCTGTGAGCTGAATGGGGTAGGTGGCGCGGTTGACCAGGGGCAGCCCAACCCAGTTTTCGAGAGCCTTGATCCGACGACTGAAGGCAGATTGGGTGATGTTACGCTCGTTAGATGCTCTGGTGAAATTCAGAGTGCGCGCCAAACACTCAAAATCTCTTAGCCAATTCAGGTCCATAACGTCCAATCCCCAAGCGTGATCTTATGGTCAACTCTGTAGCATTAAATATGCAATTTGCGAATAGTTTGATGAAATGTTCGAATTTGATATTCGAAAACCTCTCCCCTTACAGTGAAGCCACAATCGCTTTGCGCATTCCAGGCCCTTGATTTTGTCATGGATATGGCTGGGCCGCGCTGCAAATAACAAAGAAGAACAAAACTGGCGCCAATTCGGCGCAGTTCAACAAAGGAGACTGACATGCTAATCAAATGCAAGACATTGTGCTTTGCTGGGGCCGTGAGCCTGCTATCCCTGCCGGTGATGGCGGCGGAAGAGGTAAAAATCGGCCTGCCATCTTGGACTGGCGCACAAGCCATTGGCCATTTGCTCGGGGAAATTGTGACCTCGCGCATTGGTGGTTCGGTGGAATATGTGCCGGGCAATAACGCCACGATTTTCCAAGCGATGGACCAAGGCAAGGGCGACATTGATGTGCACCCGGATGTTTGGTTGCCAAACCAAGAAAGCTTTACCAAAAAATATGTGGACGGAGCGGGCACCGTCACGCTGTCGTCCAACCCCTATGAAGGCAACCAAGGGTTTTGCGTTTCGCAAGATTTTGCCAAGGCCAATAACATCACAGACATCGCAGATCTGGGCCGTCCTGATGTTGCTGCAATGATGGACAGCGATGGCAATGGCAAAGGCGAAATGTGGATCGGTGCGCCAGGCTGGGCCTCGGCGAATGTGAATGAGGTGAAAACACGCGACTATGGGTTGCTGGATTTCATCGAACCGATCCGGGCGGAAGAAAGCGTGAAGACCGCGCGAATTAAAGACAGTATCGCCAAGGGCGAGGGCTATGCCTTCTATTGCTATAAACCTCACGCGGTATGGTTCATGTTTGATGTCGAAATGCTGAGTGAGCCGACCTATGATCCGGCCAGCTACAAGATGGTGCAGCCGTCGGATGATGCCGATTGGTATGACAAATCTTATGTTGCGACGAAAGATGCGCTGAAGAACGTGCAGATTGCTTGGTCCAACTCTTTGGCTGATCGGTCTCCGGCTATTGCAGAATTTTTTGCCAATTTCTCGGTAACAGCGGACGATGTGTCTGGTTTGGCGTTTGAGATCAGTGCAAATGGTGTCTCTCCAGAAGCCGCGGCACAGGCTTGGATTGCTGCCAACTCAGATCGCGTTGATGCGATGCTGGGTCTGTAAGTATTAAATAGCGGCTGGTCCGGCCTGGCTGGACCAGCCTATCGAAATTTTTAGAAAAAGAGAAAATATATGACCTCCCAACCCGTTGTCGAAATTTCCAATGTGTGGAAAATCTTTGGGAGCCGCGCGCAAGAGGCTTTGCGCGCCGTGCGTGAGAGCGGATTAAGCAAGGCTGAAGCTCTCAGTGAATTCAACGCCGTTGTGGGGGTGGCAGATGTCAGCCTATCAGTGTCACGCGGCGAGATTTTTTGCATAATGGGATTGTCTGGCAGTGGGAAATCAACCCTCGTGCGCCATTTTAACCGTCTGTTAGAACCTACCGCCGGCCAGATTATGGTTGAGGGTATTGATGTCATGGCCTTGGGACAACGTGAGCTTCAAACCTTTAGAAATCAGAAGATTGGCATGGTTTTCCAAAATTTTGCATTGATGCCGCATCGTTCGGTTTTGGACAATGTTGCCATGCCGTTGGAAATTCGCAATGTGGCGAAAAATGAGCGGATGCGCCAGGCAGCTGCCATTTTGGATATTGTCGAGCTGGGCGCTTGGGGATCGAAATTTGCCCATGAGCTTTCGGGTGGGATGCAGCAACGGGTGGGATTGGCCCGCGCTCTGGCCGCAAACCCCGATGTGCTGCTGATGGATGAGCCGTTTTCGGCCCTCGATCCTCTGATCCGCCGCCAGCTGCAAGATGAATTTATTCGACTGAGTAAAATACTCAAAAAAACGACAATATTCATCACGCATGATCTTGATGAAGCGGTGCGGATTGGGGACCGGATTGCCATTATGCGGGACGGAAAATTGGTGCAAGTTGGAACAGCAGAGCAAATTGTGATGCAGCCTGCCGATGATTATGTGGCCGATTTTGTGGCGGGCATCTCCCGACTTAAGGTCGTACATGCCGATGCGGTTATGCAATCCATACAGGCCTATACTGCAGCGCAAGGACCGCTGCCGAGTGATTTGGTAAGGGTGCCGGCAAAAGAAACTCTGAGTGCGCTTATGAATATTGCAATTGAAACTGATAAACCGATTATCGTGAGTTCTGGTGGGCGAGATATTGGCCTTATCACCCGAGCAGACCTTTTGCGAACAGTGATTGAAGGAACTGAAATATCATGAGCAACCGTGATGTAGACTTGGGTGTGAACCCTCTTGAAGATATCCATTCAGAGGCCGCTATCGCGTACCAAGAGCAAAGATATGAGAATATCCGCAATTTTGTGCGCACCAATTCCGACTATTATATTCGCAATTTTGATAAGATTGGAGCCTCGGCTAAGTTTACAGCAACGTTCAATTTTATGGCCGGTTTATTTGGCCCGATCTGGTTTGGTGCCCGTGGGCTTTGGAGCTGGGCCTTGCCGTTTCTCATTCTGGAGGCGGTCGGGTTTGTGCAGATTGCCCGAGGTCTGTTTGGTGATTTGGCCAATGATGCCATGATGCGGATTGCATCCATCGAAGGCACGTTGGAATTGCGGCGCAAACAATTGGCGGCAGCACTGGAAAGCAATTCGGATAAAATTGATGTCTACCGCAGAACCGTTGAGTCTCTTGAGGCCAATATTGGCGGCATAAGAGCAGAAGCGGAAGCCATGGCCAGCGAAGGACCAATGATTGCTTTAACAGGTTTTATACTTTTGATCGCCGTGAAGCTTGTTCAATCTATTGTTGCCAATTGGGCGCTGGAGGGCCGGTTTTCGGAGTGGCTTTCTGACGGTGAAATTCGCTCTGGGATGCCGTTAAGTCACATGGTTTTTAGCTCCGTTTTTATGGTCATCATCGTGAGCACCGCGATGGTACATTACAGCTTTCCGGGTAGTTTTTCGGTTTTGGGAAGTTTTCCGACCGATCCGGATATTAGGCTTGTCAGTATTGACAGCGTTGAGGCATTTTTCAATTGGGCCGTTCTGAATGGTGACGCGCTTTTTGATGCCATCACCTACTTTATTCGTGTGGTGCTCGATACGTTAGAGCTGGTTTTTGTCAGCACGCCGTGGATCGTCATTGCCGCGTTAATTATTCTTCTGACCTGGCTGACGGCGGGCGTTCGTATGGCGATTTATTCTGGAGCTTTCTTATCTTACATGGGGCTGCTTGGCTTTTGGGAAAAAGCGATGACGACCCTAGCATTGCTCGGCACTGCGGCTTGCTTGTCGATCTTAATCGGAATTCCTCTTGGAATGTTTGCAGCTCGGCGTCCCCGGTTCTATGCCTTCATTCAACCGATCATGGACTTTATGCAAACGATGCCAGCCTTCGTCTTTATGATCCCAGTCATTGCTTTTTTCGGGACCGGAAAGCCCGCGGCCGTGGTCACCACCATGATTTTTGGTGGCACGCCCGTGGTGCGTCTCACGGTGCTCGGCCTGCGCGGCGTTCCGGAAAGTGTCCGAGAGGCTGCCATTAGTTTTGGGGCCAATAAGTGGTTTTTGCTGACCAAGGTGGATCTGCCACTGGCCAGCCCCTCCATCCGGGCCGGTATTAACCAAACCATCATGCTATCGCTCGCCATGGTGGTTGTTGCCTCGCTTATTGGTGCAAAAGGTCTTGGAGAGGACGTCTTGGAAGCCTTGCAATATGCCAATGTCGGGCAAGGCATCCTTGCAGGCTTTTCCATCCTGTTCTGCGCCATGATTTTGGATCGTATTGTGCAAGGTGGGCGCAAATGATCCCTTTGGTATTTGTGCATGGGTTTATGGGGGGCAGTGCGCAATGGGATGGCCAAGTCGCAGCTCTTGCAGGCGTTCCAGTCATTGCGCTGGATTTGCCCGGATATGGCAAGAATGCGCATTTAGAAGCCTGTCGTGACATTGTTGATTTTGCCCATTGGGCCTTGGATGAATTGGAGCGGCAGAATGTGGCGCGGTTTCATCTGCTGGGGCATTCTATGGGCGGCATGATCGCGCAAGAAATGGCAGCCTTGGCACCAGATCGGATTGTGCGACTGGTCTTATATGGAACAGGAGGCCAAGGCATTTTGCCGGGGCGTTTCGAGACGATTGAAACCTCTAAGTCTCGTGTTGCGACCGATGGGGTGCGCAACACGGCCCGGCGGATTGCAGCCACCTGGTTTTTAGACTGCGAGCAAGCGCCGGGCTTTGAGGCCTGTGCAGCCATTGCGCAAATGGCGGGAAAACAATCCTTGCTTGCAGGGTTGGACGCAATGAATCGCTGGGACGGTGAGGCCAGGCTACATGACATTATTGCGCAAACCCTGGTCATCTGGGGCGACCGCGATCGCACCTATCCCTGGCCGCAGGTTCAAAAGCTGTGGCAGGCCATACCGAATACCAGCCTAGCGGTCATTCCAAATTGTGCCCATGTCCCGCACCTTGAAAGCCCCGATGTGTTCAATGCCATCTTAAAGGGCTTCGTGACAAAAGCTTAGGCGCAACCAATGTAAAATTTGAGCAATCACCATCTCAATATACTGATACGTGTGGTTATTGCTCAAATAGTGCAGTGATTTCACCACCGGACAGATGCGCCCGCCCAGGCCGGCGCTGCCCTCATTTCGTGTTGAAATGGTGTTATGCAGAGGTCCCTTGGCTTGAAAACAGGCCTTGCGTTCAGGAGCCAACGTCAGAAAATCTCGCTCAGGGATTGACGGCGTTATCCTCCCACCACATTGAAGGCGGGACCATAGGGATACTGCGTGATATTTTCATTACCATCTTCGGTAATGATCAAAATATCGTGTTCACGATACCCGCCCGCTCCCGGTTGCCCGTCTGGAATTGTGATCATGGGCTCCATGGAAATGACCATGCCCGGCTCTAGAACCGTGTCGATGTCCTCGCGCAGTTCGAGCCCGGCTTCTCGACCGTAGTAATGGCTTAACACGCCAAAGGAATGGCCATAGCCGAATGAGCGATATTGCAGCAAATCGCGGTCTTCGAAGAAGGCGTTCACACCGGCCGTGACCTCCGCACAGCTGGCGCCGGGTTTCAGCAAGCTGATGCCAAGTTCGTGGGCGGCGACATTGGCCTCCCAATAGGCTTGGGATGCCTCATCAACGGTCTCCACAAACATTGTGCGTTCCAACGCTGTGTAATAGCCTGAAATCATGGGGAAGGTGTTGAGGCTTAGAATGTCACCCCGCTGCAAGACGCGGCTTGTCACGGGGTTATGCGCCCCGTCGGTGTTGAGGCCAGATTGGAACCAGACCCAAGTGTCCCGATACTCCGCATCTGGAAATTCCCGCGCGATATGCGCCTCCATTGCGTCGCGGCCAGCCATGGCGACATCAATTTCCCGCACCCCGGCCCGGACGGCGTCCCGGATCGCGTAGCCACCCACATCAGCGGTTGCCGCCCCGGCGCGTATAAGGGCGATTTCAGCCGGCGATTTCATCATGCGCTGCTGCATTGTGGCCTGCGCCAGATCAACTTGGGCTTTTGGGGCCAGAAAGCTGTTGAGCGCTGCGGCCTGAGTGAGAGACAGGTTATCACCCTCATAGCCGATCACACCGCCTTGGCCTGCCACAGACGCAATTGCACGCCAGTAGTTATCGCGCTGCCAATCTGTATAGGTAAGGTTGTCAGCAAAGCTGCGGCGCCATGGCTGGCCGGCGTCGATGCCGGCGGAAATGGTGACGCAATCCGTTGCGGTGACAACCAAGCCGTAGGGACGGCCAAAGGCACAGTATAAAAAGCCCGAATAATAGGCGATGTTGTGCATAGATGTAAAAACAGCCGCGTTAACACCTTTGTCGCGCAGGATGTTGCGCAGCCCCGTGAGGCGGGTTTCATATTCCGCATCGCAAAAGGGCAGAGCCGCTTTTGATCCATTGTGAAATCGGTGAAAATTTGGGCGCTTGATTTGGGTCATGTCGACACCTCATTGAAAAACAAATCCCGGCGTTCAGGATCTATTTTGCGCAAGTGGAATATGCCACCTGCCAGCGACGCCATCGCTGAATGCCTGCAAACTATGATCGATTCTCCCAATTTTGCCACCACATTTGCGACGCCTTCTTGCGGGAATTGCGACCATGTGTTGGCGATTTGGGTGAAGATGAGGGGGCGGATAAACCTAGACGATTTGTGAAATCAAGACACTCTACTTGATTAACATTGCTGATTAGATGCTATTTTATGAGCATAATATTATTTTTAAGAATTAATTAAAAATATAAATTTTTGTGTTTATCATAGAATTTACGTTCTGAATTATCCGCATACAATATTTGCCATTTAACTTGTAATTTGCTATATCAGATAAAAATTAACGTGAGGTTTGGGTTATGAGTAATGCAATGAAGCAACTGTCGCGCCTGGCCAAGTTGATTTTTGAGATTGAAATCGATTTGGGGTTGAGCGATCTCTCGCAGCCGGAAAAACTGGTTTTAATGGCGGCCCATGAGCAATCTGATGCAGATGGGCAATTCCAAACGCATCAATTGTTGTCGCATCCTTTGAGTGCCAAGATGGCCCGTCCTACCTTTTTTCGGGCCTTGAAGCAGCTTGAGCAAAAGGAATTATTGCTGAGAAATCCGGAGAAAAAGCGCGGGCTGTATAGTGTTGCGCAAACTTAATCTCGATTGGCTCACCTTTGTTGTGGTGAGCGTTGGATATATTTCAGCTTATACAATTACCTCCGGGCTGGTGATGCCCCTGCAAAAGATATTGGCACCGCAGCTGCCTATTGTTTTCAGCGTGCTCTTTTTGCCCCACGGCATCCGCGTATTGGCGGTCTATTTCTTGGGATGGCGCGGCCTTTTATACTTGCTGCCCTCCAGTTACCTCATGTGGGCCACGAGCGTTTACGGCAACTCTATCGACCTGGCAGTTTTGAGCCCTGTGGCGTCTTTGGTCGTGGTGTATGTCGCTGTCAGAATGGTCAAAACATACCACGGATCGCGCAATAAGGCTGTGTTTGATTTCTCCTGGAAAGAGTGTTTGGTGATTGCAGCGATCGCATCCGTGCTCAACGGTGTAACGCTCTCAATGCTTTATGACAGTGAGATTAACTGGATTTTGATGATCGGATATTCCTCCGGTGATATGGCTGGGCAGATTGTTTTACTTCTTCTGATAGTTGCTCTTATGAGGCTCACTCGTAAGCTGTCCAAATTCATCTAAGAAAATATTTAGCGATAAATAGATAATACGCGCAACCGCACCCGCATAGACGACGTGTTTGCAGTTTTCATTCGTGAGGTAGATGCCCTGCTGGCCCGGTTAGCTGGCCAAGAGGGCGGGGTTTCCTCCTGCGGCAGTTGTGTTGATACAGATAGATTGCTCGCTCACCAGCCACCGTTCGAATGTCTCATCCATCAGTAAGGGGACAATCGCACCGCGCCGCGCGCTCAAGGCTTGGCGGAGGAGGCGCGCCTGCGGACCGGCGTAGACCACCGCTTGTAAGTCAGGGATCTTTGTCACATCAGCCATCGCAATCTCTGCAGCAATGGCTCTGCATCCCATGTCCCTGGCGCTTTGTGCACGGGTTTCTGCCCCGGGACCCATGCACAGAATGCGTGATCGGGGCCGCAAAAGGTAGCGGTTCGACTCGCCTGTGGGGCCGGGTAAATCTTCGGTGCTATGGCCCTCCTGTGGCGGCTTGCTGGCAAAGGCTTGCTCTAGCTCTGCCAAACTCATCTGAGGGGGTAAGGGGCCGTCAGCGGTCATGAGGCTTTGCGCGGCGAAGCGTGGCAAATAGCGCGGCCCGCCAGCCTTTGGCCCGGTTCCGCTCAACCCATGGCCGCCGAAGGGCTGGGAGCCAACGACAGCGCCGATCTGATTGCGATTAATGTAGAGATTGCCCGCATTAACGCGGCTCACGACCTTTTGCACCCGATCATCAATGCGGCTGTGAAACCCGAAAGTGAGGCCATAGCCGCTGGCGTTTATATCCTCAATCACACGATCCAAATTGCCCGCGTCGTAGCGGGCCAAATGCAGTACGGGGCCGAAGATCTCCTCGTGCAGGTCAGAGATTCCGCTTACAGATAGGATCGTTGGGGCAACGAAATACCCGTTTTCTGGGGCTGAGGTTTGAAACAAAAGCTTCTGGCGTGCGATATGCGCGGAACTGCGTGCTTGAGCTGCCGCATCTATCACCGGACCGACATCGCAATCTGCAGCCTCCGGGGGGCCAACCACCAGGGCTTGCATCGCGCCGCACAACATGCGCTCAAACGCATCTGCAATATCACTTTGCACATATAGCATCCGCAGAGCCGAGCAGCGTTGACCGGCCGATTGAAAGGCGCTGACAACCACATCCTGCACCGCCTGTTCGAGGAGGGCCGTACTGTCGACAATCATTGCATTCAACCCGCCGGTTTCGGCAATCAAGGGCGCCTGCGGTGGCAGATTTTCCGCCATAACTCGGTTGATCGCCTGCGCCGTGGCGGTTGAGCCTGTGAAGCAAACACCAGAAACATTGGGCGTACTACACAGAACAGGACCCACAACAGCGCCCTCTCCGGGAAGCAGCTGTAGGCAGGTTTTTGGCACGCCTGCTTGATGCAAAAGTGCGGTTGCTTGCACGGCAATCAAACTCGTGGCTTCGGCCGGTTTGGCCAAGACCCCATTGCCCATGGCCAAAGCGGCGGCGATTTGCCCAGTGAAAATGGCCAAAGGAAAATTCCAAGGGCTAATGCAGGTGAAAATTCCATCTGAGTTGCTGGCCAGCGCCTCTGCCTGATGGGCGTAATAGCGTAGAAAATCCACCGCCTCGCGCAATTCGCCAATGCAGTCACTTAACGTTTTACCGGCCTCATGGGTGAGCAGTGCAAAAAACGCCTCTGCATGGCTTTCATACAGATCTGCGGCTTTGCGTAAAACTGCGGCCCGCTTGGCTGGAGTGATCTGCCAAGGGGTGGCAGCAGCGGCCAGCTGTCGCGCTTGGTCTGCGGATAAAAACCTAATCTGTCCAATTTGATCGCCCGTGGCTGGGCTGTGCACAGGATGAGCTTGGCCAAGATCGCCATAGCTCCAGGTCTGGCGTCTTGCGCGCTGGGCTTGCAGATGCGCCAAAACCTCCGGATTTGACAGATCGAATCCTGTGGAGTTGGGGCGGTCTGGCGCGAAAATATCTGCCGGTAGGGAAATTTTTGGGCCGGCCTCTTGCCCTTTTTCAAAGGGATCTGCGACCACCACATGTGCCGGAACCTTCGCATCAAAAATCTGGTTCACAAAGGAGGAATTGGCGCCGTTTTCCAACAGTCGGCGCACCAAATAGGCCAAAAGATCAGAATGGTGCCCAACTGGCGCATAAATCCGGCAGGCAACCCCATGCTCTTGCAGCACTTGATCATGCAGAGCTTCCCCCATGCCATGCAGTCGCTGGAATTCGAAATTTGTCACCTTCTGAGCGCGCGCGCTGTGCAATACGGCCGCGATGGTATGGGCGTTATGGGTGGCAAATTGCGGGTAGATGCGATCAGACATGGCCAGCAACTTCTGCGCACAACAGATGTAGTGCATATCGGTATGTGGTTTCGTGGCCAGCACCGGAAAACCTGGGAGCCCCTCAACCTGCGCCAATTTGATTTCCGTGTCCCAATAAGCGCCCTTAACCAGACGCACCATGATGCGGCGATCCAGTTTTTGGGCCAAAGCATAGAGCCAATCAATGACATATGCGGCGCGCTTGCCATAGGCTTGAACGACCACCCCAAACCCGTCCCAATGGGCAAGACCAGGCTCTGATAGGACAGCTTCGATCACATCTAAGGAGAGATCCAAACGTGCGGCCTCTTCGGCGTCGATGTTCAAGCTGATGCCGGCAGATTTCGCCAAAAGCGCCAAGGATCGGGCGCGGGGCACCAAAACATCCATTACTTGCTTGCGATGTTGCAGATCATAATTGGGATGCAGTGCGGAGAGTTTAATGGAGATGCCGGGATTGCGCGAAATATCCCTGCCAGAGGCAGCTTTGGCGATTTGCGCAATCGCATCGGCATAGGCCATATGGTAGCCTCTTGCGTCCTCGTCGGTGATCGCCGCTTCTCCCAACATGTCGTAGCTGTACAGATAGCCTTTTGCCTCAAAACCTGCCGCGCGGCTCAGCGCTTTTTGGATGGTTTGGCCAAGGACAAATTGTTGCCCCATTTCGCGCATGACCCGCGCCACGGCTTGGCGGATGACCGGCTCGCCGAGGCGTTTGATGGCCCCGCGCAAAAGTCCGGCCATGCCTGTGTCGGGCGCATCCAGCACCTGTCCCGTGACCAAAAGCGCCCAAGTTGACGCATTGACCAAAGTGGAATGGCTTTCCCCCAGATGCTTGCCCCATTCCGACGGGGCAATCTTGTCTTCGATCAAAGCATCCATGGTGGCCGCATCGGGCACCCGCAACAGCGCCTCGGCCAGGCACATCAAGGCGATGCCCTCTTCAGAGGAGAGGCCATATTCGGCCAAAAACAATTCCATCACAGAGGGCTTAGCCTCTGCACGCAGTCTCTTGACCATGGCGCTGGCTTGGCGGGAAATTTCAGCGCGCGCCTCGGGGCCCGGGGCCAGCGTGGCCAGATTTTGCAACACCTCTGGATCAGAGGCATAGGCTTTGGCGCGCATCTGTGTGCGGAATTGGTCCATCACACGGACTCCTTGGCGCGGTTCACCATGCCAAATAAATCGCGCGGATCATCGGGATCGGCGAGAAGGTCAAGCTGAACAAAATGCCCGGTGCGTTCCAATTGGTCCCGCAGATACCGCAGAGCGGAAAAATCCTCTATGGCAAACCCCACGCTGTCAAATAGCGTGATTTGCCGCTCCGTACTGCGGCCGGTTTTTTGTCCAGCAATGACCTGCCATAGTTCTGTCACAGGGTGATCGGCTGCCAGGGCTTGGATCTCACCTTCGATGCGGGTTTGCGCTGGGTATTCGACAAAAATATCCGCGCGGTGCAAAATATCGCGGTGCAGTTCAGTCTTGCCCGGACAGTCGCCACCAATAGCGTTGATATGCACGCCTGCACCGACCATATTATCGGTTAATACAGTGGCATTTTGCTTATCTGCGGTGCAGGTGGTGATGATATCGGCCCCGGCGACGGCCTCTTCGGCGCTGGCGCAGATGCGCAGTTTCAAGCCGGCGTCGGCCAAGTTTCGCGCGGCTTTCTCGCTGGCCTTCGGGGCGATGTCAAACAGATGAACTGTGTCAATTCCTAAAACCTCCTGAAACGCCAAGGCTTGGAATTCGCATTGGGCGCCGTTGCCGATCATGGCCATTGTCCGCGCGGATTTTGGCGCCAAATATTTTGCCGCCATGGCGCTGGTGGCGGCGGTGCGCAGGGCTGTTAGGATGGTCATTTCCGTGAACAGAACCGGATAGCCGTTGGAGACTTTGGCCAAAACGCCGAAGGCTGTGACCGTTTGATATCCGCGTGCCATATTGGCCGGGTGACCGTTGACATATTTGAACCCGTAATGCTCCCCGTCGGTGGTGGGCATCAGCTCAATCACGCCTTCCTCCGAATGGGCTGGAATGCGGGGTGTCTTGTCAAAGGTTTCCCAGCGTAGGAAATCTGCTTCGATATAGGCACAAATTTCCCGCAACATTTGTCGCGGGCCGATCGCGTTGACGATCCGCATCATGTCTTGCACCGAAACAAATGGCACCATGGCCAGGGCGGAAGGATTGGGGGCGGCCATCTTATAAACCTCTTGTTCGGCGATCTAGAACCTTGCGGCCCAAAAGGGACGCGGTCAGATCGCACATCAGCGTTGCGGTTTTACCTCGGATGTCGAGGAAGGGATTCAATTCGGTCAAGTCAAGTGAGCTGGCCAGGCCACTGTCATGGATCATTTCCATGATCAAATGCGCTTCGCGGAACGTGGCGCCGCCTGGCACGGTTGTGCCGACTGCGGGGGCGATCTCTGGGTCGAGGAAATCCACATCGAAGCTCACATGCAACAGGCCATTGGACTGCGCCACACGGCGCAGAAATGCCTCCATAGGTTTGACAACGCCCAATTCATCAATGCGGCGCATGTCATAGACATCAATGCCCAACTCAGCGATGAAGCGATGTTCTGCCTCATCCACAGAACGTAGCCCCATCATACATATATTGGCCGGATCCAAGGGCGCGGGCACGGGTGGGAATATCCCCTCGAAGCTGTCTAAGCCCAGTGCATAGGCCATGGGCGTGCCATGCAAATGTCCGCTGAGGCTGCTGGTGAGCGTGTTCATATCCGGATGCGCGTCCAGCCAGAGCACAAATTGCGGCCGTCCCAGCGCGGCCGCCGCCTGTGCCACGCCGGTCAATGTGCCGGCCGCCATGGAGTGATCGCCGCCGATGAAAATTGGAAAACTGTCTTGTGCGGCCAGCTGGGCTGCCTGGGTTTGAATGTCCCGCGTCCAAGCCACAATTTCGGGCAGTTTTTTCAAATGCGCCGGGCCGGTCACCTCGGGCACAGAGGCTGGAAAAGGAAGATTTCCGAGGTCTGTCAAGCCAAAACCCTGGCTGGTGATGACCTCTCCCAGCCCGGCCGTGCGAAAGGCGTCTGGCCCCATAAGGCAGCCGCCGCGCCCTGTGCCCGCCTGAAGGGGCAAGCCTAGAATTGTGCAATGAGGTGTCATGCTGCGCTCCGATGTCAACGAGGTTGAGTCAAATTGCCATGCTCATGTTGCACAATCAGCTGAAATATTGTTCAATTCACATATGAATTGCTCAAAATATAAAGGCAAATATACAAAATGATCAATATCGATGACATTGACCGAAAAATCATTGCGCGTTTGCAAATTGATGGGCGCGCATCGGTCACCACGCTGGCGGGTGTTTTGGGGCTGGCGCGTGGCACGGTGCAAGCGCGCCTTGCACGCTTGATTGACAGCCGTATCATAAAACGCTTCACGATCGATTTGGGCGGGCTGGAAACCCATGAGCTGGTGCGGGCCGTCATGATGATTGAGGTGCGCGGCAACACGGCCAATTCTGTGCAAAAGGCACTGCAGCGCCTGCCGGAGGTCACCTCTTTGCACCGCACCTGCGGGGTTTGGGATTTGGTGATCGAATTGGAGACCACAAGTCTTTATGAATTCGATGGAATTCTTTCTCGCATTCGGGAATTGCCCGGCGTGTCAAATTCTGAAACCTGCCCTTTGCTGCGACGGATCAGCTAGGCAGGCCTGGCGCGATGCCCATTTCGGGCGCGCTGCGATCTGCGCTGTTTTCTTTATGCCTGACATTGAGAAGTTGTCGGCGGCATGTTTTAATTCAGGCAAATTTTGGAAAGATTGACCGCATGTCACACCCAAGCGCCCATCCTGATGATCCCCATTACGTCACCCGCAACAGCTGGCTGCGCGCGGCTGTACTGGGGGCGAATGACGGGATTGTCTCCGTATCTTCCTTGGTTGTGGGCGTGGCGGCGGCAGAGCCAGATGCGCGGGTGATCCTTGTTGCGGGGGTCGCCGGCCTGGTGGCGGGCGCAATGTCTATGGCGGCGGGCGAATATGTCTCGGTGTCCTCGCAATCGGATACAGAACGCGCGGATATCAAGCGCGAGGAGGCGGCCTTGCGGGATATGCCGGCGGCAGAACTCGAGGAGCTTGTCGAGATTTACCGTTTGCGTGGCCTGACCGATGAGACCGCGCGAAAAGTGGCGCAGGAGCTCTCAGAGCACGACGCTCTTGGCGCACATATCCGCGATGAGTTGGGACTGTCAGAGATTCATAGTGCGAACCCGCTTGAGGCCGCCATTGCTTCCGGCCTGACCTTCAGCGTGGCGGCTGCGATTCCGGTTTTGGCGGCCGTTGTAGCCCCGTCGGATTGGATCGTTCCAACGGTGTGGGCGGTGACTGTAGGCTCCTTGGCGGGCCTTGGCGCGCTGGGCGCAAAGTTCGGCGGGGCCCCGATGCGGCCTGCGATGTTCAGGGTCATGGGCTGGGGCGTTCTGGCGATGGCGGTGACCACTGGTGTAGGGTATCTGTTCGGCGTCCACATCTAAGCGCATGAGTGCGGGCGAAGCCGTGCTAGCCTGCGGCGGGTGCATTTTCGCCTATTGCTGCGCCGCGTTTCCTCTTATAGGCCGGTCATGCACGGGCCAGTGCGGTGTCAGGAGCACAAATTGCTAACCATTTTAACCCACAATATTTTGCCGGTGTTCTCGATCATGGTGCTTGGCTTTGCCATGGGGCGGATGCGGTTTGTCTCAACGGCTGAGGCGAGCACGCTCAACCGTATCGCCTTTTTGATCTTGCAACCCGCTTTGATCTTTCCCCTGGTCAATGGGGTGGATCTCGGCAGTTTTTATTTTGACGCCATAGCTCTTTATGCCCTGGCCCAAGTTGTGGTCTTTCTGACGACCCTGCTGCTTTCGATTTACCTATTCAAATGTGCGTTTCTGGAGGCTTGGCTTTTGGCCATGGCCACCATTTTCGTCAATTCCTTGCTGTATATCTGGCCGATTTCGGCGCTGATCTATGGAAGCGGCGGCAATATCCCGATCATGGCAGCGGTGGTTTGGGACGCCACTGTGACCTTTGCCTTTTTCATTATCACGACGGATTTACTGGCCAATCGCGGGCAATCGGCGGGGCAAAGCCTGCTGCGCTTGGTGAAAAATCCAGTTTTGATTGCGATTGCCTTGGGTCTGGGCAGCAATGGCTTGGGGGTGATCGCCGCCGAGCCGCTCTTGGTGGCCTGTAAATTTGCCGGTGCGGGCGCGGCGCCCCTGACGCTCTTTGCCCTTGGGGTGATCTTATCGGGGCACAGCCTTTGGCCGACAAAAAAAGTGGCGGCGGTGGCGGGTATCAAGTTGCTGCTCATGCCCGTGGTCGTCGTGTCCGTGCTGGCATGGGGTGCGCGGCCCGAGCTTTGGAATGATCTGCTCTTGCTCAACGGTGCCGGGCCTTCGGGCGCGATGGCCTTCGCCCTGGCCATGCTTTACAAAGTGCGTACAGATACCATTGCGCCAGTGATCATCTGGACCTCGGTTTTATCGCTGTTCTCGCTGGCCTATCTCGCCTGAGACCGCAGTGCGGGCTTAACTTAAAGCACTTCCAGTTAATATTGAATCATCAATACCCTGCCGTGCTGCGCACTCTCGAGACCTTGATGATAACATGTGCCTCAATGTAAACTGGAAATGCTGTAAAGGCTGTTCCGCAGCAAACGACGTAGGATCTTGCCCGAGGGCGATTTCGGAATTGCCTCTACGAAGGTGACACGGTGCAGTTGTTTGTAATGGGACAGTTGCGTGCCGACATAGGATTGGATCTCTTCGGGGCTGGGGGCAGGGTCTGCACAGACGACAAAGGCCACGGGGACTTCGCCGGCCTCTTCATCGGGCAGGCCAATCACGGCTGCATCTTGAATCTGTGGATGGGCGACCAAACAGGCCTCCAGTTCCGCCGGGGCCACTTGGAACCCTTTGTATTTTATCAGCTCTTTGAGACGATCCACGATGAACATGTAGCCATCCGCATCAATGATTGCCACATCGCCGGTTTTCAGCCAGCCATCCGAGGTGAGCGTATCTCGGGTGGCTGTTTCGTTGTTGAGATAGCCAATCATGACTTGTGGCCCTTTGATCCAAAGCTCGCCTTCCTCCCCCGGTGGCAAGTCCTCCCCGGTTTCGGGGCTGACAATTCGGCAGCGGGTGTTGGGAAGCGCAAGCCCAGAGGCCCCTGAACGCGGGGTGCTGAGGGGGGTAATATGGGACACGGGCGCCAGTTCGGTCATCCCATAGCCTTGCAGCATGGCGCAATTGAGGCGACTGGCCACCGCGTCAGACAGGGCACTGCCCATGGGTGCTGCGCCGGAAAAAACTTGCTCCAATGCGCTCAGATCATAGGCATCGACCAAGGGATGTTTGGCCAATGCAAGGGCGACCGGCGGCACAATCCACATGCGCCGGGCGCGGTGGTCTTGGCAAATGCGCAGGAAAAGCTCCAAATCGAACCGCGGCATGGTGACCAAAACACCGCCACAGGCGAGATGCATATTCATCATCACGGTCATACCATAGATGTGAAAGAAGGGCAGGAAGGCGGCGGCGGTCTCACCGGCTCGAAATTCAGCGCCCTGGGCGGTTTGATCGATATTCATCGAAAGGTTGCGATGTGACAGGCAGACCCCTTTGGGCAGGCCGGTGGTCCCAGAGGAATAGGGCAACACAACGCTGTGGCGGTCCAAGTCTACGGGGCATTGCTGCTCCTGCGCTGGGCCGTAGAGCGCGGACAGGCTCAGGCAGTCGTCGGCGCTGCCGATGACGCAAAGCTGAACCTCTGGCAGCTCTTCCAGCGCCTCTTTGGCGACTGCGAGGGTGGCCGGATCGGTGATCAACAGCCCCGCACCGGAATCACGCAGCTGGTGGCGAATTTCATGCGCTGTATAGGTCGGATTCAAAGTTGTTATCGTGCCGCCTGCCCAGGCGACCGCATGAAAAATAATGCAATATTCGGGTGAATTCGGCGCCATCAGGGCGATAGGTTTTTGCGGCACATGGCCCGCGGCGCGCAACCCACCCGCCAGGCGTTTGACGTGATCGATCACGTCACCGGCGGTAAATTTGCGCCCATCTATCCCATCAATTATGACCACATCTTCCAGTCGCGGCGCGAGACCTTCGAAGACGCGCTCTGTCACGCTCAGGGTGCTGAGGGGAAGGTCTGATGCGGCCGTTTCATAATGGGTCATAGTAAATCTCCTCGCACAGAAGCTAGGACCCTACATTCTCGTTGTCGATCATTTAATTGTGCCCCTTCGCGATCACAGCCGTTTTTACTGGCGGCGGTTCAGGCGGCTTTGCGGCCCTCAAGGATCAAGAATACCGACAGACAGGTCAAGACGATGCCACCGCCAATTAACATCATGGCGCTGGGGGCCTCATCAATGCCCCACCAAACCCATAAGGGCCCCAAAACTGTTTCGAGCAACATGATCAGGCTCACGGTCGAAGAGGGCACAAAGCGGGCCGCATAAGAGAGGGTGACAAAAGACAGCGGTAGAATGAAAATACCGGTCAAAGCAATAGCGGCCATCTGCGGCAGAGCTGGCCAAGCGAACGTGGTGGCAAAGACAGCCGCCAGCCCGGCTGCGGCAATGGCCCCAACGGCAATAGCCAGAACAAATGGCACGTCTGTGTCTTTTCGAATTATTGTGAAATTCATCGCTAGGCTGAAGGCGACACCCAAGCCTAGTCCCGCACCGATGAGCGTGGTGAGATCGAGCATAAGATGCCCGTCGTCACTGCCCAGCACAGAGATGAATAGGCCCAAAAAGACCATGGCTGCGGTGATAAGCGTGCGCATTGAGAGGGCTTCACCCAATAGCAAGCGCGACAGAAGAGCGGCGAAAATTGGCACGGTGGCCACGCCTATCAAAACCACAGTCACGGGTGCGAGGGCAATGGCGAGGCTAAATAACGCCGCATTGCCGGTTTGACAGGCGACAATTATGGCAAAGTTGCGGGTCCAGATATTGGACAGATCGCGCGGGCCGCGCATCCATAACCAGATCATAAAATAGGCCAGGCCGCTGAGACCGCCGCGCCAAAGTAACATGTTGAACCCGTCGAGCTGCGACAGGCGCATGAACAACGTATCGGGAGTCAACAACAGCGCGCCAAAAATGGCGAGTGTGAGACCAATGGTCTTTTGGCTGCGCGGGGCTGTCACAGGCCGCGCCTCGGTTTGCGGCCGATCATGCTGACCCTGCCTGTTGGAAAACATCTGCTCATGGGGCATAGGCGCAGGTCGGCGGATAAAATTCAAGCGCGAGATTGGCTCCCCTGACCGTTTGGGTGATAATCCACAAAATATGTCGCACTGGGGATATACAGGCGGGTTGGCTCTGATAAGTTTTTCAAAGCAAACCACATAGGAGTGCCGGCGATGTCACAGGCTAAACTCAATTTTTCGCGCGCTGAGTTTGACCAGCGGCTCATGAAAACCCGCCAAGAGATGCAACAGCGGGGGATTGATCTGCTGATTGTGTCGGATCCGTCGAATATGAATTGGCTGACCGGATATGATGGTTGGTCGTTTTATGTGCACCAATGTGTTATTCTACCGCTGGAGGGCGCGCCGATCTGGTATGGGCGGGGCCAGGATGCCAAGGGCGCGCTGCGCACCTGTTTCATGGAGCCTTCTGATATCATCGGTTACCCGGATCACTATGTGCAATCGACCGAGCGCCATCCGATGGGCTATCTTGCGGCGCAACTGACCGATCGCGGCTTGGCCAAGGGTCGCATTGGTGTGGAAATGGACAATTATTGGTTTTCGGCTGCGGCCTATATGGCACTGATTGCCAATCTGCCCAACGCGCAGCTCACCGATGCGACGGGGCTGGTCAATTGGCAGCGGGCCGTGAAATCAGATGCCGAATTGGCTTTGATGCGCCAAGCCGGGCAGATCGTTGGGCGGATGCATGAGCGCATTGTTGAAAAGGTTGAGCCCGGCATTCGAAAATGTGATTTGGTGGCCGATATCTACGATGCCGCCTTGCGCTATGATCCGGCCATTGGGGCCGGTGGGGATTACCCGGCACTTGTGCCGCTTTTGCCCTCGGGCGCCGATGCCTCTGCGCCGCATTTGACCTGGGATGATGCACCGATGAGGTCGGGAGAGGGTACATTCTTCGAGATTGCTGGCGTTGTGAAGCGCTATCACTGTCCTTTGTCACGGACGGTCTTCCTGGGCAAACCGACACAGACATTCTTGGATGCGGAACAGGCGGTTTTGGAAGGTATGGAGGCTGGGCTGGAAAAGGCGCGCGTCGGCAATACTTGTGAGGATATTGCCATCGCATTTTTTGATGTTCTCAAGAAATATGGCATTACGAAAGACAACCGCACCGGCTACCCCATCGGTGTGAGCTACCCGCCCGATTGGGGCGAGCGCACCATGTCATTGCGGCCAGGCGACAGGACCATCTTGCAGGAAAATATGACGTTTCATTTCATGACGGGCCTATGGATGGACGATTGGGGTTTTGAGATTACCGAAAGCATTCGCATCGGAAGCACGGGGCCGGAATGTCTGGCCGACGTGCCGCGCAAGATGGTTGTCAAAGACTGAAAAGATTGGGTGGCGACACTCTGTAAAGACAAGGACGCAGACCATGCTGAAAAACGATCTACTCGATCAATGGGACCGCGAGAATTTTTTCCATCCTTCGACCCATCTGGCGCAACATGCGCGAGGAGACAGCCCAAGTCGGGTGATCAAGACCGCCAGCGGTGTCTATATTGAAGACCGGGATGGTCACAAGCTTTTGGATGCCTTCGCAGGGCTTTACTGTGTGAATGCAGGCTACGGCCGACAAGAAATTACCGATGCGATTGCCGCTCAAGCCAAAGAATTGGCTTACTACCACTCTTATGTTGGGCATGGCACCGAAGCCTCTATCACTTTGTCAAAAATGATTTTGGATCGTGCTCCGGCGAATATGTCGAAAGTTTACTTCGGTCTTGGCGGATCAGATGCCAATGAGACCAATATCAAACTCATTTGGTATTATAACAATATTCTTGGACGGCCGGAAAAGAAGAAGATCATCAGCCGTTGGCGGGGCTATCACGGCTCTGGGCTGGTTACAGGATCTCTGACGGGGCTGGAGCTGTTTCATAAGAAATTTGATCTGCCCCTGGCCAATGTGCTGCATACACAAGCGCCTTATTATTTCCGCCGGGAGGATCTGGGGCAAAGCGAGGCGGAGTTTGTGGCCCATTGCGTGACCAGTTTGGAAGAGATGATTGCGCGCGAGGGCGCCGATACCATCGCCGCCTTTATTGGAGAGCCAGTGCTTGGGACCGGAGGGATCGTTCCGCCGCCGGCGGGCTATTGGCCGGCTATTCAAGAGGTGTTGAAGAAGCATGATATTTTGCTGGTGGTCGATGAGGTGGTCACCGGCTTTGGGCGATTGGGATCTATGTTTGGCTCTGACCATTATGGGCTTGAGGCTGATATCATCACCATCGCCAAGGGGCTGACCTCAGCCTATGCGCCGTTGTCCGGCTCTATCATTGGGGAAAAATTGTGGAAGGTTCTGGAGCAAGGTACCGACGAAAATGGCCCCATTGGCCATGGCTGGACCTATTCGGCCCATCCCATTTGCGCTGCCGCTGGGGTGGCCAATCTGAAGGTGATTGAGGCGTTGGACTTGATGAACAACGCGCGCGACCTTGGCGCCTATTTGAAGGGGGCATTGGCCGATGCGCTGGGCGATCACCCGCATGTGGGAGATGTGCGCGGCGAGGGGCTGCTCTGCGCGGTGGAATTTGTGAAAGACAAAGATGACCGAATTTTCTTTGATACGTCAGAGAAAATTGGCCCGCAGATCTCGGCTGCTCTTTTAGCGCAAAGCCAGGTGATTGCGCGGGCCATGCCCCAAGGCGATATTCTGGGTTTTGCACCGCCGTTTTGTTTGACCCATGCGGAGGCGGATATCGTGGTGGCGGCGACCGTGCAGGCGGTCGGGGCTGTGTTGGGCTAAGGTGGTTTGGGCGCTTAGCGGCGGTCCAGCTTTGCCAAAACCCGCCAGACCGCCCAATAGGCCGCGAGCAGGCGCTTGCGACCTGCCGCCAGTCCCGCCGCCTTGCGCAGGGACTGATAGCCTTGCATTCCGCCGGCGCGCGCTTCCATCTTGAGATACCGCTTCCAGAGCCAGGATTGGGTCTTGCTGTCTGTTGCCAGAATTTCTGCATGACTGTCCAAAATATGCTTGAAATATCGGGCGCGTTGCCGCGGCCCGTAGCGTTTTGTGGTCGAGCTGGCGGCGGCTCTCCCGTGATCGCCCTGAAAAATTACCGCACCCTGTGACGGGGTGTTGTGGCAGTGCGCGCCAGCGCCCAGAAGTTTGAGGCAAAAATCTGTATCCTCATTTGTGCGCAGCTCTGGGTTAATGCCACCAACCTTTTGATATAAGGTTTTTGACACCCAAAACCCGAGGCCCAATCCTGCGATTTTGGACCTAAGAGAACTGCCCACTTGCGGCTGAATATGAAACACAGTCTGGGCTGCCGCGGCGTGCTGCATTGCTCTGCGATCGGATTGGGGGTTGGCGCGGCAAAACCCATAGGCGAGATCTGTGGATTGAAAATATGCGTCGATATAGTGGGCGACCGCCTGCCAATATCTGGCGGCAATGAGATCATCATCATCCAAAAACAAAAGCCATTGACCGCGCGCGCAGTCTGCGCCGATGTTGCGCGCGGCGCCCGCGCCGAGCCCACCTTTGGTTTTTACAGCCACGGCGCCTAATTTCTCAATCAGGTCACATGTGGGTCGCTCAAAATCAGTGCCATCGTTGACGACAATCACTTCCGAACAATCGGGCAGGGCAGCTTGGACGGACCGCAACGCCTCTGCCAGCAGGGGCTCGCGATTGTAGGTTGGTACAATCACCGAATATTTAACGCGCATATCGCCCATCTTCTCACCTTATGGTTCCGCCTGCGACCATAGCGGCTTAAGGCGATGAGGTGAATTCTTTTGTCCAACGAGCACAGGTGAAAACCCTTCGAAAGATCTGTGCATAACCCAGCCGCCACGCCAAAACACCTTGCCTGGTGGAAACACCGGGCTGCGCCTGCCTGCCCCCCCCGGCAGGCGCATTCACCATCTGGGTATGCTGGTAGGTATGGTTATGGATCAAATTCTGCAGTGATTTCACCACCGGACATATGCGCCCCCCAGGTCGGCGCTGCCCTCATATCGTGTTGAAACGGCGTTATGCAGAGGTCTATTAGATGACAAAGTCAGAGCGCCCAATTGTCTTGCCCGCTGGCGTCAATCTCTATGCCTGAGCTCAGTTGCGGCCGATTGCGACAGGGGGGCGAGGGCAAAGAGCAGGCCTGTAACCAAGGTGAGGCCAATGCCGCCAAGGATCACCAATGCGGCATTGGTCCAGATGACTTCAAATTTATTTTCAAATACAAAATGGCTGACGGCCCAGCCGCCCAGAAGCCCCGCGCCAAGGGCTACGCCGGCGGCCAGCGCTCCGATCATGGCCGAGCGCAGGGCGAAAGAGGTGAGGATTTCGCGCCGCGTGGCCCCGAGTGTCTTTAAAATTGCGCTTTCATAGGCCCGCTGGGCCGTGCTGGCTGCGGCGGCTCCGATCAGGATCAAAAATCCGGTGATCAGCGTGGCAAGCGCGCCGATCGAAGCGGCAGAGGCGATGGAGGACACCACGCTCGTGACCAAAGCCGCAGCCTCTCGAATTTGAATGCCTGTGACATTGGGGAAGGCTTCGTTCAATTCATCCAAAATTGGGATTTCAGCTGAGGCTTCGGCATAGACAGTTGCGATGTGAGAATGCGGCGCGCCCTTCAATGCCGCTTCATTCAACAAGATCACAAATCCCATGCCAACCGTTGAGAAATCCACCTCGCGCAGGCTGGTGATCGTGGCGGTGATATCGCGGCCCAGCACGTTGAGGGTCAATTGATCTCCAAGCCCGATGCCGATCTCTTCAGCCTCTTCAGCGGCAAAGCTGATTTGGGGCGGCCCGCTGTAGCCCTCCCCCCACCATTGTCCGGCTGTAATTTTGGTTTGTTCGGGTAAACCATCGGCATAGCTGATCCCGCGGTCTCCGCGCAGCACCCAATGATCTCCGCCAACTTCGGCGGCGGGTTGTTGGTTAATTTTCGTGACGAGACCGCGCAGCATGGGGGCCGTTTCAACTTGCCTTACTGCCGGATTTTCCGCCAGTCGCTTGTTGAACTCTGGCAGTTGATTGGATTGAATATCAAGGAAAAAGAAACTTGGAGCTTTGTCAGGCAAAGATTGCGTGATGGAGCGCCGCAGATTGCCGTCAATTTGCCCGACCGCAGCCAAAACCGTGAGTCCAAGACCGATGCCCATAACCACCGAGCCAGTGCGTTCCGAGCCGCTGGCCAGAGCGCTGAAAGCTGCGCGCAGCGGCAACCGGCCCTGAAACGCGGATCTGTGCATGATACGTTTGAGTGTGAATTGAAATGCGCCAGAGATCATCGCTAAGATGAGCAGCGAAATTGCAATGCCGCCCAAGAGCCAGAAGGTCATTGACCAAGAGCCGGAAAACTGCACTGCGCCAAAGAGTGCCGCCGCCAATAAGGCCCCTTGCACAAGGAGATAGCGCCGCGCGGGCCAATGGGCAGGCGCGCCTCCGCGGAACAAATTGGCTGGGCGAATGTGTTCGGTTTGCGCCAGGGGCCAGATCGAGAAAATCGCCGCAGCTAAGCATCCATAGACCGCGGCCTCAATCAGGGCTGAAGGGTAGATGGATATGAGGGCCACCTCTGCCAGATTTTCGGGTAAAAATGGCCGGGCCGCAAAGGGCGCAAGGGCGCCGAGTAACAGGCCAAGCACCACCGAAAGGCCAGTATAGACGGCAATTTGCAGCGTGTAGATCCAAAAGATTTGGCCAGGTGTGGCGCCTAGGGTCTTTAACACGGCGATATGGCCAGTTTTTTTGGCAATAAAGGCCCGCACAGCAGCGCTCACCCCAATACCGCCAACGACCAGGCCCGATAGGCCGATCAGGATTAAAAAGCGGCTCATGCGCTCAATCACACGATCGGCGCCGGGAGAGGCTTTGCGGGCATCTTTCCATTTGGCGCCAGTGCCGGGCCATTCCTCGTTAAACCTTTGTTGGGCCTGATCCAAATCACTCCTATCCTCTAAAAGCAGGCGGTATTTGCTCGAAAAAAGGGTGCCCGCGGCCAGGAGCCCTGAGCCGTCTAGGTCTTTGGTCAAGACAAGGCTGCGGGGGCCCAAAGCGAAATTGCCAAAATTATCAGGTTCTTTGAGCAGGGTTGCCATGACGACAAAGAGTTTTTGTCCAAACTTCACCTGATCACCCAAGTTGATGTTGAGGCGCCGCAGAAGCGCAGGGGCGAGAATCGCGCCCGGCAGGCCGTCCTGGCCGGCAAAGGCCTCTGATAAACCCATATCACCCGACAGGGTGACAGCGCCCACCAAAGGGTAGGCTGAATCCACCGCTTTGACCTGTGTGAGAATGCGCTTGTTCGTGTCTGGGGCGACGGCCATGGAACGAAAATCAATGATCTGCGACTGCGCCCGGCTTTGACGGGCCATCCAAGCCAATTCCTGCGCATTGGCCTGGCGGTAGGTGAGCTCAATTTGGGCGTCACCGCCGAGAAAAACCCTTCCATTGCTATTTAGTCCCGCGTCTATGGCGCCGCGCAGTGAGCCAATCGCGGAGATGGAGGCGATGCCGAAGATCAAGCAGAGCATGAGAATGCGAAAGCCGTGCAACCGCTCGCGCCAGGCTGCGATCAATTCACGCTGGGCAATTTTGAGAGCAATCATGCTCCCTGGCTTTCACAGATTTTGCCATCTCGCAGATCAATGATCCGGTCACAGCGCTGTGCCAGTTGATTGTCGTGAGTGACGAGGATCAAAGTCGTATCGGCCTGCTCTTGGGTGAGGGTGAACAGGCTGTCAACAATGCTGGCCCCATTGGCTGCATCCAGATTGCCCGTGGGTTCATCTGCAAAAACAAGTTTGGGATTGGGGGCCAAGGCGCGCGCCAGGGCCACGCGTTGTTGCTCGCCGCCGGACATTTGTTTGGGGAAATGATCAGAGCGGTGGGCCAAGCCTAAGTCGGCCAGTTTCGCACGCGCGCGCTCAAATGGATCGGGTTGCCCGGCCAATTCAAGCGCTGTTGCGACGTTTTGGAGGGCCGTCATTGAGGGAATGAGATGGAAGGATTGGAACACGACACCAACCCGCCCGCGGCGAAACTGCGCCAATTCGGCCTCCGACATCGCGCTGATATCCTCTCCCAGCACGGTCACCCTGCCGCTTGTGGCCTGCTCCAATCCGGCCATAACCATCAGCAGGCTAGACTTGCCGGATCCTGAGGGGCCAACCAAGGCGCAGCTGCTCCCTTGAGTAATTTGCAAGTCGATACTATGTAGGATGTCTACCATCCCGGCGTTGCCCTCAAGTGAGAGATGAACCTGCTGGAGATCGATTGCGAAGTGATTGTCCAAGGGAGCCGTCCTATTATGTTTTCTTCCTTTGGATATGGGCTGATCTGCCGTTTTTGCAACGCCTTGGCGCTAATTCTTTTTTGCACAATGGGTCAGGCGGAGACCCAATCGGAGGCTGCGGCTGAGACTCCCGCCAAGACCGTCGTGGCTTTCGGAGACAGCTTGACCCAGGGTTATGGTTTGCCGGCAGAAAGTGGCTTTGTGCCACAGTTGGGCGCTTGGCTGGCCGGGCAGGGGGCTCAGGCGCGCATGATCAACGCAGGCGTTTCCGGCGACACGACAGCGGGGGGATTGGCCCGGCTGGACTGGACTTTGGTCGAACCGGTGGATTTGGTGATCGTCAATCTTGGTTCAAATGACATGCTGCGGGGCTTGGATCCCGGCTTGGCACATGAAAATTTGAGTCAAATTTTAGATAAATTGGAGGCTCGGGGTATCGCGGCGCTTTTGGTTGGGCACTTGGGGCCGCTGAACTATGGCGCGGAGTATAAGGCGCAGTATGACCGAGCTTTTCAAGAGCTGGCCACTCGCTATGATGTCGCCTTCTACCCTTTCTATTTCAAAACGCTCATGGCGCCGGACGGGGTGACACCAGATTTGCAGAATTATTTCCAAGCCGACGGATTGCACCCCAATGCCGAAGGCGTCGCGGCTGTGGTTGCTGATATGGGCCCCTATGTTTTGCGCGCGTTGGGCCGGTAGCGGTCTACGCCCTAGATACTGGTGTTGGCTTTCAAAAAGAATTGAGCGCGAATGATTTCGCAGGCTGCGCCCTGGGATCGGGCATTGGCGCCAATGCTGCCGGCTTCAATTTTTGGCGGGATGAGGCCGCGGGTGTCTTGAGTGGCGACATAACGGCGGACACGGTTTACCAAATCATCGCGTAGGCTGGCCGGGAAGGACCCATCGATTAAGATGGCCTCAAAATCAATAACCGAACAGGCCGAGAGGCTGGCTTTCGCCAGCTCTTGCGCCGTTTGCAGCAGCCAGGGTTCCACATAGCGTGTCAGCCTGGTCCAGCTGTCTGGATCATCCCAAAGCTGCCGGGTTTCGATATCGACTTCGCGCAAGCGGGCCTCTAGGAGATGAATGGAGGCCATGTCGATCAATTGCATACTTTCGCCGATAGGGCTGATGCTTCGGATCGAGCCCAAAGCGCCCGCATTTCCTTGCCGTCCGACATAGACAGAGTTGTTCAGCACCACACCCCCGCCAATAAAGGCGCCAATGAAGAAATAGGCATAGTCTTGAAACTCTTTGCCGCGTCCATAGGTGTGCTCAGCTTGGCAGGCGGCCGTGGCATCATTCATCACGATGACAGGCAGGTCGCTGAATTCGCCAACTTCAGCGACCAAATCAACCTCGCTCCAGGCGCGGAAGGCATTGCTGGGCGCGTCAATCGAGGCGTCCCAATTCCAAAATTCAAATGGCGCTGCGATGCCAATGCCGCAGATTCGCGCCTGTTCGGAGGCTGACAATTGCTCGGCGAGATTGAACAGGCCGTCTTGCAGGAAGGTCAAAACCACCTGTTTGATTGGAAAGTCATAGGTGATTTGCATCTCGCCGTGCGTGCCGCCTTTGAAATCCATTAATATCAGATCGGCGGATCTGCGTCCGATTTTGATGCCAAAGGAGAAGGCGCCATTGGCCGCCAAGCCCATGGGAATCGAGGGCTTCCCCACCTTGCCGCGCACAGGCGTTCCACGTTCCACCAGCCCGTCGGCTTCAAGCTGGCGTAAAATACCGGAGACGGTGGGGGGCGATAAATCGGCCAATTTGGCCAGGGCGCTGCCGGGCAAGCTGCCATGACGTTGGATAAGAGATAGAATCAAACGTTCGTTGTGATCCCTCACACCCTTTTGGCTTAAGCCCATACTCAATGATTTTACCTGCGCGTCATCCATATTGGGTGCATCTTACTGTATGTTACTCAGATAAATATAGGCCAAATTAATTAATAAATAAAGTTAATTAATTAATTGACTTGAGCCATCGAATCGCGCAATCTTATCCAGATAACCGCGTTTGGCGGCTGATCGACGGCAAGGGCAAAAGCCCTTGTGACTTGTTTTATGGGAGGAAGACATGAAGAAACTATTAGCTGGGTCTGCATTGGCCTTGATTGCATCTGTGGGCATGGCATCCGCAGGCGACCTGACTTGCTTGATCACAAAGAACAACACCAACCCGTTTTTTGTGAAAATGAAAGAGGGTGCGGAGGCGGCTGCAACGGCTGCGGGCATGGATTTTCAGGCCTATGCGGGCGTGACAGATGGTGATGCTGCTCCGCAAATCAACGCAATTGAAAACTGTGTTGCGGCTGGCGCAAAAGGCATTTTGATCACACCGTCCAACGACTCTGTGGGACCGGCTTTGATTGATGCGCGCACAGCGGGTGTTTTGGTCATCGCTTTGGATACGCCGCTGGCGGACAAAAACGCACAAGATATGACCTTCGCAACCGATAACTTTGAGGCAGGTCTTTTGATCGGCCAATGGGCTGCTGCAACACTCGGTGCTGATGCAGCAAACGCGAAAATCGGTATGCTCGATATCAACAAAGACAATATCTCTGTTGATGTTGCGCGCGACACAGGCTTCTTGGTTGGCTTTGGTATTGATGTGCCAAATCTGAACGTCATGGGCTCAGAAACGGATCCGCGCGTGATTGGTCACGAAACATCCTATGCCTCTGTTGAGGGCGGTGTGACCGCGATGGAAAATCTGTTGGCCCGCGAGCCTGATATCAATGTCGTATATACCATCAACGAACCTGCCGCTGAAGGCGCTTATCAGGCGCTGCAAAATGCCGGCAAAACAGGGGTTCTGGTGGTCTCTGTTGACGGCGGCTGCCCCGGTATTGCCAGCGTCAAAGACGGTGTGATTGGCGCAACGTCTCAGCAGTACCCATTGCTGATGGCCTCCAAAGGTGTGGAAGCGATTGCCAAATTTGCAGCCGATGGCACGAAGCCTTCCGCTTCAGATGGTTTGACCTTCTTTAACACCGGTGTGAACTTGGTTACCGATGCGCCGGTCGATGGGGTTCCTTCTATTGACAGCGACCGCGGCACTGAGCTTTGCTGGGGCTAAGGCTGTTTTAAGCGAAACGATAAGACAGAAGGCGGCATTCAGTGTCGCCTTCTTTCGGTAAGCTGGATCAATTCGCCAGCTGCCGCGACATTGATAGAGGGTAGGATATCGCCATGAGTATGGAACAAGAGCCAAAACAAGCCGGCTCCGAGTTTGAGGTCGGCCTTGATGCCGCAGACAAATCTGTCGCCTCTTTCGCGCGCGATGATCGGTCAATAGATCACATTTTGCGCGGCATATTGCGCCGCAACCCAACCATTATTCCCGCGATGGTTTTGGTGTTCAGCGTGATTTGCTTTGGCATCATCGCGCCAAATTTCATGTCGCCGGGCGTGCTGTCTTTGGTGCTCAAACAAGTCACCGTGACCGGTGTGGTTGCCATTGCACAGACCTTGATCATTTTAACCGCAGGCATCGACCTCTCGGTGGGCGCGATTATGGTGCTCTCGTCTATGATTATGGGTCGTTTGGCGGTTGATTTTGGCATCCCGCCCTTTTTCGCCGTGACGATCTCATTGTTCGTTGGGGCGCTTATGGGCTGGGTCAACGGCGTTTTGGTGACCATCGTCAAACTGCCGCCTTTCATCGTAACCCTTGGCACGCTGTCGGTCTTTACGGCTTTGCTGCTGTGGTATTCCGGCTCGCAATCTATCCGCGGCGCGGATATCCGCGAGATGGCACCGAGCCTTCTATTTTTTGGGCATTCTTTGCGCTTTGGTGGTTTTGTGCTGACCTATGGAGGGCTCGCGCTGATCGGATTGGCGATATTGATTTGGTATCTGCTCAATCACACCGCCTGGGGACGGCATGTGCATGCGATCGGCGATGATCCGGATGCTGCGATGCTGTCAGGGATTAAGATTAATCGTACATTGATTTCTGTTTACGCGCTGGCCGGGCTCATCTGTGGATTCGCTGGCTGGGTGGCCGCCGGCCGGGTGGGGTCGATCTCACCCATTGGGTTTACCGACATCAACCTTGCCAGCATCACCGCGGTGGTGATTGGCGGCACCTCACTGTTTGGTGGGCGCGGTTCGATCCTAGGATCTGTGCTGGGGGCGATGATTGTGGGTGTATTCAATACCGGCCTGTCTTTGGCCGGGGTAGATGATTATTGGCAAATGTTTGCAGCGGGTAATTTGGTTTTGATCGCGGTGGCGCTTGACCAATGGCTGCGGAGGGCGACAAAATGAGTGAGAAGCAACCTATTATCCAAGCCCGAGGGCTTATGAAGCGCTATGGTACGGTGATCGCCATGGATGGGGCAGATTTCGATTTATACCCCGGAGAAATTTGCGCAGTGATTGGCGACAATGGCGCGGGCAAATCGACCTTGATCAAGGCTCTCTCTGGAGCGGTTGTACCAGATCATGGCGAGGTCTTGGTGGATGGGCGTCCGGTGAATTTCAAATCCCCGGATGATGCCCGCAGCGAAGGCATTGAAACGGTCTATCAAAACCTGGCTCTATCGCCAGCGCTCTCGATTGCCAATAATATGTTTTTGGGGCGCGAGATGCGCAAGCCCGGTGTCCTGGGATCAGTGTTTCGCATGATGGATCACAAACGTATGCAAGACTTTGCGCGTGATAAATTGTCCGAGCTTGGGCTTATGACCATTCAGAACATCAATCAAGCGGTGGAAACGCTCTCGGGTGGCCAACGCCAGGGGGTCGCGGTGGCGCGGGCCGCGGCTTTTGGTTCGAAGGTGATTATTCTCGATGAGCCGACAGCGGCATTGGGGGTCAAGGAATCTCGCCGGGTCTTGGAGCTCATCTTAGATGTGCGCTCGCGCGGTATTCCGATTATCTTGATCAGTCACAACATGCCCCATGTCTTTGAGGTGGCCGATCGCATTCATGTGCATCGCCTGGGCAAGCGATTGTGCGTCATTGATCCTCGTGACTATACGATGTCCGATGCGGTGGCCTTTATGACCGGTGCCAAGGAAGCGCCTGAGCAGGCCGCATGAGTGCGCAGATCTCCGCCCTGCTGGAGCGGGTGCTGCAAAGCCCCAGGCGCCATGTGCGGCGGGTGATCGCCATTGCGGGGCCTCCCGCCAGCGGGAAGTCCACGCTTGCGGCCGGGCTGGTCGCGGCCTTGCAGCAGGCTGGCGTGACCAGTCAGCTTGTGCCGATGGATGGGTTTCACCTCGACAATAGCGTTCTTACGGATCGCGGGATTTTAGACCGCAAGGGCAGCCCGCCGAGTTTTGATGCAATCGGGCTTTTGCGATTGGTGCAGGTGCTTGGCGCGGCGCAGGAGTTATATTACCCGGTGTTCGACCGGGCCCGCGATCTCTCTATTGCGGGCGCAGGGCATATTGCACCGGACTGTGATACGATCGTCATCGAAGGGAACTATCTTTTGATGGACGCGCCGATCTGGCGCGATATGGCGGGCTATTGGGATTTGTCCATCCAGCTGACTTGCTCTGACGCTGAGCTTGAGGCGCGGCTGATACAGCGCTGGCTGGATCATGGATTGACGCCAGAGGCCGCGCGCATCCGTGCCCAAAGCAATGACCTGCCCAACGCCCGACTGGTGGGGCAGACGGCGCTTCGCGCCGATGTGGTGCTGTGAGAAATCGCAGCCGCGCGCACTTTAAATCCGTTCAATTAAAAGGAGCATGAGAAGTTGTCGCCTTACGCCTGCTACCTGTTGACAGCAAAAGCGACTCTGCATATACGCCCCTCATCTGCCATGGGGGATACCTCATTGCGCAACATCAAAATTTGAAGTGGTCAAGAACAGCTTGCTGTTCCTCTGGAACCCCCGCCGCCCCCTCCGACTACGGGAAGGGATGCGGTTTTGGTTGTGCTTTGGCGAAAAATTACCGCGATCAGACGCGGAAACCGGCGATGGGTAACTGACCTGGCGCTTAACATTGGAACCGGTGGGGACTATTCCCATCACCTTATTTGTCTAGACGGGAAGAGAACCGCCAATGCCAACGATCCAACAGCTGATCCGGAAACCCCGGCAGCCTAAAGTAAAACGCAGCAAGTCCATGCACTTGCAAGAATGTCCACAAAAACGCGGTGTCTGCACACGCGTTTATACAACAACGCCTAAGAAACCGAACTCGGCGATGCGGAAAGTTGCAAAAGTCCGTTTGACCAATGGTTTTGAGGTGATCAGCTACATCCCAGGTGAAAGCCACAACCTGCAAGAACACTCTGTTGTTTTGATCCGCGGGGGCCGGGTAAAAGATCTTCCTGGTGTGCGTTATCACATCCTGCGCGGTGTTCTGGATACTCAGGGCGTCAAAGATCGTAAGCAACGTCGTTCGAAATACGGCGCGAAGCGTCCGAAGTAAGGGAATCAAGATATGTCACGTCGTCACGCCGCTGAGAAGCGCTCTGTCCTGCCCGATGCCAAATATGGTGATTTGGTGCTGACAAAATTCATGAACAACTTGATGCTCGATGGTAAAAAATCCGTTGCAGAACGCATCGTCTACGGTGCGCTGGAGCGTGTCGAAGCCAAGGTCAAGCGCGCACCTGTTGAGATGTTCCACGAAGCTTTGGAAAACATCAAACCTTCCGTCGAAGTGCGCTCACGCCGCGTCGGTGGTGCAACCTACCAGGTGCCTGTTGAAGTACGTCCCGAGCGGCGCGAAGCTCTTGCAATCCGTTGGTTGATTACAGCCAGCCGCAAGCGCAACGAAAACACAATGGAAGAGCGTCTTGCTGGCGAATTGTTGGACGCGGTGCAATCCCGTGGTTCCGCCGTCAAGAAGCGCGAAGACACTCACAAGATGGCCGACGCAAACAAAGCGTTCAGCCATTATCGCTGGTAATCCCACAGAGGCTGAACAGATATGGCACGCGAATATCCACTAGAGCTGTACCGCAACTTCGGTATCATGGCGCACATCGATGCTGGTAAAACAACCTGCTCCGAGCGGATCCTGTATTATACAGGTAAAGAGCATAACATCGGTGAAGTGCATGATGGCGCTGCAACCATGGATCACATGGAGCAAGAGCAAGAGCGTGGCATCACGATCACTTCTGCTGCGACCACCACTTTTTGGGAGCGCACAGAAGACGGTGTGTCCCCAGACAGCCCCAAGCACCGCTTGAACATTATTGACACTCCAGGCCACGTTGACTTCACAATTGAAGTTGAGCGGTCCTTGGCGGTTCTTGATGGCGCGGTCTGCGTGCTCGATGCGAATGCTGGTGTTGAGCCTCAAACCGAAACAGTTTGGCGTCAAGCGGACCGCTACAAGGTTCCACGGATGGTTTTTGTCAACAAAATGGACAAAATCGGCGCGGACTTTTTCAACTGTGTTGAGATGATCGAAGATCGTACAGGCGCGGTGGCTGTGCCAATCGCTTTCCCAATTGGCGCAGAGACTGAACTGGAAGGTTTGGTTGATCTTGTGACGATGGAAGAGTGGCTATGGCAGGGTGAAGACCTTGGCGCCTCTTGGATCAAAGCTCCAATCCGTGCTGAGCTGCAAGAAACAGCTGATAAATGGCGCGCCAAATTGGTTGAATCTGCTGTCGAGCAAGATGATGAAGCCATGATGGAATATTTGGAAGGCAATGAGCCCGACGTTCCGACGCTGCGCAAATTGATCCGCAAGGGTACATTGGCGATGGCATTCGTGCCTGTGCTTGGTGGATCTGCGTTTAAAAACAAAGGTGTTCAGCCCTTGCTGAACGCGGTTGTAGATTACTTGCCGAGCCCTCTCGATGTTGTCGACTATATGGGCTTTAAACCCGGCGATGAGACAGAAACCCGTGACATCGCCCGCCGTGCGGATGACGACATGCCCTTCTCTGCGCTGGCGTTCAAAATCTGGAATGACCCCTTTGTTGGCTCTTTGACCTTCACACGGATTTATTCTGGCAAATTGGAAAAAGGCGATTCTTTCTTGAACTCCACAAAGGGTAAGAAAGAGCGCGTGGGTCGTATGATGATCATGCACTCCAATGACCGTGATGAAATCTCAGAAGCATTTTCTGGCGACATCATCGCTTTGGGTGGCCTGAAGGACACAACAACTGGGGATACACTTTGTGCGGTGAATGCTCCGGTGGTTCTGGAAACAATGACTTTCCCAGAGCCTGTGATCGAAATTGCGGTTGAGCCAAAAACCAAGGGCGACCAAGAGAAAATGGGCCTGGCGCTGCAGCGTCTGTCTGCTGAAGATCCATCCTTCCGCGTGGAAACTGACATTGAATCAGGTCAGACCATCATGAAAGGCATGGGCGAGCTGCATTTGGATATCCTTGTGGATCGTATGCGCCGTGAGTTTAAAGTCGAAGCCAATATCGGTGCGCCACAGGTGGCCTATCGTGAGACCATCGGCCATGAAGTCACCCACACTTACACCCACAAAAAACAATCGGGTGGCTCTGGTCAATACGGTGAGGTCAAGCTGACCATTACACCGACCGAGCCGGGTGAAGGTTATTCTTTCGAATCTCGCGTCGTTGGCGGCTCGGTTCCAAAGGAATATATCCCAGGTGTTGAAAAGGGTATTCGCTCCGTTATGGACAGCGGTCCTCTGGCTGGCTTCCCTGTGATCGACTTCAAAGTGGCTTTGCTTGAGGGTAAATATCACGATGTTGACTCCTCTGTTCTGGCCTTTGAGATCGCATCGCGGATGTGTATGCGCGAAGGCATGCGTCTGGCTGGCGCGAAACTGCTTGAGCCTGTGATGAAGGTCGAAGTGATCACACCTGAAGAGTATACAGGTGGCATCATCGGCGATTTGACATCGCGTCGGGGTCAAGTTCAGGGTCAAGAAAATCGCGGCAACGCGATTGCAATTGATGCCTTTGTGCCTTTGGCGAATATGTTTGGTTACATCAATACTCTGCGTTCCATGTCTTCGGGCCGCGCCAATTTTACCATGCAGTTCGATCACTACGAACCTGTTCCGTCGAATATCTCTGAAGAGATCCAAGCGAAATTTGCATAAACGTGGTGGGCCACTGGCCCACCCTACACCAACCCGTAGGGTGGGCATTGTGCCCACCGCCACGAACAACAAGAGGAGCCACCCATGGCTAAGGAAAAGTTTGAACGCTCGAAACCCCACGTTAACATCGGCACGATTGGTCACGTTGACCATGGTAAGACAACCTTGACAGCTGCGATCACCAAGCAATTTGGTGATTTTAAAGCCTATGACGAGATTGACGGCGCGCCGGAAGAGAAGGCCCGTGGTATTACGATTTCGACTGCGCATGTTGAATATGAAACAGAGACCCGCCACTACGCGCATGTTGATTGCCCTGGCCACGCTGACTATGTGAAAAACATGATCACCGGTGCGGCGCAGATGGATGGTGCGATCTTGGTTGTGAACGCGGCCGATGGCCCGATGCCACAGACCCGTGAGCACATTTTGCTCGGCCGTCAGGTTGGCATTCCTTACATGGTTGTTTACATGAACAAAGTTGACCAAGTTGACGACGACGAGTTGCTCGAATTGGTTGAAATGGAAATCCGTGAGCTGCTGTCCAGCTACGAATATCCTGGCGATGATATCCCTGTGATTGCCGGCTCTGCTTTGGCCGCTTTGGAAGATCGCGACGCGGCTATTGGCTCTGAGTCCATCGCAAAATTGATGGCGGCTGTGGATGAGTATATCCCAACACCGGCGCGTGCGGTTGACCAGCCTTTCTTGCTGCCGATCGAGGATGTGTTCTCAATCTCCGGCCGTGGTACAGTTGTAACTGGCCGTATTGAGCGCGGTGTGATCAATGTGGGCGAAGAGATTGAAATCGTCGGCATCCGTGACACATCGAAAACTGTCTGCACAGGCGTTGAAATGTTCCGCAAACTGCTCGATCGCGGTGAAGCTGGCGACAACGTAGGTGTTCTGCTGCGCGGCATCGACCGCAATGGCGTTGAGCGCGGTCAGATCCTGTGTAAGCCAGGTTCTGTGAAGCCTCACACGAAGTTTGAAGCCGAAGCCTATATTCTGACCAAAGAAGAAGGTGGCCGTCACACGCCATTCTTCGCCAACTACCGTCCACAGTTCTACTTCCGGACCACCGATGTGACCGGCACAGTTGTTCTGCCTTCGGGTACTGAAATGGTGATGCCAGGTGATAACCTCAAATTCGACGTTGAGCTGATCGCCCCAATCGCCATGGAAACCGGCCTGCGCTTCGCCATCCGCGAAGGCGGCCGCACCGTCGGCGCCGGTGTCGTATCCAAAATCAACGAGTAAAACTCACTACCGCAGGCCTCATTCGTGAGGCCTGCACCGTTCGACGAGGGCGGGTTCGCCGGTCCTCCTATCAACAGACTTCAAGCCCTGGAAAGGGGTAACGAAATGCAAAGTCAAAATATCCGCATTCGTCTGAAGGCCTTTGACCACCGTGTGTTGGATGCGTCCACACTCGAGATCGTCAATACAGCCAAACGGACAGGTGCGCAGGTACGTGGCCCAATCCCACTGCCGAACAAAATCGAGAAATTTACAGTTCTGCGTGGCCCTCACGTTGACAAAAAATCTCGTGACCAGTTTGAAATCCGCACGCACAAACGCCTGCTGGATATCGTTGATCCAACACCACAGACCGTGGACGCGCTGATGAAGCTCGACCTGGCTGCCGGTGTTGACGTGCAAATCTCAGTTTAAGGGGGGTATTGATTATGCGCTCTGGAGTTATTGCGAAAAAAATGGGCATGACCCGTTTGTTCATGGAAGACGGTAAGCAAATCCCGGTGACAGTGCTCGCTTTGGATGGTCTGCAAGTTGTCGCACAGCGTACTGCCGATTTGGATGGTTACACAGCCGTGCAATTGGGCGCTGGATCGGCAAAAGCTAAACGCACAAGCCAAGCGATGCGCGGCCATTTTGCCAAGGCAAATGTTGCGCCCAAGCGTAAAGTTGCCGAATTCCGCGTCTCTGCTGAAAACTTGATTGAAGTGGGTGCTGAGATTTCAGCCGAACATTTCCTTGAAGGTCAAATGGTTGACGTATCCGGCACATCGATCGGTAAAGGTTTCCAAGGTGCGATGAAGCGCTGGAACTTTGGCGGTTTGCGTGCATCACACGGTGTGTCCATCAGCCACCGTTCCCACGGTTCGACAGGTCAATGTCAAGATCCGGGTAAAGTGTTCAAAGGCAAGAAAATGGCCGGTCACATGGGTGCGGCGAAAGTCACCACCCAGAACTTGGAAGTTGTGCGTACAGACGCTGATCGCGGTTTGATCATGGTCAAAGGCGCGGTTCCAGGTTCCAAGGGCGGCTGGGTCACAATCAAAGATGCGATGAAAAAGAAATTGCCTGACGGCGTTCCTTTTCCAGCAGCAATCAAATCAGCAGCCGCACCGGCCGAAGCTCCTGTAGCTGACGCTCCTGCGGAAGGCGGTGAAGCATGAAACTAGATGTCATCAAACTCGACGGCGGCAAGGCCGGTTCGATTGATCTAAATGAGGCATTGTTTGGTCTTGAGCCACGTGTCGACATCCTGCACCGTGTTGTGCGCTGGCAGCGTAACAATGCGCAGGCTGGTACACATAAGGTGAAAACCCGGTCTGAAGTCAGCTACTCCACCAAGAAGATCTATCGTCAGAAAGGCACCGGCGGCGCACGTCACGGCGCGCGTTCTGCTCCGATCTTCCGCGGTGGCGGCGTTTATAAAGGTCCAACACCGCGCAGCCACGGCCATGATTTGCCGAAAAAAGTGCGGGCGCTGGGTCTGAAGCATGCTCTGTCTGCGAAAGCAAAAGCGGGTGAGCTGGTTGTGATTGATGCGGCTGTTTCTGACGGTAAAACAGGTGCGCTGGCCAAAGCGGTTGCGAACTTGGGTTGGAAACGTGCTTTGATCATCGACGGCGCAGCTGTAAATGAAAACTTTGCACAGGCAGCGCGGAATATTGAAGGTCTGGATATCCTGCCGACAATGGGTGCGAATGTGTTTGATATCCTGAAGCGTGACACTCTTGTGATCACAAAAGCAGGGTTGGAAGCTTTGGAGGCCCGTTTGAAATGAGCGCGAAACCAGAACATTACGATGTGATCCGCAAGCCGATCATCACTGAGAAAACCACAATGGCCTCTGAAAATGGCGCGGTTGTGTTTGAAGTGGCTATCGACAGCAATAAGCCCAGCATCAAAGAGGCTGTTGAAAGCCTGTTTGACGTGAAGGTTAAAGCGGTGAACACTACGATCACCAAAGGGAAATCAAAGCGCTTTCGCGGCATGCTCGGCAAACGCCGTGATGTGAAAAAAGCCTATGTGACCCTTGAAGAAGGCAACACAATCGACGTAACGACTGGGTTGTAAGATTTTCAATGCGTCCGCATTTCGATGCGGGCGCATTTTTTGATCGTGGGCCGCGCGATCATCCAGCACGGTCTACGGTTTGCTTACGCCCGAACTAGCCCCAGCTGTAGTTAAAACTCACAGAAATTCTGTCGTCTTCTGCCATATTCATTGGCACTTCGTGGCGCAGCCAACTTTCCCACAACAACACATCCCCGACCTTTGGTTTGGCGTAGAAAAAACTGCGCAGCTCTTCGCGTGCGGTTTTTCGGCGCGTCGGGGCCGCCATCATCATGGCCAGGCGCGGGTCTTCGAATTTGATAGCGCTGGTGCCTTCAGGCATCGCCACATAGGTGGTGCCGCTGATGATTGAATGGGGGTGAATATGGGCGGTATGAATGCCACCATAGGGCAAAATATTGATCCAAAGGCTGTCGAGCGTGATGGCTTTCTCGCCCAAATCAAAGTCGAGATCTTTAGCAAATTGGGCGACATGCAAGTCCAACGCGGTCACCACATCTTTGAAGATTGGGAAACGCCAATCTAGATCGGTGAGGGAGGCATAGCTGGTGTAACCAGGAAAGTCATTCTTGTCACACCAGTCTTGACCGGCCTCGTCATCTTCCGCGATGGCCAGGCAGGAGGCCGTCAGCTCATCGGTGTCAACAGAGGGGCCGTGCTCACAGAGCGCGGCGTGATACAGGCGGGTTGCGAAAAGCGATTTGATATCGGACATAGGGTTTTGTAGCGCAGCACAACGCCGAGGGCGAGTGGGAAAAGCGCAGTCTGGCACGGGTGTTTGGACGGTAAAATCACGACAATTCAGATTGCCGCAAACAAAGCGTCGCTGCGGGGTTGCTATATGGCTCAATCCCCACTAAAGCAGCACTTCATCATGATCTCCACTGGAATCAGGGTAACCCTTCGTGCGCCCTCCAGTGATGTTGAAAGGAAAAGGCTATGAATGCCAACGAACTTCGGGACAAGACCCCGGATCAGCTCCGTGACGAGCTGGTTGCACTGAAAAAAGAAGCTTTTAACCTGCGGTTTCAGCAGGCGACAGGCCAAATGGAAAACACAAGCCGGATGCGTCAAGTGCGCCGCGGTGTGGCCCGTGTAAATACTATCTTAAACCAAAAAGCGGCCGCCGCCGCAGGCGAGGAGTAAGCCCTATGCCCAAACGTATCCTGTCCGGCGTCGTTACATCGAACCAGAACGAACAAACTGTGACTGTATCGGTCGAACGCCGCTTCAAGCACGCTTTGCTGCAGAAAACCATCCGTAAGTCCAAAAAGTACCGGGCGCACGATGAGAAGAATGCTTTCAATGTAGGTGATATCGTTCGCATTCAAGAATGTGCGCCTAAATCGAAAACTAAACGCTGGGAAGTTATTGCAGAATAACAACGCAGTTTAATCGAAACCCTGGGGGATATTGCGGCATCGCACCCCATAGGTCGGGAGTAACCACATGATCCAGATGCAAACAAATCTGGATGTAGCTGACAACAGCGGCGCACGCCGTGTTCAGTGCATCAAGGTTTTGGGTGGTTCCAAGCGTAAGTACGCATCCGTAGGCGACATCATTGTTGTCTCGGTTAAGGAAGCCATCCCACGTGGCCGTGTTAAGAAGGGCGACGTCCGTAAGGCCGTTGTTGTTCGCACCGCCAAAGAAGTTCGCCGTGAAGACGGCACAGCGATCCGTTTCGATCGCAACGCAGCCGTTATCCTCAACAATGCAAATGAGCCCGTGGGAACACGGATCTTTGGCCCTGTTGTGCGTGAGCTGCGTGCCAAGAACTTCATGAAAATCATTTCACTCGCCCCAGAGGTGCTTTGATATGGCTGCTAAACTGAAAAAAGGCGACAAGGTCGTCGTTTTGGCCGGTAAGGACAAAGGCAAGCAGGGTGAAATTTCCTCTGTAAATCCTTCCGCCGGCAAAGCTGTTGTCGATGGCGTGAACATGGCCATCCGTCACACCAAGCAATCCCAGTCTGACCAAGGCGGTCGCATCCCAGTGGCGATGCCGATCCAATTGTCGAACTTGGCCTTGCTGGACAGCAATGGCAAAGCAACCCGCGTTGGCTTCCGTGAAGAAGACGGTAAGAAAGTGCGTTTCGCAAAAACAACTGGGGAGGTCGTATAATGTTGGATGCAGCAAACTACACTCCGCGTTTGAAAGCTCTTTATGTCAGCACGATCAAAGCTGCGATGAAGGAAGAGTTTGGTTATAAAAACGACATGATGATCCCGCGTTTGGAAAAAATCGTTCTAAACATGGGTATCGGCGATGCCGTTAAAGACACCAAAAAGGTTAAGCACGCGCAAGAAGCCCTGACATTGATTGCAGGTCAAAAAGCCGTGGTGACCAAGGCCAAGAAATCTATTGCGGGTTTCCGGGTGCGTGAAGAAATGCCTCTTGGCACGAAAGTCACGCTCCGCGGTGATCGCATGTATGAATTCATGGATCGTCTGACCACTATCGCCTTGCCACGTGTCCGCGACTTCCGCGGCGTGAAAGGTTCTTCGTTCGATGGTCGTGGCAACTATGCCATGGGCCTGAAAGAGCACATCGTGTTTCCAGAAATCGACTTCGATTCCGTTGTTGATATGCTGGGCATGGATATCATTATCTGCACTGACGCTAAGACAGATGCAGAAGCCAAAGCGCTGTTGAAGCATTTCAACATGCCCTTCAACAGTTAAGGATCTGCGATATGGCTAAAAAATCAATGATCGCCCGCGAAGTTAAGCGTCAGAAATTGGTGGACAAATATGCCGCCAAACGTGCTGAGCTCAAAGGTATTGCGCGCGATGAATCCCGCCCCATGGAAGAGCGTTTCAAGGCCCAGCTTAAGCTGGCCAAATTGCCACGCAATTCATCTGCAACACGACTTCATAACCGCTGTCAGCTCACCGGACGTCCTCACGCTTACTATCGTAAGTTGAAGGTCAGCCGGATCGCGCTGCGGGAACTTGGCTCGAACGGCCAAATCCCCGGTATGGTTAAGTCAAGCTGGTAAGGAGTTTAAAACATGAACGATCCTATCGGTGATATGCTGACTCGTATTCGTAACGCTTCGTTGCGCGGCAAATCCACAGTGGAGACGCCGGCTTCTAAAGGGCGTGCGCGCGTATTGGATGTCCTGGCCGACGAAGGCTACATCCGCGGCTATGAAAATACGACTGGTAAAGATGGCCACCCGGCGATCGAAATCAGCCTCAAATATTACGACGGCGCGCCTGTGATCCGCGAAGTAAAGCGCGTATCCAAGCCTGGCCGTCGCGTATATTTGGGTGTGAAAGACATTCCTGTAGTCCGTCAGGGCTTGGGCGTGTCGATTGTCTCCACCTCTCGGGGTGTGATGTCGGATGCCAGTGCACGCGCCAACAATGTTGGTGGCGAAGTGCTCTGCACAGTCTTCTAGGAGTAAGGTATGTCTCGTATTGGTAAAAAACCGGTCGAGCTGCCCTCAGGTGTTTCGGCATCTGTGTCCGGCCAGACCATTGAAGTTAAGGGTCCGAAAGCGACCCGCAGCTTCACCGCCACTGATGATGTGACAATCACAGTACAAGAAAATAACGTATCGGTTGAGCCTCGCGGCAAATCCAAGCGCGCGCTTCAGCAGTGGGGCATGTCCCGCACAATGATCGCAAATATGGTAACTGGTGTGTCCACCGGTTTCAAAAAAGAGCTTGAGATTAGCGGTGTGGGTTACCGGGCACAGGTGCAAGGCAATGTCTTGAAACTGTCTCTGGGCTACAGCCACGACGTGAATTTTGAAATCCCTACAGGTGTAACCGTGACGGCTGCGAAGCCAACCGAGGTTGCAGTTGAAGGTACGGATGAGCAACTCGTAGGCCAAGTCGCGGCGAATATTCGCGAATGGCGGAAACCAGAGCCCTACAAAGGCAAAGGTATCAAATACAAAGACGAGTATATCTTCCGTAAAGAAGGTAAGAAGAAGTAGGGACCCAGGAAATGGCAAACAGCAAAAGAACTCTGTTTCTGAAGCGCCGCCTGCGCGTTCGGAACAAACTGCGGAAAATCAACACTGGCAAACCCCGGTTGTCGGTTCACCGCTCTGCGAAAAACATCTCGGTTCAGGTGATCGACGATATC
The DNA here is from genome assembly GCF_000738435.1 of Planktomarina temperata RCA23. Lineage (NCBI taxonomy): Bacteria > Pseudomonadati > Pseudomonadota > Alphaproteobacteria > Rhodobacterales > Paracoccaceae > Planktomarina > Planktomarina temperata. The sequence goes on along the minus strand of NZ_CP003984.1, from coordinate 2,548,304 downwards.
CAAGGGATTACCTTGGCTTCGGCATCCACCTTGGAAAAGGACTTGGGATTTGTAGGCAAAAACAACGTGGACGCCTCCGCAAAAGTGGGCTCTGTTATTGCAGAGCGTGCGAAAAAAGCGGGCGTCGAAGAGGTTCTCTTCGACCGTGGCGGCCGTCTCTTTCATGGCAAGGTAAAGGCTCTGGCCGATGCTGCGCGTGAAGGCGGGTTGAAATTCTAAATCAGTGCAGGCGGGCGTTCAGCCCGCCTCGATGATGCCGCGTCCTATGGGCGACGGACATCGCAGAAATAGGGTGCATGGCGCCCACAGTTCAGGAGGCCAAAATGGCTGAAAGAAATAACCAACGGGGCAATCGTCGCGATCGCGAAGAAACTCCAGAATTTGCAGATCGTTTGGTCGCGATTAACCGCGTATCCAAGACCGTAAAAGGTGGTAAACGCTTCGGCTTCGCAGCCTTGGTTGTGGTTGGCGATCAAAAAGGTCGTGTCGGCTTCGGCAAAGGTAAAGCCAAAGAGGTGCCTGAGGCGATCCGCAAAGCGACAGAACAAGCCAAGCGCCAAATGATCCGCGTGCCACTGCGCGAAGGGCGGACGCTGCACCACGATATGGAAGGCCGTCATGGTGCCGGTAAAGTTGTGATGCGCACAGCGCCGCAGGGTACTGGTGTGATCGCCGGTGGTCCAATGCGTGCGGTGTTCGAAATGCTCGGCCTGCAAGATGTTGTTGCGAAATCTATTGGGTCGCAAAACCCATATAACATGATCCGCGCGACAATGAATGGTTTGCAAAAAGAGAGCAGCCCGCGCATGGTCGCACAACGTCGTGGCAAGAAGGTCGCAGACATCCTCAACAAGGGTGATGCGCCGGCTGCCGCTGCTGAACCTGTAGAAGCTTAAGGAGCGGAGAAATGGCTAAAACCATCGTTGTAAAGCAAATCGGTTCTCCGATCCGCCGTCCCGCCAAACAGCGCCAAACGCTGATCGGCCTCGGCTTGAACAAAATGCACCGCACACGGGAATTGGAAGATACCCCATCCGTGCGCGGCATGATCAACAAGATCCCGCATATGGTTCAGATCATCGAAGAAAAAGGCTAACGACTGCCGGAGTTTTCCGCGCAGTCGCCCAATTAAAACCCTGCCAGGAGACTGGTGGGGTTTTTTGTTTGTGGCGAGATAAGAGAAGCCGCCTGGCGCGCAGCTTTGCACTTGATCCTCTACGCTCAGGACACTATACGCACCGAGTGGCCAGAATTCTGTGCCAAGAATCAATCAAGCCGTGGTTGGCCCGCTTACGCTTCAGGGGTCACATCCGGCAAAGGAGAAGCGATATGAGACTTAATGAACTGCACGACAATCCCGGCGCAACCCGATCCAAAAAGCGCATCGCGCGTGGTCCGGGCTCTGGCAAAGGTAAAACTGCTGGTCGGGGTATTAAAGGTCAAAAATCCCGTTCAGGTGTTGCGATCAAAGGTTACGAAGGCGGCCAAATGCCCCTGTACCAACGTTTGCCAAAACGGGGCTTTAACAAGCCGAACCGCAAGGCCTATGCCGTGGTAAACCTCGGCTTGATCCAAAAATTCATTGATGCTGGCAAGCTGACCGGTGATGTCACTGAAGACAGCCTGATCGCATCGGGTCTTGTGCGCCGCAAATTGGACGGCGTGCGGGTTCTGGCCAAGGGTGATTACTCGGCAAAAGTCTCAATCACCGTGACAGGTGCCTCTGCGGCAGCGAAAGCGGCGGTGGAAGCGGCTGGTGGGTCTTTGACAGTGGCGTCTTCCGCCTCTTCTGAGTAATCGGCGGTTGCGAGCAGCCTCTAAGCTGCTTACATAACTTTTAGTTTCCAAGCGCCGCCATCGGGGACCCCCGTGGCGGCGATCTTGTTTTAGGGAGTTTTCAAATGGCATCTGCCGCCGAACAAATGGCCGCAAATTTAAGCTGGAGCACACTGGGCAAGGCGACCGAATTGCGCCAGCGCATATTTTTCACAATCGGTCTGTTGATCGTCTATCGCATCGGGACTTACATTCCAGTTCCCGGGATTGACGCCGTTGCATTGCAACAATTCATGGATGAAGCCGCCTCCGGGATTGGCGGGGTCTTGTCGATGTTCACCGGCGGCGCCTTGGCACGCATGGGTATTTTTGCACTTGGCATTATGCCTTATATTTCAGCCTCCATCATCGTGCAGCTTTTGGGCGCCATGTGGGAGCCGCTTAAGCAGCTCAAAAAAGAGGGCGAGCAGGGGCGCAAGAAAATCAACCAATATACCCGCTACGGCACTGTTATCCTAGCGACCTTCCAAGCCTATGGCCTGGCCGCCAGCTTGCAAGCTGGTGATCTGGCTTCAGATCCGGGCATGTTCTTTATTGCGGCATGTGTGATCACATTGGTGGGTGGCACGATGTTCTTGATGTGGCTGGGTGAGCAAATCACCGCGCGTGGCATTGGGAATGGTATTTCCTTGATCATTTTCGTGGGTATCATCGCCGAGCTTCCCGCAGCCTTTGGCCAGTTTTTCACTCAAGGGCGTTCAGGCGCGATTGGCACCGGCACGATGCTGGGCGTGATTGCAATGCTGATGATCACACTTGGGTTTGTGGTGTTCATGGAGCGCAGCCTGCGCAAAATCCATATTCAATATCCACGCCGTCAGGTTGGTATGAAAACCTATGACGGTGGTTCAAGCCATTTGCCGATCAAGGTCAACCCGGCCGGTGTTATTCCAGCGATTTTCGCGTCAGCCCTATTGCTGCTGCCCACCACGCTGGCGACGTTTTCCGGCGGGCAGTCTGGTCCGGTGATGTCCACGATATTGGCCTACTTCGGCCCCGGTCAGCCGGCCTATCTTGCATTCTTTACGGCGATGATTGTCTTCTTCACCTATTTTTACACGCGCGAAGTGGCATTCAAAACCGATGAGGTGGCTGACAATTTGAAAAACCAAAATGGGTTCGTGCCGGGTATTCGCCCGGGAGCGAAAACCGCCGAGTATCTCGACTATGTTGTCACGCGGCTTTTGGTTTTGGGATCTGGCTACCTCGCGCTTGTGTGTTTGGTTCCTGAGATTCTGCGCAGCCAATTTGCCATCACGGCATATTTTGGCGGCACCTCAATCTTGATCATCGTCTCGGTGGGTATGGACACCATCCAACAGGTTCAATCTCACCTATTAGCGCATCAATACGAAGGTCTGCTTGAGAAATCACAGCTGCGGGGCAAGCGCCGCGGCAAAAAGGGCGGAGTGACGCGTCGATGAATATTATTTTAATTGGTCCACCCGGTGCGGGCAAAGGGACGCAAGCCAAGCTTTTGGTTGAAGAGCGTGGCATGGTGCAATTGTCGACGGGTGACATGCTGCGCGCTGCCAAGACATCTGGTACAGATATGGGCAATAAGGTTGCCGCCGTCATGGATGCTGGCCAATTGGTCACTGACGACATTGTGATCGGCCTGATTGCAGAGCAGCTAGACAGCGAAGCTGCCGGAGGCTTCATCTTTGACGGCTTCCCGCGCACCTTGGCGCAGGCCGATGCACTGGGTGAGCTGCTGGCGTCCAAAGGCGCAGGCTTGGATCATGTGATCGAGATGCAAGTGGATGATGAGGCCTTGGTGAACCGTATCACCGCAAGGTCCACCTGTGGTGGCTGTGGGGAAGGTTATAACGACATCTCCAAACCCATCCCGGCATCGGGCGCCTGCGGCAAATGCGGCAGCAGTGAATTCAAACGCCGGGCGGATGACAATGAAGAGAGTCTGAAGACGCGTTTGATGGCCTATTATAAGGAGACATCCCCTTTGATTGGCTATTACTACGCCAAAGATAAGCTGACATCCGTGGATGGTTTGGCCGATATTGAGGATGTGACCGCATCGATTTCTCAAGTCTTGGGTTAAGGTCTTGACGTTCTGAGCGGATGCTCATAATTCACCCTATCTCTGTTAAGAGAATCATAAGGGCCATGCGCATGGCTCTGAGTACCTCAATCGCAGGCTCGATGGCTTTTAGCTCCGGGCCTGTATCTGTGAAAAAAGGTTCCGGCGTTACGGAACCGCAGTAGAAAAGGAATATGCCTTGGCTCGTATTGCCGGCGTAAACATCCCGACCCATAAACGGGTCCCGATTGCCCTCACTTACATTACTGGAATTGGCCTCACATCTGCCAAAGAAATCTGTGCCAGCACAAATGTTGACGAAACCCGTCGCGTGAATGAGCTGAGCGATGCAGAAGTCCTTGCTATTCGTGAGCACATCGACGCCACATATACCGTTGAAGGTGACCTGCGTCGTGAAACCCAGATGAACATTAAGCGTTTGATGGACCAAGGTTGCTATCGCGGCCTGCGGCATCGCCGTAATTTGCCTGTGCGCGGTCAGCGGACACACACCAATGCGCGGACGCGCAAAGGCCCAGCGAAAGCAATCGCTGGCAAGAAGAAGTAAGGGCAGATAAATGGCACGTGATAAAAGAGCGCCTAAGCGCAAAGAGCGGAAAAACATTGCAGCCGGTGTGGCGCATGTGAACAGCTCGTTCAACAACACAAAGATTTTGATCTCTGACGTACAGGGCAATGCGATTTCATGGTCGTCTTCGGGCAGCTGTGGCTTTAAAGGCTCGCGGAAATCTACGCCCTATGCTGCGCAAATGGCAGCTGAAGATGCTGGTAAAAAAGCTCAGGATCATGGCGTGAAAACTCTGGAAGTCGAAGTCCAAGGTCCAGGCTCAGGTCGCGAGAGCGCTCTGCGCGCTTTGGCAGCATTGGGTTTGAACATCACATCTATTCGTGACGTGACGCCTATGGCTCACAACGGTTGCCGCCCACCAAAGCGCCGCCGCGTATAAGTATTTTGACCGAAGGGCGCGCGGATTTTCGCGTGCCCTTTGGACGTTTTTTCCCTCGAGCGTCTTTGGTTTTGGGACATGGAGCAAAGACAAGAATGGAGGACCGCATGATCCACAAGAATTGGGCCGAATTGATTAAGCCAATGCAGCTTGAAGTGAAGCCGGGCAATGATCCGAGCCGTCAAGCGACATTGATCGCCGAACCCCTTGAGCGGGGCTTTGGTCTTACATTGGGCAACGCCTTGCGCCGCGTTCTGATGTCGTCTTTGCAGGGCGCTGCAATTGCCAGCGTGCAAATTGACAACGTATTGCATGAATTTTCCAGCGTTGCCGGTGTTCGTGAAGATGTCACGGACATTGTCTTGAACCTCAAAGGTGTTGCGATCCGCATGGAAGTGGAAGGCACTAAGCGTTTGACTGTTCAAGCCAAAGGCCCTGGTGTCGTAACGGCTGGCAACATCGTTGAGTCTGCTGGCATTGAAGTTTTGAACAAAGAGCATATCCTGTGTCACCTCGACGAAGGTGCGGATCTGTTCATGGAACTGACTGTGAACACGGGCAAAGGTTACGTGGCCGCGGATAAAAACCGTCCCGAAGATGCGCCGATCGGTTTGATTCCAATCGATGCGATCTATTCACCTGTGAAAAAAGTGAGCTATGATGTTCAACCGACCCGTGAAGGTCAGGTTTTGGATTACGACAAGCTGACTTTGAAAGTGGAAACTGACGGCTCTTTGACGCCAGATGACGCTTTGGCCTATGCTGCACGGATTTTGCAAGATCAGCTGTCGATCTTTGTGAATTTCGACGAACCAGAAAGCGCCAATGCGGCATCGGAAGATGACGGTTTGGAATTCAACCCGCTGCTTTTGAAGAAAGTGGACGAGTTGGAGCTTTCTGTACGCTCTGCAAACTGCCTGAAAAACGACAATATCGTTTATATTGGCGATTTGATCCAAAAAACCGAAGCAGAAATGCTGCGCACGCCAAACTTTGGCCGGAAATCTTTGAACGAGATCAAAGAGGTTCTGTCTGGTATGGGGCTGCATCTCGGCATGGATGTCGAGGATTGGCCACCCGATAATATCGAAGATCTGGCCAAGAAGCTCGAAGATAACTTCTAAACCGGCAGGCGGGGCTTGTCTCCGCCTTCCATACGACTGGGCAATACCGCCCCAATAGGGAGGGGTTCACTCGCATGAGCCCCCAGACAAAGCAAAATGTAAACGGAGAAATAAAATGCGTCACGCCCGTGGTTACCGCCGCCTGAATAGAACTCACGAACACCGCAAAGCGATGTTTGCGAATATGGCTGGGTCTTTGATCGAACATGAGCAGATCAAAACGACTTTGCCAAAAGCCAAAGAATTGAAATCCATCATCGAGAAGCTTGTCACTTTGGGCAAACGCGGTGATGAGCATGCGCGCCGTCAAGCGATGAGCCGCCTGAAACAGCATATGTATGTCACAAAATTGTTTGACGTGCTCGGCCCGCGCTATGCAGAGCGCCAAGGCGGCTATGTACGCGTTTTGAAAGCGGGTTTTCGTTATGGCGACATGGCGCCCATGGCGATTATCGAGTTTGTTGATCGCGACGTAGATGCAAAAGGCGCGGCTGACAAAGCCCGCTTGGAAGCCGCTGACGAATAAGCGCACTTCACCATCGACATGATTTTGAGACCTCCGCCCGGCGCGGGGGTCTTTTTTGTTCCTCCCCTATACTTTTGCTTGGGTTTGCGGCGCGTGACAGTGCGCGCAGCAGGTATTAGGCTTGCAGGCAGAGTTTTACGATTTTTTGAGCATTTTGGCTTATCGCCTGTGGCATGTTCTCGGCACAAGCCGCAGGGGGCAGATCGCAGTATTTAGGGCCTTGCGTTTATGGTTTGGGATTATTCTTTTGAGCGTGAATGCGTTGAATTGAAGCGTTTGGCACCGGCTGGCTATCACATCGGGCTGCACATCAAAGACACGACACCGCTGCACCGATTGCTCGACTACCCCGCCAGCTGGGTCGCACATTATACGGCGCAGGCCTATGCGTTGCGTGATCCGGTGGTGGCCTGGGGCTTATCTGAGGTCGGATGTTTGCGCTGGAGTGCAATCACATTGCCCGATCCTTTTGATATTTTGGGGCAGGCCAGGGCGCATGGTTTGGTCTATGGCGCGACTGTGTCAACCGGCCCGCTTGATGCGCGCACCATTGGCCGTGTGGCCAGACCGGATCGCGAATTGACCGATGAAGAACTGGCGCAGGCTGAGGTGCTCATCACAGATTTGCATCGGCGGTTGATGCCGCCCAGGCCACTTACGCCCGCGCAGGTGGAGGCGCTGCGCTTGATTGCCAAAGGATATCGCTATGCAGATGCTGCGGATGCTTTGCAAATTTCGCAAAGCGCATTGAAGGCGCGGATCACCGCAGCCCGTCAGCACCTCCGTGCGCGCACCACCGCAGAAGCCATTCAACGCGCTGCCTCTTATGATTTAATTTAATCTATGCTCGGCTCGACAGGTCGGTTGGATATTTCCCTTTGCCTGCCCCTCGCTTAGGGTGGTGGCATGATGGATTTATTCGATACGCCGGGCGAAGAGCTGCCCGCCTCAGATGCGCCGCGCCCTTTGGCGGACAGGTTGCGTCCGAGGCTTTTGGCCGATGTGATTGGTCAAAGGCAGATTTTGGGGCCAGAAGCTCCTTTGACTGTGATGCTCAAGGCCAATGCACTCGGCTCAATTATCTTTTGGGGACCACCGGGCGTGGGCAAAACCACCATCGCGCGGCTCTTGGCTGAGGAGACAGATCTGAAATTTGTGCAGATCAGCGCAATTTTCAGCGGTGTGCCGGAGTTGCGCAAAGTCTTTCAAGCGGCGCAAAACCGGCGTGACAATGGCCAGGGAACGTTACTCTTTGTTGATGAAATTCATCGTTTCAACAAGGCCCAACAAGACAGTTTCCTTCCACTGATGGAGGATGGTACGCTGGTTCTGGTGGGAGCCACCACTGAAAACCCCTCCTTTGAATTAAATGCTGCTGTTCTGTCGCGGGCGCAAGTTCTGGTGTTAGAGCGCCTCTCAGTCGATGAGTTGGAGCTTCTGGCACAGCGGGCCGAGACGGAGGCGGGGCGTGTGTTGCCGCTGGAGGCAGGCGCGCGCCGCGCAGTTTTGGAGATGGCCGATGGTGATGGGCGCAGCCTTCTCAATTTAATTGAGCAAATTTTGGCTTGGGACCTGCAGAGCCCCATAGACCAGAGCACCCTGTCCACACGTCTGATGCGCCGCGCAGCCGTCTATGACAAATCTGGTGACAGCCATTACAATTTGATTTCGGCCTTGCATAAGTCCATCCGCGGTTCGGACCCGGATGCGGCGCTCTATTGGTTTGCGCGGATGGTGCAGGGGGGTGAAGATCCGCGCTACTTGGCCCGGCGCTTGACGCGCATGGCTGTGGAAGACATCGGTTTGGCCGATCCACAAGCGCAAGACGTCTGTTTGCAATCTTGGCAAACCTACGAAAGATTAGGCAGCCCGGAGGGGGAGTTGGCTTTGGCGCAGGCCGTGACCTATCTGGCGTTGGCGCCAAAATCGAATGCGGCCTATGTGGCCTATAAGGCCGCGCTGAGAGAGGCCAAGCACACCGGCTCGCAGCCGCCTCCCAAACATATTCTAAATGCCGCGACTGGTTTGATGAAGGATCAAGGCTATGGCGACGGATATGCCTATGATCACGATGCGGAAGATGGGTTTTCCGGTCAAAATTACTTCCCAGAGGGCATGGAGCGCCCGGAGTATTATGCGCCGGTGGAGCGGGGGTTTGAACGAGAGCTGCGCAAACGTCTGGCCTATTTCGAAAAGCTGCGCAACCGCCGCAAAGGTTGACAAACCCTCCGCCTGAGCACATTGCACCCATATGCTTACGACAGTTTTACAGGTGGCCCTTGGTGGGGCGATTGGCGCGGTGCTTCGGTTTTTGGCCGGGGTGGGCATATTGCGTCTTGTGGGCCCGGGCTTTCCACTGGCAGTGATGACGGTCAACATCTTGGGCTCTTTTGCTATGGGGATGTTTGTGGTCTATGCGGCGCAACGCGGTATGACATATTTGACGCCATTGGTCATGACGGGCCTGCTTGGCGGGTTCACGACCTTCTCCGCCTTCTCCTTGGAGGCGGTGACTTTGTTTGAACGCGGCAGCATGGGGCAAGCGCTGGGGTATGTCACCCTATCGGTGGTCCTTTCGATAGGAGGTCTGATAGTGGGCCTGATGATTGCACGAGGAATATGGGCATGAGCCGAGTACAGCTTTTACAAGTCAATGAGGGGGACGGTGATCAGCGCTTGGATCGTTGGTTCCGCCGCCTCTTTCCCCAGGTGCAGCAGGGCCAGATCGAAAAGATGTGTCGCAAGGGCGACATCCGCGTTGACGGGGGACGGGTGAAGTCCAATACCCGGGTCGAAGTGGGGCAAGTGGTACGCATCCCGCCTTTGCCCGATACGCCAGCGCCGGCCATTGTCGACAAGAAAATCTCTGATGCTGATGCCAAAATGATTCAATCCTGCGTGCTGTATCGCGATGAGCATATCATCGCGTTGAACAAACCGCCGGGCCTGCCCGTGCAGGGGGGCAGCAAGCAGCATCGCCATGTGGACGGCCTCACCCCTGCGCTGCGGTTCGGCAATGACGAAAACCCACGGCTCGTGCATCGTTTGGATAAGGACACCTCCGGGGTTTTGATCCTAGGGCGCAGCCGGCAAATGGCAGCGACTTTGGCTGAGGCTTTTCGCCACCGCGAGACGCGCAAGATTTATTGGGCCGTTGTCGCCGGCGTGCCGCATCCGAAAATGGGCACCGTAAAATATGGGTTGGTCAAAGCCGGCGGCCATGGCAGCTTTGGGGAAGGCGAGAAAATGCATTGTTTGCATCCCAATGAGGTTGCAACAACCCCCGGAGCGAAGCGCGCCACCACGGATTATGCGGTTCTATCGCCGCTTGGCAGCCGGGCAGCTTGGGTGGCATTGGTACCCGTCACCGGGCGGACGCACCAGCTGCGGGCGCATATGGCCGAAATGGGGCATCCCATTGTCGGGGATGGTAAATATGGCGGCTCAAGCCAAGAAAACCTTGGGCATGGCTGGGGTGCGCAACTGGGCGGAGATATCAGTAAGAAGATGCATTTGCACGCCAGGCATTTGCGGCTGGAGCACCCGGTGACCCGCGCAATGCTCTCGTTTACCGCTCCCTTGCCAGAGCATATGCAGCGCACCTGGGATCAGATGCAATGGGATCCGCGCGATGTGGAACTTGATCCATTCGAGGGCGATGAATGAGCCGACCACGGACTTTGGTTCTATTTGATGTGGATGGTACGCTGATCGACAGCCAGTCCCATATCTTGGGAGCCATGGAATTTGCGTTCAAGGCGCGCGGTCTTCTCTTGCCGCCCGCCTCTGAGATATTAGCGATTGTCGGGTTGTCATTGTCCGAAGCTTTTGCGCAGCTCTGCCCCGAAACAGATGCGCAAGAGCGCGGGCTATTGGTTGAAACTTATAAAGAGAGTTTTGCAAGCCTGCGCCAATCGGCTGCCGCCGCTCCGCTCTATCCTGGGGCTCTGGAGTGTTTGGAGATCCTAAAAGATCTGGATGATATCGTCTTGGGCATCGCCACAGGCATGTCGCGTCGCGGGTTGAGCCATGTTTTGTCCAATCCTGATTTGGCCGGGCGTTTTGTCACAACGCAAGTGGCGGATGATCACCCCTCTAAGCCGCATCCTTCTATGGTCTTGCAGGCCATGGCGGAAAGCGGCGCGGCGCGCGGGGTGATGATCGGTGATACAACTTTTGATATGCAAATGGGCCGGGCTGCTGGGCTAAAAACGATTGGGGTCACCTGGGGCTATCATGCGGCGGAAGCCTTGCGGGGGCAGGCGGACCGGATGGTTGATCACTATGGGCAGCTGGTGCCGGAAGTTCAAAACCTATGGGGTGAGATATGAGTGATTGGGCCGCAAAACGATTTTGGAGCGATGTGACGGTTGATCTGCGCGGAGAAGACTATGTGATCTTGCTAGATAAGCGTCTGGTCAAAACGCCAGCCAAGGCAACCCTGGCGGTGCCCAGTCAAGCCATGGCCGAGGCGATTGCGGCGGAGTGGGAGGCGCAAGGTGAGAAGATTGACCCGCGCACGATGCCCACCACGCGGTCGGCAAATGCAGCCTTGGATAAGGTGACGCCGCAACAGGCTGAAGTGGCGCAGTTAATTGCGGCTTATGGCGAAGATGATTTACTGTGTTACCGCGCGCCCTCGCCTGACGAACTGGTGGCCCGGCAAAAAGAGGCCTGGGATCCGCTTTTGGCTTGGGCGGCTGAGCATCTTGATGCGCCCTTGCGCACCGTGGAAGGCGTGATGCATGTGGCGCAACCGGCGAATGCGGTGGCCAACCTAACCGCATGGGTTGTGACGCAGTCCCCGTTTCAATTGGCCGCCCTTCACGATCTTGTCAGCATGTCTGGATCATTGGTGATTGGACTGGCGGCACAGGCAGAGGCGTTTGCCATCGACGATCTTTGGACACGCTCGCGACTCGACGAACTGTGGCAGATCGAGCAATGGGGACAGGATGACGAAGCTGACGAAACGGCAAGTTTAAAGCGATCGGCATTTATACACGCCCATCGATTCTACAAAATGAGCTGAGCGGCGCGGTATGCAAAAGTATACAAATAATTCTGTCTTATTTTAACGAAATGTTCACCAAAAAGCATTGATTTTCGCGGTGATCACTTGACCCGTCGGTATAAAATTTGTCATTGTCTTTTTCATTGCAGAGGCAACTCTCGCATTCATGCCAATTAATTTAATTGGATTAGACCGCCCCTTATGGGGGTGGAAAAACAGGATGAGGTAAAAATGAAAAAAACCGTATTTCTTGGTGCACTGACCGTAGCTGGCCTGGCGGCTGGCTTGGCGTCTGCTGGCACTCTCGATGATGTTAAAGCACGCGGCAAACTGAACTGTGGTGTGACCACAGGTGTTCCTGGTTTCGCTGAGCCCGATGCAAATGGCGTTTGGCAGGGTTTTGACGTTGCTGTCTGCCGCGCTGTTGCCGCTGCAGTCTTGGGCGACAACATGGCTGTTGAATTCGTTCCAACAACCGGCAAAACACGTTTCACCGCTTTGGCATCTGGCGAAATCGATCTGCTCGCCCGTAACACAACTTGGACAATGTCTCGTGACGTTGACCTGAAGTTCGAATTTGTCGGCGTAAACTACTACGACGGTCAAGGCTTCATGGTTCCAGCGTCTTTGGGCGTGTCTTCAGCCGCTGAATTGGATGGCGCGACTGTTTGTATCAAAACTGGGACAACAACAGAGCTGAACTTGGCTGACTTCTTCCGTGCGAATGGCATCTCTTACGAGCCAGTGCCAATCGAAACCGGTTCTGAAGCTGCACAATTGTTCCTCGCAGGCTCATGCGACGTTTACACAACTGACCGGTCCGCTTTGGCCGCTCAACGTGCAAACTTTCCAAGCCCAGACGACTATGTTGTTCTTCCTGACGTGATCTCCAAAGAGCCACTTGGCCCATTGGTACGTCACGGCGACAACGACTGGGGCGATATCGCGCGCTGGACTTTGAACGCTTTGATCACAGCTGAAGAGCTGGGTGTGACTTCAGACAACATCGCTGAGATGGCTGCGGGCACAAACAATCCAGAAATCAACCGTCTGTTGGGCTCTGAAGGCACTTTGGGCGAGATGCTCGGTTTGGACGCAGAATGGGCAAAACGCGCCATCATGTCCGGCGGCAACTACGGTGAAGTGTTCGAAAGCAACATCGGCACAGCAACAAACATCGGCTTGTCCCGTGGTTTGAACGCACAATGGAAAGACGGCGGTCTGATCTATTCACCACCATTCCGCTAAGAATATTTTGGATTGGGCGCAGAGAAATCTGCGCCCTTTTCTTATCTAAGCCTAAGACAAATCTGAAAATATAAAATTCAAAATAAATTCAGAAACTCAGGGAAAAATTCTATGTCATCAACGACACACACAGAGGCAAGCAAGTTCAGCTTGTCGATGTTGATAAATGATACCCGCTACCGATCAACAACATTTCAAGTAATTGCGCTGATCGGGCTTATTTTCGCGATGGGCTATCTTGTTTCCAATCTTTTGTCGAACCTGGCCGACGCAGGTCTGAATATCAGCTGGAGATTCTTCGGTGAGACCGCGGGCTATGACATCAATCAAATGCCCATCGAATATAACAATCAGATGAGCCATGGCCGCGCCTCTATGGTGGGGGCTGTGAATACGCTGATCGTGGCCTTCTTGGCCTGTGTGAGCGCCACCGTTTTGGGCGTCATCGCCGGGGTGCTGCGCCTTTCAAATAACTGGGTCGTCTCGAAACTCATGGCCATATATGTGGAAGCCTTCCGCAATGTGCCGGTTTTGATCTGGATTTTGATTATCTTTCTTGTCATGTCGAATGTCTTGCCGCAGCCTCGCGAGTTTCGCGGTGACGCAGCGGCAAGCGCCATGTGGTTCGATATGATCGCCTTCACAAATCGCGGGGTCTACGTTCCACGGATGATTATGGGAGATCTGAGCTGGCTTGTTGTGGCCACCTTTGTCCTGTCAATCGCCGGCGTGTTTGCTTTCCGGCGCTATGCGCGGAACCTGCTTTTCAACACCGGTCGCTTGATCCCGACTCTCCTGCCATCCATTGGTATTTTTATTATTCCGACTGTGTTGGTCTATTTCATTTTAGGCAGTCCGATTGGGCTAGAATCTCCTGAACTTAAGGGCTTTAACTTTAAGGGCGGCTTGCATTTGCGCCTGTCTTTGATCGCGCTTTGGTTTGCCTTGGCCATCTACACAGGCGCGTTTATTGCCGAAAACGTCCGTGCAGGGATCCAAGCCATCAGCCACGGCCAAACGGAAGCGGCCGCGGCCTTGGGCATGCGCCCGGGTCGGATCATGTCACTGATCATTTTGCCGCAAGCCCTGCGTGTCATCGTACCGCCGCTGATCTCGCAATATCTCAATATCACCAAAAACAGTTCGCTGGCCATTGCGGTCGGTTATATGGATATCACCGGCACATTGGGCGGCATCACCCTCAATCAAACTGGCCGCGCGATTGAGTGTATTTTGGTGCTGATGCTGTTCTATTTGGTGATCAGCCTGTCAATTTCGGCGATTATGAACGTCTATAACAATGCTATGAAGTTGAAGGAGCGTTGAGATGAGCGATACACCGAACCTCGGCTTTGTACGCCATGAGCCTATCCCGCCATCACCGCCGCCTGTTCAACAGGCCGGTGCGGTCAAATGGGTGCGCGAAAATCTGTTCTCGAATTGGATCAATTCGATCCTGACCATCCTGTCCATCTATTTCGTAGCCAAAATTATTCTCGCGTCCACTCCTTGGATGTGGAACGGGGTCTGGACCACAAGCAGCCTGCGTGAATGCCGGGAAGTCTTGCAAGGCACCAGTGGCGCGTGTTGGTCGGTTTTGACGGAACGCTGGAACCAAATGTTGTTTGGCTTCCAATATCCGGTCGAAGCCTACTGGCGCCCGACCCTGGCCTTTGTGTTGCTTTTGGTCTGCATCGCCCCGGTATTGTTCCAAAAATTGCCACGCAAGATGCTGATCTTTTCCGCGATTTACCCCTTTCTGGCTTTTTGGTTGATCTGGGGTGGAACACTTTTGACCCCCGTTATTGTGGGTCTCTCACTCATTGCGGGTTATATGGCCTTCGTCAAAACGGAGCGCCTGATTGGCTTTGCAACAGGGCTTTTGTCCGGTGTTGTCGCCGTGGCGCTGGTGCTTTACCTGGGCAGCTTTGTGACCGCAGCGCTGTCTGGGTTTATCGCACTTGAGCCGGTGGCTTCTCGGGATATGGGGGGCTTTATGCTTAACCTTATCTTGGGCACGGTCTGCGTCTCTCTGTCCATTCCCCTAGGGATCGTCTTGGCCTTGGGACGTCAGTCGAATATGCCGATCATTAAGGGCATTTGTGTTGTTTTTATCGAGTTTATCCGCGGTGTGCCGCTGATCACGCTGCTGTTTGTGGCCAATGTCGTCCTGTCGTATTTCTTCCCACCCGGCACCAATTTGGATTTGATCCTAAGGGTGATTATCATGATCACGCTCTTCTCTGCGGCCTATATCGCAGAGGTGATCCGGGGTGGCCTCGCGGCCTTGCCGCGTGGGCAGTATGAGGCCGCTGACAGTCTGGGGCTGGATTACCCGCAGGCGATGCGGTTAATCATCCTGCCGCAGGCGCTCAAGATCTCAATTCCGGGTATAGTAAACGTAGCGGTTGGGCTGTTTAAAGATACGACTTTGGTCTCGGTTATCTCAATGTTTGATCTCGTTGGTATGATCCGTGGTCCTATTTCCTCCTCCACGGCTTGGACGGGGATTTATTGGGAGCTGTATCTCTTCGCGATCTTGCTGTTCTTCGTCGTCTGCTACGGCATTTCACAATATTCACAATGGTTGGAGCGTCAGCTTCGAACCGATCATCACTAAGGGAGCTTTGAGAATGTCTGAAGCCCAAATGAAAGTTTCTGATGAGATCGCAATCTCAATCAAGGACATGAATAAATGGTATGGCACATTCCACGTGCTACGCGACATCAATCTTGATGTGCAGCGTGGCGAGCGGATTGTGATTTGCGGACCGTCCGGCTCCGGGAAATCCACCCTCATTCGTTGCATCAATGCTCTGGAAGAGCATCAAAAGGGATCCATCACAGTTGATGGAACATTGTTATCCTCGGATGTGAAGAACATTGATAAGGTGCGCTCCGAAGTTGGCATGTGCTTCCAGCACTTCAATCTGTTTCCACATCTGACCATCTTGGAAAATTGCACTTTGGCCCCAATTTGGGTGCGTAAAACACCCAAGAAAGAAGCCGAAGAAACGGCGATGCACTTTCTCGAGAAAGTTAAAATTCCGGAGCAAGCGGACAAATATCCTGGCCAGCTTTCGGGCGGTCAACAACAGCGGGTGGCCATTGCGCGCTCCTTGTGTATGAAGCCTCGAATTATGCTCTTTGATGAACCCACCTCTGCGCTTGATCCTGAGATGATCAAAGAGGTGTTGGACACGATGATTGAACTGGCTGAAGACGGTATGACCATGCTCTGTGTGACCCATGAAATGGGTTTTGCACGTCAGGTGGCCAATCGGGTCATTTTCATGGATGCGGGGCAAATCGTCGAACAAAACGAGCCAGAAGAGTTCTTCAACAATCCCCAATCAGATCGCACCAAACTGTTCTTGAGCCAAATTTTGGGTCACTAGCGGTCTTGTGGGCCTATCAGAGTTTAAATCGGGCCCTTCGGGGCCCTTTTTTGTGGCGCAAGATCTGCTGGCGTCGTGAAGTCAATGAGCTGCGCGGTACCGCCTTGGGGATCGCAGTTTAGCACAAGCGTTGCGCCGGGTGGATATGTGTAAAAAGCGGCATGTGCCGGTGGTGTTTGAACCAGGGCGCTGGCCAATTCGGCGATGCCGGGATTATGCGCCAGCAGCAACAGGCAGTCCGTGTTGCGCTGGGCATTGATAGCCGCGCGTAAAGATGCAGGCTCTGCCAAATACAGCTCCGCCAGTGCATCAGCCGGGCAGCTCAGCGCCAGCGCTGCAAAACTTTGGCCTGTGCGCTTGGCATCTGAAACCAGTGCATGACTTGGCAGATGACCGGATTTTCTGAGCCAATTGCCCAGCCGGCGCGCCTCATCTTGCCCCCGTGGGCTGAGTGGGCGGGCGTGATCGTCCTGCCCGGGGGCCCAGTCGGCATGGGTATGGCGCATTAATATGAGCTTCAATTCAAAAACTCCCGCATGTGGTAGGCCGATTGTTCCACGTTGCGCGCATAGGTTTGACTAACCGGACAAGCGCGCCGGGCCAGACAGCCGTGCGTGAGGCAGCGTTGTGCTGGATCAGACCGCACATAGGATCTGCAGGCCTCAACATCGTATTGAGCGCCCTGTAGCGCGCCCACTGGGCAGGCGGTGGTGCAGGGCTTGGCGCATCCGGTGCAGGGGCGGGGCGGGGCGTCAGGCGTTTCGATATGCCAATTAAATTCCAATGCGCCGCGATAGGAGACCATAAGCCCGGCTTCGGCCTGCACCAGCATGCCGACGGGGCTGACCCAGGCGCGATCACTGGCCATAGCCCAAGTCAGAAACGGCGCCGGCTCCGCTCCAAAAGGAAAATGCACCTGCGCTCCCAGCCTGTCTGCCAACCCTGTGATCATACGTCGTGACCAGCGGTCCACAGGATCTGCCGCACCATCTTGCCACTCGGGACTGTCACAAAGCACAGGCCAAAACCCGGGCTCATGCGGCCCGAGCAATAGGATCGTGCCCTGCGCACCGCGTAAGCTTCCGAAGATTGTCAGCTGCTCCGCCTGCAGCCTGCGGAGGAGGTCGTCATATGTCATTTGCGAAAGAATGGCAGAGCCAAGGACCAGATCAGACGCGTGGGGCGTAAATCTTGCCATTGTAGGCCGATTTTCATCTGACTATGGCCGTCTTGCGGGCTCTGGGTATAGGTGCCAAATAGGCGGTCCCACCAAGATAGAGCAAATCCGTAGTTGCTGTCGTGCTCAAAGCGATGCACCGAATGATGAATACGGTGCATGTCAGGGGTGACCAAAACACTGCGAATGACGCGATCCAATTTCTTTGGCAATGCGATGTTGGCATGGTTAAACATGGCCGATCCATTGAGCAAAATTTCAAATACGACCACAGTCCAGGCCGCAGGGCCAAGCAGATAGACAATGCCAATCTTGAAACCCATCGACAGGGCAATTTCCACGGGGTGAAAGCGGATCGCTGTGGTGACATCAAATTCAATATCGGAGTGATGCACGCGGTGAATGCGCCAGAGCAGCGGGATTTTATGGCTCAGTAAATGTTGCAGCCAGATCGCGAGATCCATAACCAGGATGACCAGTACCAACTCGACCCAACCGGGCAGGGCAACAAGGTTGAGGAGGCCCCAACCCCGGGCGCTGGCATCTGCGGCCGCCGAAACGGCGGCGAATGGAAGAATTACCGCAAGGGCGCGCAGGGTGAGCGTGTCGACCACAACAAAGATCCAATTGGTGATCCAGCGCCGGTTTTTTTGCGGCCGAGGACGGCGCGGGGCCAAATGTTCAATGCCGGCTAAAATAGCAAATAGGCCAAGAAATATGGCGAGGCGCATTATGGCGTCTTGGGACATCTGCGCGCTCTTCTCTATGATCCAATGGGAGCATCGGGCGATCGGATCAAAGATCCGGCCCCATGGTCCGTGAACAATTCCAAAAGACAGGCATTCGGCGCGCGGCCATCGATGATCACCACCGCCCGGACACCGCCCGCAATCGCTTCCAGCGCGGTTTCTGTTTTTGGAATCATGCCTCCGGCAATCACACCGCTGGCGGTCAACTGTTTGATGGTGTCTGGCGACAATTCTGTAAGAATTTCGCCCTCCGCATTTTTCACGCCTGAGACATCGGTCAGAAGCAAAAGCCGATCAGCCTTGAGTGCTGCGGCAATGGCGCCAGCGACTGTGTCGCCGTTGATGTTAAACGTCTCGCCAGCATCGCCTGAGCCGAGTGGGGCAATGACTGGAATCATATCCGCCTCAAAAAGCGTATTCAGCACGGTTGGATCAATGTCACGCGGTTTGCCAACCAGGCCCAATTTCGGATCTGCAACATCGCAGGTCATCAAACTGGCGTCCTTGCCCGATAGGCCGACCGCACGCCCACCCTGCGCGTTGATGGCCTGCACGATCCGCTTATTGACACGACCTGACAGGACCATTTCAACCACTTCCATGGTGGCCGCATCCGTGACGCGTTTTCCGTCGACGAAGTCGGATTGAATATCAAGGCGCTTGAGCATGTCGTTGATCATCGGCCCGCCGCCGTGCACAATCACCGGGTTCACACCCACCTGCTGCATCAAAACAACATCACGCGCAAAGGACTCCATGGCCGCATCGCTGCCCATGGCATGGCCGCCAAATTTTATCACCACTGTCGCACCGTCATAGCGCTGCAGATAAGGCAAGGCTTTCGACAAGGTGCTGGCGGTGGTTAACCATTCGCTTTTCATGGGGTGTTCTTTCTGTGGCATCTGGTCTGAAGCGGCTTGTGCAAGCGTAGTGGCTCCAAGCCGTCGTGCCAAGAGTGTTTTACAGGCAGACAGCTATTCTAAGCTGGAGATCACCGCGCGCAATGTGGCAATGCCCTCGCCTTTTTCTGAGCTTGTCAGGATCAGCTCTGGAAAGGCGGCGGGGTGCTTTGCCAATTTCCCGCGCACTTGCTCCAATACTCGGTCTCGTTCGTGGTCTTTGATCTTATCGGCTTTGGTCATGACCACCTGAAAGGTCAGGGCGGATCTGTTCATGAGCTGCATGATCTCCTCATCCACCGGTTTTATTCCGTGGCGGCTGTCGATCAATACAAAGGCGCGGCGCAAATTTGGGCGGCCAGAAAGGTAGTTTTTCAAAAGGCGTTGCCACTTTTCAACCACGGCAAGCGGCGCATTGGCGTAGCCATAGCCCGGCAGATCGACCAAATAGCGCGCCTCGCCCAGTTCGAAGAAATTAATCTCTTGGGTGCGCCCAGGCGTATTTGACGCGCGGGCCAGGCCTTTGCGGTTGGTCAGCGCGTTGATCAAGCTGGACTTGCCGACATTTGAACGCCCGGCAAAGCAAACCTCGACGCGATCGGCATCGGGCAGGCCATCCATGGCAACCACACCCTTGAGAAAGTCGACTGGACCGGAAAACAGTTTGCGCCCCAATTCGGCGGCAGCGTCGCTTTCAGGTTCCGCGATCGGGAAAGGTAGGATCATAACAGCTCCAACGTGTCATCGAGTGAGAGTGTGCCCGGTTCAATCACGCGGGCATAGAGGCCGAAGTCTTGATGACCGCAAAGGGCGTTCAAAGCACTGAGCGTATCGGCATCGCGCAGGCCGGTGTCGGGATTGGCGGTTGTAGCCATGCAGCGCTCGATTGGCTCCACGCCTTCAAAAACCACGCTGCCGATGCGAAACTTTTGTTCAAGCCAGCTGTGTTCTACCCATGGATCCAGCCCGTCAATCCAGAGGTTGCCGCGCCATCTATGCTGTGACAGCGGCTGCCCTATATGCTCAGATAAAGCGCGCAAGGAGGCGTGGCTGTTGATGCTGATGGATGGAAAGTCGGAATCTGTAAAGCCTCGCTCGGGGAGGCGCAGAATGCGCGCGGATTGCGCGCGATCCGCAGGCATCAGAGGTTTGACCCAAGCCAGAAACCCTGACAGCTGCCGTTCATCATCGGGTTGAAAGGTGAAGTCTTTGCGATTGGGGTGCGAGAGTGTGAGGCTTTCATCTGCCTCATTGAGCCGCGCGGTGATGGCCATGAGGAGCGGCGCTTTTGAGACGCGGGAAAAATTGGCGCAGGCGGCCCATTCGCGGCCATCGGCTTTGGAGGCCTCATGGGCCACTGCCCAATGGCGATCCCAGGGCATGGCCGCCCCCTGAGACAATGTCACCCGCTGTAAGGCCTCACGCCCATGAGATTTCAGCGGGTGGCGGAATATATCCGTAACGCGCGGCATATCAGCTCTTCTTTTTCGATCGCTTGAAGGTGCTGGTGATATTGCCAAAGACGTCTGGTTTGACCCCTTGGCTGCGCATGATCGAATATTGCTGAATGAAGGTGATCGTGTTGTTGGCAATCCAGTAGACCACGAGACCCGAGGCGAAGCCGCCAAGCATGAACATAAACACCCAAGGCATCCATGCGAAGATCATCGCCTGTGTTGGATCTGTTGGCGCGGGATTGAGTTTCTGCTGCATCCACATGGAAATGCCCAAAAGAAGCGGCAAGATGCCAATCAAGATCAAGGCCACGATGGATCCAGGCTCTGGCGCGCCCCAAGGCAGGAGGCCAAACAGATTCATGATCGAAGTTGGATCTGGTGCGGAGAGATCCTGAAATGGGCCGAACCAGCTGGCGTGCCGCAGCTCCAGCGTCACGAAGATCACTTTATAGAGCGAAAAGAAAATTGGGATCTGCGGCAGGATGGGCAGGCAGCCGGCGGCAGGGTTGACCTTATTCTTCTTATAAAGCTCCATCATGCCTTGCTGCATTTTTTGCCGGTCATCACCAGCGCGTTCTTTCAGCTTTTCCATCTCTGGCTGCAGCTCTTTCATACGCGCCATAGAGACATAGGATTTATAAGCCAGGGGCAAAAGCAACGCTTTGATCACCAGGGTCAAGCAGATGATTGACCAGCCCATATTTCCGATGAAACCGTTCATTGTATGCAGCAGCCAGAATATGGGTTTGGTCAAGAAGTAGAACCAACCCCAGTCGATGCTATCGACGAAGCGATCCACGCCCTTGTCTCTTTGGTAGCTGCGGATCACTTCCCATTCTTTCGCGCCGGCGAAAAACTGCGATGTGACGGTGGTTGAGGCGCCCGCTTCGATGGTCTGTGTTGGCTGTACCGCTTCGGTCAAATAGACGTCGTTGTTGATGTCATATTTGGCCACGGATTTGAACGCGCCCTGCGGCACGATTGTGGTCATCCAATAGTGATCTGTGAAGCCGATCCATCCGCCTTCGGCCACTTGCACGACATCTGCCGGCGCGCGTTCTTTGGGGTTGATATCGAATTCGGGCATATTGTCATATTTGGTTTCGTTCAATTCGCCGTCGGACATGCGCACCATGCCCTCGTGCAGAATAAAAAAACCTTTGAGGTTGGGCGGCTCGCCGTGGCGGGCAATTTGACCGTAGGGGGCCAGCGCTACGGCCGCCGAGCCGTTGTTTTGCACGGTTTGCTCGACAGAGAACATGAAATTCTCATCGACCGATATCACGCGCTGAAAGGCCAAGCCTTTGCCATTGTCCCAGATCAGGGTCACGGGCGATGTGGGGGTCAGCTGGGTGGATTTGGTGGACCAAAGCGTGGTGGGGCCCGGCACGTCGGCAGGATCAACGCCAGAGGCGGCGGCCCAACCGTTAATGCCGTAATAGGCGTTGTCGGAGCCTTCCGGTGACAGAAGCGTCACAATTTCAGACCCTTCTTTTATGGTTTCGGTGTAGTCTTTGAGGCGTAAATCATCAATCCGGCCTGCGAGAAGCGATAGAGAGCCTTCGAGGCGCGGCGTGCTGATCGTGATGCGGCTGGCCTCTGCAACGGCCTGTGCGTTGCCAGAGGCGATATTTGTATTGACATCGGCTGTGCCGGGGGCAGTTGCGGCAACGGGCGCGGTTTCAGTTTGGGCCTGCTCTGGCGGCGGCGCAGTTTGCGGCGGCGCAATTGCGAACCAGGCCAGCATCACCGCAAAGCTGAGGCCTGTGGCCAAGAGAAGGTTTTTATTTTGATCGTCCATTTGAGCCCACCATGCGTCATTTGCCCGATATCGGGTTACATGGGGTTCAACCGTCGGCAGGGCAAAAGGTCAAGTAGATTCGGGGATTTCTGGGCTTTTCGCGCCCTTTATGCCAATTTTGCGGGTGATGTGTGCGGGTGGGGCGCTTGTTGGTATTGCAAAGCCCAATTTTGCAATTGATCAAGGGGCATCGGCCTGCCGATTCCGTAACCCTGCGCATGGCCGCAGCCAAGTTTTTGCACGACGCGCCGCTCCGCATCGGTTTCAATGCCCTCGGCTATGGTGTCAAGATTTAGGCGTTGGGCCATTAGAACGACAGCTGCGAGCATATCTTGCTTTTTGGGATCCTTATCGATGTTGAAAACAAAGGAGCGATCAATTTTCATTCGGTCAATATGCAATTGGCGTAGGGAGTCGAATGGATTTTGCGCGGTGCCAAAATCATCCAGATCAATGTGACATCCAAGCTTGGCCAGAGAATTGACCGCGTGGCGCACGGGCGATTGCGCGTCCTGCACTACGACACTTTCAAGTACCTCTACCGAGAGCCTGTTTGGCTGCAGATCGAATTGGTCCAGCGCCCATAGGATTCGGGTGACCAGCTGCGGATGCTCTAGATCCGATTGTGCGAAATTGACGCCGACTTGCGGGACGAAAATGCCAGCGTCTTCCAAATCGCGCATGGCGCTTAGGGAGTCGTGCAGTATCGTGTCGGTCAATTTATGCCAAAGTTGAGCCTGAGCGACGGAGGATAAAAATGCCAGCGGTGGAACCATGCCCTGGCTTGGATGGTGCCAGCGTGCCAAAGCCTCCATGCCGGTGATCCGCCCATCGCTGAGGCTGACCTGTGGTTGAAAATGCGGTCTAATCTCCCGATTATCGAAGGCGGACTTGAGGTCCTGCGTGGTGGCGAGATTGCTTTTGCTTGAGGCGGGCGGGGTGATGGTTGATGTTTTGGCGGCTGCCCCCCGAAGGAGGCGCGCAGCCATCGCGGCACATAGAATCGCGCCCCATAGCCAAGCCTCCGGCGCGAAGATGCGCGCCAAGGTGGCTGTTAAAGCGATGCCACAGAGTGCACCAAGGGCCCATAATAGGCCATTGTGCAATCTGGCTGCGGTTTGATTTTGCCAAGCGATCACGGGTCGTCCTCATTGTCGTCAGGACAGTTAGCGGACAAATAGTAAGGATTGGCTTAATCAGCAGGCGGATTTCGCTCGCCCTGCGGATCGAGAGCCAGGCCAAGGAAATCAAACAACTTGCTGTCAAGAAGATGAGAGGGTCTGGCATTGGTTAATGCGCGAAACAGCACATTGCGCCGCCCGGGATGATTAGCCTCCCAGCCATCCAAAATTGCCTTGACCTGTTGGCGCTGCAGCCCATCTTGGCTGCCGCAGAGATCACAGGGAATGATCGGGTAATTCATCGCTTTGGCAAAAGCCTCGCAATCTTTTTCAGCGACATGCGCAAGGGGGCGATACAAAAACAGATCTTTATCTTCATTGACCAGCTTGGGCGGCATCGTCGCCAAACGGCCGCCGTGAAACAGGTTCATGAAAAATGTCTCTAAAATATCATCGCGGTGATGCCCCAAGACCACGGCGGAGCAGCCTTCCTCGCGGGCGATCCGATACAGATTGGCGCGCCGCAACCGGGAGCATAGCGCGCAAAAGGTGCGCCCGGCCGGTGTTTTGTCCATCACAACCGAATAGGTGTCGCGGTATTCAATGCGATGTGGCACCTGCATGCGCTCAAGGAACTCAGGCAAGACGGTTGCTGGAAAGCCCGGCTGACCTTGGTCGAGATTGCAGGCAATCAAGTCAACGGGCAGCAAGCCGCGCCATTTCAATTCATAGAGCACCGCCAGGAGCGTATAGCTGTCTTTACCGCCCGATAGGCAGACCAGCCAGCGCGCGCCTGGCTCAATCATCCCATAAAGTTCGATGGCTTCGCGGGTGTTGCGCAACAGGCGCTTGCGGAGCTTTTTGAACTCAGTGGTTTTTGGCGCCCCCTCAAAGAGCGGATGAATTTCTGTATCGTCATCTAACATGCGCACCTTATGCCCAAGCCGCTGATGGGTTGCAATTGCTCTTGGATCGGTCAGGCTACAAAAGAAACTTGAACGGATCAGGCGGTTTATGCGCAGGGGTCAACCCGATGTCGCGGCGCATATGCGGGTTCACGGGCAAATGCATGGCCCGCTTGGTTCTGCGCCGCATTAATTTGAGTTTGAGGATTTGGCCCAAGACCCGAAGAGTTCCGTGGTCTCTGATCAAGTCTTGAATATGGGCCAAGAGGTGGTCGCGTTCAATAAGTGTCATGATATGTCTCCTGAACGGGCAGAAGCCACGCTCAATGTTGTAAAATAGACAGCCGCGGCCGAGGGCCGGTGGCGTGTAAATGGGATGGAATTATGAGGGTTGGGCCCTAAAGTTTGGGCGGGGCAGAGGGCAAAAGAAGCCCGGTGACAGATGCGTTAGGACGCAGCGCCTTGATTGCCACAATACGCACATCGAGAGATATAATTCAAAATTGTCATTATTTTCCTCCCTTTCAAAGAGTTGCGTGGTGCCTTTGTCGCACGGCACTCACCCTCAGGCAAGAGGGTTGGGCCAAATATCCCGCTCGTGTGGATTTTTGGTCACGATTTAGGGGGGTGTTTTCCGGGCACCGGGTCGTAGCCATCGCCGCCAAAAGGGTGACATCGACCCAAGCGCCGCAGGATCAAGGTGGAGCCTTTGAAGGCGCCGTGCTTTTCCAGCGCCTCAAGCGCATAGGCCGAGCAGGTCGGTTGATACCGGCAATTAAATCCCACCCAGGGGCTAAAAAATAGCCGGTAAAACCGCACGGGCAGGGCGAGGATATGGGCAAAGATCGTCATGGCTTGCCTTGCAACTTTCGCAAGGCAGCTAGGAGCTCGTCTTGCAGCGCGGTGAATTTGGTGGTGGCGGTGACATTGGCCCGGCCAATGAGCACATAATCATGGCCGGCCTGACCAAACCGCGGCAAAATCAGACGGGCGATTTCGCGCAGCCGGCGTTTTGCACGGTTGCGCGCCACCGCATTGCCGACTTTTTTGGAGCAGGTGAAGCCGACACGCAGCACCTGCGCATCGCCTCGATCACGGGCCTGAAGTACGAAGCTTGTGGAATGGACCCGTTTCGCATGGGCCAGCCGCAAAAAGTCTTTGCGTTGTTTCAAACTCTCCAACACCAATAAGTCCGACGACCCATGATCGCCGGACTTACTGTTGTTAAACTCAGACATCACTGGAAGGGCGCTTATGCGCTCAATGATTTCCGGCCACGGGCGCGGCGTGCATTCAAAATTTTGCGGCCAGCTTTTGTGGCCATGCGTGCACGGAAACCGTGGCGGCGTTTGCGAACAAGGTTCGATGGTTGGAATGTGCGTTTCATCGCGAAGTCTCCGGTTGGATCAGCTCAACTGCTAAGCCATTTATTTCAGGACCCAGCCTTTAGGGCCTGATCGTCGGCGAGTCAAACAGACAATGCGTTATTTTCGGCAAATTTCTTTCAGAAAGTTTATAATCATTGAAACAATTTTGTGATTCTCATCAATGAAGCGTGAGGTGGGGTAGGAAAACTCTGTTTAGGCATGCATGTGTACGGGAAATATATAGGGAATTTGATAATGCAGGCATTCTTCACATCCGTTTTTCGTATCTTGGTGCAATATCGCGCCGCGATCTTGTTGCTGGTGTTTGTGGCAACCGGCTCCTATTTTTTGCAAGGGTATTTGAGCTTCGACAGCCTGCGCGAGCATAGGGCTGTTTTGATTGAATTTCGCGATGCCAATTACCTAGCGGCGGTTCTGGTCTTCATTTTGGTCTATACGTTGTTTGTGGCGTTTTCCGTGCCGGGAGGTTTGATTCTGTCCCTGACGGGTGGATTTTTATTCGCGACCTTCCCAGGAGTTTTGTACAATATGTTAGGGGCAACATTGGGAGCCAGTGCTATTTTCTTGGCGGCGCGCTGGGGGTTTGGCGCAAAGCTTGCCGCCACTTTGGAAAACTCTCAAGGTTTGGTTAAAAAGATTAAAGACGGCGTGGATGAGAACCAATGGTCCATGTTATTTCTCATCCGTTTGATTCCGGGGGTGCCATTCTTTTTGGCCAATCTGGTACCAAGTTTTCTCGATGTGCCGCTGCGACGCTTTGTTATTTCAACTTTTTTGGGCATTTTTCCTGGGGCTTTGGTGTTCACCTCTATTGGCGCGGGGCTGGGCGATATCTTTGAGCGCGGGCAGACACCGGATCTCTCCATCGTGTGGGAGCCGCAAATTATTTTGCCAATTTTGGGCCTTTGCCTGCTCTCGGCCTTGCCGATCGTGCTTAAGGTCTTGCGCGGCAAGAAAGGGATTTGAGCATGGAGCGGATAGAAACAGATGTTTTGGTGATTGGCGGCGGATCGGGTGGCCTGTCTGTTGCGGCGGGTGCGGTGCAGATGGGCGCGCGGGTTGTGTTGCTGGAGGGCCATAAGATGGGCGGTGATTGCCTCAATTATGGCTGTGTGCCGTCAAAAGCCCTGTTGGCCGCTGCCGCTGTGGCGCATGGGCAGGGAGGCAATGCCGCCATGGGTGTTGGGCCGGGCAAGAATACGGTCAGCTATGGGAAGGCCAAAGATTTTGTGGCCTCGGTCATTGACCAGATTGCGCCGCATGACAGCGTAGAACGGTTTGACGGCCTGGGCGTAACGATGATTGAGGATTATGGCCGTTTTATCTCCCCCACAGAGGTCCAAGCAGGAGAGCGGGTGATCACCGCGCGCAGAATCGTAATCGCCACCGGCTCCAGCCCCTTCGTGCCGCCCATCCCTGGCCTGAGCGATGTGCCCTATTATACAAATGAAACAATATTCGATTTGCGCGCGCGGCCAGATCATCTCTTGATTATTGGCGGCGGTCCCATTGGCATGGAGATGGCGCAGGCGCACCGTCGCCTTGGATCAAAGGTGACGGTGATAGAAGGGCAACAGGTCTTTGCCAAGGATGATCCCGAATTGGCGGCGATCCTCGTGCTGAAGCTGCGCGATGAAGGCATTGAGATTGTCGAGGGGGCCTTGGCGCAAAGCGTGTCAGGCACGGGCGGTGATGTCACCGTGTCCACATCACGCGGTGAGTTTCATGGGACGCATCTTTTGATGGCCGTGGGCCGCAAGGTCAATATAGAGCGGCTCAATCTGGAAGCCGCTGGAATAGCCTTTGATCGAAGTGGGATAAAGGTGGACGCGGGGCTGCGCAGCAGCAACCGGCGGGTCTATGCGATTGGCGATGTGGCCGGTGCTCTGCAATTCACCCATGTGGCGGGGTATCATGCCGGGGTTGTAATCCGCTCCATGCTCTTTGGTCTGCCGGCCAAGGCGAAGAGTGATCACATTCCTTGGGCGACCTATACTGATCCCGAGCTGGCGCAAGTGGGGCTGACCGAAGCGCATGCACGTGAAAAATATGGCGCGCGTTTGGAGGTTGCTCGATTTGATTTTGGCGGCAGCGACCGGGCAATTGCCACCGGCAAGACCACGGGATTGATCAAAGTCATGGTGGTCAAAGGAAGGCCCGTTGGTGCCTCTATCGTCGGCGCGGGAGCCGGAGAGCTGATTGGGATCTGGGCTATGGCTCTGGCCAACAATCTCAAAATGTCTGCAATCGCTGCTATGGTCCTGCCTTATCCCACCATGGGCGAGATCAACAAAAGGGTCGCCGGCGCCTATTTTTCGCCGAAGCTGTTTGAAAGCCCGTTCATTCGGCGCGTGGTCGGCCTAGTGCAGCGATTTATTCCTTAAAGTCTCAGGTCACAATAGAATGTTTCAAACGCTTTCAGGACGGTTCTTTATCCTTACAGTGCTGTTTGTGGTGCTGGCGGAAGTTCTGATTCTGGTGCCATCTGTCGCGCGCTTTCGGCAAGACTATTTGAGTGCAAGCCTCGAGCGCGCCCAAATCGCATCCTTGGCGCTTGAGGCGGAAGATCGGATCTCTTCGGATCTGGAGGCGGAGCTCTTAGAAACAGCTGAAATCTATAACGTGGTGTTGCGGCGCAATGAGGTGCGCCAGCTGGTGCTGTCTTCACCTATTCCCGCGCCGATCGTCGCCTCTTTTGATTTGCGGCATCCCTCTGCTTATGACTTGGTGGTTGACGGTTTGGCCGCCCTGTTCGATTCCAGTGATCACGTCATTCGCGTGCTGGGAGATCCGGTACGCCGGGCCGGGCTTTTGATTGAGATTACCATGTCCACCCGCGGGCTGCATGAAGCGCTTGTGGCCTATGCTATTCAAGTGCTTTGGGTGTCAACGGCGATTTCGGCCCTAACAGCGGTGCTGCTGTTTTGGGCCGTGCGGCAGGCCTTGCTCTTACCGATGCGCCAAGTGGTTTCGCATATGCAGTCCTACGCCAACGCGCCGGAAGATGCCCGCAGCATCATTGCCCCCAATGCTCGGCTCCGCGAGCTGCGCGAAGCCCAAGATGCGATGAAATCCATGCAAGTTGAATTGACAGGTGCTTTGAAGCAAAAAGAGCGATTGGCGCAATTGGGTGGCGCTGTGGCAAAAATCAGCCATGACCTGCGCAACATCCTCAGTTCGGCGCAATTGTTTACCGATCGCATCGAAGCGAGCGAAGACCCCACGGTTGCACGATTGGCACCAAAACTTGTTCGATCGATTTCACGGGCCATCCACCTGTGTGAGACGACACTGGCCTACGGGCGCGCCGAGGAGTCTGCCCCTCAGCTCGAATGGTTGAAGCTGTCGCGCCTGTTTGAGGATGTGGTGGAGGCAGAGCAATTGGCCAGCGAGGGCAAAATCACATTCACACGCACTGTGGCGGAAGATTTGCAACTGCGGGCCGATCCTGAGCAACTCTATCGGGTGATTTCAAATCTGTGCCGGAATGCCCGCCAGGCCTTGGAGGCCACGCCAGGGCAAGGGCAAATTGATTTGAGTGCTGCAGATGCGCAGGGGCATTGGTGGATCAAAGTGCAAGACAACGGTCCGGGTCTGCCCGAGCGGGCAAAAAATAACCTGTTTACCGCCTTTCAAGGCGGCACAACCAAAGGTGGCTCTGGTCTGGGCCTGGCCATTAGTGCCGAGTTGATCCGCGGTCACGGCGGACGTTTGAGCCTGGAAAAATCAGATGCGCAGGGCAGTATATTTTCCATCGAGTTGCCAAAAGCAAACAACTGAAGTTTTCGAAATATTGCCCTTGCATCCGCGCCCACCTCCCGCTATCTCCCCGATCAGTGGACCGATAGCTCAGCTGGATAGAGTACCTGACTACGAATCAGGGGGTCGGGGGTTCGAATCCTCCTCGGTCCGCCACTGACTTATCTCACATCCAACAGCTTCATATAACCGGTTTTTATACCCGTCTTTTCAGGCTGTTATTTTCAGATTTTTGATCTGAGGATTTTCTCTCGCGCGAGAATTACCCCGTTTCAACCTATTCCTCTGAGGCAATATTTAGGCAGCACGAGTTTCCCTGTTGTTTGCAATTAACAGGGAAATTAACAGGGAATTTTCTTTTTTTGGGTTTTGGAAATGTCTAAAAACGCTGTAATAGCCATAAATTATTGGTGTTTAGAAGCGCGCTGGGCAAAATTAACAGGGAATTAAATAGGCATTAACAGGGAACTTTACTGATTAAGAGCTTGTCTTGTTCAACCCAGGTTGCAGGCACACGCTTGCTTTGCAAATAGCGAATGGTGAACTCTGGATTTAATGTTCCGTTAAGGATGGCCTTTTGAACTTTTGGCGACAGACATGCGAGCCGAACACGCTTCCAAATAGTCCCGTCGAGAAGTCCTGTGGCTTGAGTAATGTCGGTAATCTGTTTGCCGGATTTTAACAGGTCGAGCCAGGTGTGAGCATCGTGAAGGGCCTTGATGAGATGCAGTCTCGGGCCTGTTTCATATTGGGCCCAGAAAAGCTTTGTACCATTTTGCCTGCGTTGGAATGTAATGGGTTCGTTAAATGTTAATCGCTCTGCCTCTATTAGGTTTGAAGAGCATTGTAGAAGCTTCTCAAGCTCCTTTTGATTAATGGCGATCGTTATATTGCCTTTGGTTAAATCTACGCGAGAGATGAGCTTCAATGCTGCTTGGGACTTCAGTGTGTCTATACAACTTATGTATTGGGTAAGCTCATGAGCTGTGAGGCCATCTTTGATGTCAGGATTTTGGCAGGCCTGCATAAGATTGGATTTTACCATCGAGGATAAAGCCGTCTCAAGTGTCTCTGCCTTGATGCGCCAGCCTGTTGGGTCAGCGCCTTTGATCGTCAGGCGATTGGAGTAGTAATATCGATGCATACGGCCCACACGTTTTGTGTTGGAGGGCGTAAGGCGATCTCCAGTCTCGTCGTAGATTTTTCCGATCAAGCAGGCGGACAATCCTCGCGTAGGGTGGGTCCCACGTTTGATGGCTGATTTGAGTTTGAGCTGTTCTTGAACCCGGTTAAATTGCGCCACATCGATGATGGCGGAATGAAGGCCTTCATAGATGTCGGTCTTGTGGCGGATCTTACCAATATAGATTGGGTTGGTTAAGATTTTATAGATACGGCCACGGCTATAATTGCGCTCTGGCCATAGGCTATCAATTTGGCTTTTAACCTGCGCTAAGCATCCAAGTTCCTCGTATAGATCATATATCCGTTGGATATCTTTGGCGTGCTCGAGATGTATCTCTAAGGATTGAACCTTTGGATCGGGATGAATGGCGTATCCCCAGGGCACCCGGCCGCCCATCCACATACCCTTCTTTTTTGAGGCCGCAATTTTATCGCGAATGCGATCGGCTGTGACTTCACGCTCAAATTGAGCAAATGATAGAAGCACATTCAGTGTTAGGCGCCCCATGGATGTCGACGTATTAAAAGATTGTGTCACGGACACAAAAGAGCAGCCCTTCGCCTCCAGCCGGTCAATTAATTTGGCAAAGTCGCTCAAGGAGCGCGTCAATCGGTCGATCTTATAGACAACGATCATATCAACCAGGCCTTGATCTACATCCGCCAAAAGGCGCGTGAGTGCAGGGCGATCCATAGTTCCTCCTGATACCCCTCCGTCATCGAAGCGGCCCTTTAATTGTTTCCAGCCCTCATGTCGTTGGCTGGTAATGTAGGCCGCGCAGGCCTCATGTTGGGCGTCTAAAGAATTGAACTCCTGCTCGAGACCTTCTTCCCTAGATTTTCGCGTATAGATGGCTGCACGGATTTTTTGACGTGGGGCTGAACTCATTTTGTCACCCCGAAGAACTTGTGTCCGGAGCAGTGATAGCCGCATATCTGCTTGGCGACCTGAGATAGGGATGCAAAGGATTTGCCCTGCCAGATAAAGGCCCCCGCCGCGTCTACTTCGACAACATGGGTCTTGCCATGATGCTCGCGTACAAACCGCGTTCCTGATTGCAGCTTGGGCTTGGAGGCTTTGCCGCTAACTTGGCGCTCTAAGGCTTGGCGGAACCTTTGGTTTGGCCTCCCATACTGTTTTGCCTGCTGCTCAAAAGAAAGAACGGTGATCAAAAGTGATCGACTAATGTGTTTTGGCGCCGGCCTGCCGATAGCCTTGCGCCATGCATCAATGAGATCAGCGCGGCTTGCGGTTTTTAAAGTTTCAAATGAGGGGTCCAAATTTTGCTCCTTGTGATCATTGTCACTGAGCAAAGCCCGATGGTATTCGAGCTTAGGAGCATACAGGCTTACGGTTGGGGCGTAGTCCAGTCCAAAGTTTCAGATCTATCAATCTCAGCTAATGTGCCAAACTGGTACGCCGCTGCCAGTCCCCATTTGAGCAAGCGCCTGTGAGAAGCTATCGACCAGGTCATCATAGCGTCCATTCGGGAATTGCCGCAGCTCATTGTTAACAAGCTCAAGGTTCGGCTCGTCACTTAAGAAGAACACTTTGCCAGTGTTGATCTTATGCAGCTGTGCCTCCAGCCGCTGCATTTTAGAGGTTCCACCTGTTGGTACGGATCTCACAATGCACCCATCCGGCATCTCAGGCGCGACCATTCGAATAAGATCAGCCGCATGATTTGCCTTTTCAATGCAGACAAATCGTGCGGAATGCGCCAACGCTTTCTGCACGATTATGCTCTGAAGTTTTTCGCTCGTGACGCGGTAGCGCGCTGCATCAAGCAATACATAACGGCCATCCTCAAACTTTGCCCAAGTTGTTACTGCAGAATAATCGGCGGATGGTTTGTCCGAGAGCGCCGTATCCCAGCTTTGATAAATTGTGGGTGCAAGACTGATTTCATCAAACTCCTCCCTACTGATGTGCTTAATTTTCTTAAAATCAATCGGACAGTCGCTCTCATGAAGAGGCTTTTGTAAATACTGCGCATAATAGGCTGCATCGCCCATCTCAGCTTTTTTCTCATTGAGAAAAGCCTCTGGCATTCGCGCAGGTGTTAGAAGATCCCCTGCTGCGACATCTTTCCACTTAGAGAATCCTAAATAAAATTGGGCTGGCTCATCAAAGCGGGCTGGCAGACATAAAACCTTCCAAGGATGTGCGGGCACGTCAGTTAATGCGCCGCACAAATCATTTGGGCTGATGCGTTGCTGTACGAGAAGGATTTTACCGTCCTTTGGAGTGTTGAGGCGCGTGCTGATACTTTGCTTAAACACTTGGATGACATCATCCTGGCGGGTCTCAGATCGCATATGGGCCGCCTGTAGGGGGTCATCGAGGATAATCCAATCTGCACCAAGGCCGGTCATCACTCCATGGAGGGAGGTGAAGATAACATGGCCACCTTGTGATGTGCGCAACCTAGTGGCTTGCATATTGTCATTTTCTAAAACGGTGTGTGGAAAGATTCTCTTATATTCACGATGCAGAAACACTTTCTTCGTGGCTTTTGCGAGTGTTGAAGAAAGGTCATCGCCGTAGGTGACAACCATGACTTTGGTGGTTGGATCCTGTCCAAGCAGCCAAGGTATAAAATAGGTGTTTGCCAAAGAGGTCTTTAACGAGCGCGGCGGAGCGTTAACGATCAAGCGCAGACATGTGCCATGATACATCTCAAGCAAATGCTGGCTTATGGCATGAAGGTGCCACGAGCACTCAAAGTCGCGAACCGTATCGATCTTTGGAAACAGATGCGTGAAGAACAGGCTGGGCGACCGCCGAAGAAGGGCGTCTAAAGTCCTCTGGCTTATGTTATGTGTCATGATCAGCCTCATCAATTTTAAAACCAAGTTTCTGCAATTCCAACAAGAGAGCTTCGTCATGTCTCTGGAGCTCTTTAGCGTCGATGGGGTTGTCTTTGTCCATGCCAGACATGCTTAGAATTTGGACAAGGAGGCGTTGCTGGCTACTGCCGCCATTTATTGCCGAGGTTGCTATTGAAGATATTAAAGCGCTTTGCTTGGTAACGCGCTTGGTCTCTCCATTTTTCTTGACCGTAATTTCTTCACTAAGCTCGCGCTTCAGGTCATCGGCGAGAGTGGTGCCGGTTTGCAATTTTTTGCGTGGGCGGCCTTTTGGATTGCCGGACTGGCCCTTTATGAACTGATGTTTTTTTGGAGGGTTCCCATAAGTCATGCTGCGCCCTCACTCTTTGTGAGGCGCTCACTGCTAATGTCAGCATAGCTTTTACCCGTCTGAACATGAACGGCGTCTAAGCTGCATCTTTCTTTAAGCCGCTTGAGAGCGACATCGACAAACTTGGGTTCTAATTCCAGCCCAAGACAGCGGCGATTAATCCGCTCTGCAGCGAGGCAGCTGGTGCCGCTCCCTAAAAATGGATCCAACACCCAGTCACCGATCGAGGTACAATCTAAGATAATGTCTGCAATCAGCTGGGTGGGTTTTACGGTAGGGTGATCTATTAAATCTTCGGTTCGTGTGGGGCCAAAGCTGGTTACGCCATCATAGTGCCAAACATTTGTCCGGTATCGGCCACTTGCTCCGAGGTTGATATTATTTTGGAAGGTTTTAGCTCGGCTGTAGACAGCAACCAATTCATGCTGTGAGCGATAAAACGATCCCATCCCTGCATTTGTCTTGGCCCAAACACACAAGTTCTGGGGCGTCAGTCGTTGTGTCTTTGCGGCTGCGTTCAAAAGGTCGATATGGCGCCAGTCCATACAGACATAGAAAAGGGCCTTGTCTGTTGTAAGGTTGAGAGCTGATCTTAGAAATGCGTTTAGGAACTCCTCGAACTCTGCGTCTGACATCTCGCCAGCAGCCATGGCAAATTCCTGATGATCATGGCTGGTTCTGATATGACCTTTTGTTGGCACATTGTATGGAGGGTCTGTTACGCAGACTTTGGCCAAAGGCGGGTTATCCAGTTCGCTTAAAGCCACTTCTGGTGATAATGCGTCTACGCAGGCAATGATGTGGTCGCCAACGCGCCATATATCGCCCGGCCTTGTTACGGGGTCTGTGCCGCCCCAATCTTGTTCGGCCTCATCAATAATTTCAAAGTGAAGTATTTTATCAATCTCAGCTTGTTCAAACCCTGTGAAGCTCAAATCAACATCGAACTCTAAGAGCTGCTCTAGCTTTTCCCTTAAGCGTGCCTCATCCCAGTTGCTGTCTTCTCCAAGGCGGTTGAGGGCTAATTCCAGTTCGATAATCTTGGCGCTTGATGCCTTAGAGACAATAACTGCGTTGAGGTTTTCGATGCCAAGTTCCCGCGCCACCATGAACCGAAGATGCCCATCAATTATGTGATGGTGTTCGTCCACAATAATAGGAACAACGATGCCTTGTTTTGCAAAGAGGTCCTTTGCCTTTTTAATTTGGCGTTGAGAGTGTTTGTGAGGTGTTGAGTTTGAAGAACGAAGCTCCCCAAGACCCAACGAACAAGTGGTCAGCAACATGCCAACTCCTTCCGTTGATTTAGGGCTTCATTCTTGAAGCTATACACGAGCCAAATTAGCTCGTCATGCACACTGCACGCTTCAATAATACCATTAAATAGGTTCAATCCAAAGCGATTTAATTATGATCGATCGCAAAATGAACAATAGTAAGCTGTATCAGAAAATTAACTTGTGGAAGGTACACCAATCACAATTAAAACCGCATAATTTTTTCGATTGCATCCGCTGACTAAAGGAGGTGATTCCCCTGGCTTTAAAGGGAACGCAGAGCGGTCTGCGAATTCTGGCGAACATGTGCCACTTTCACCCTCGGGCGTATACCGCGCTGATCTACATGGCCCATGGGTCACATTCGCAAGTGTTTTATCGTCTGACAGTGACCAAGATTGTTTCCCTTCTGCATCGGGCTCTTCGATGGTGAGTAAAGAGAAGTGTTCCTCACCATTTGTAACAAAATACTGCCCAGCAGGGATTGGAAATTCTGGAGCCTTCATGATCAGGCCGTTCTCATCCAGCCACCAATCATCAATGTCAAACCTCCAGCCGGCAGGGGCCAAATTACCCGCCTTTTGGAGTGTCTGATAGAGCCTAAGCCATACGCCAATTGCACCAGGATCTTCCTTCCAAAGACCCCACGTTTCCGCGCCTGTTCCTGAAGTAGCGCCCTCGGCTCCAAGCGCTGCGATATATTGAGTTCGGATGCGGCGAATTCTTGTTTGTGCGAGTATGGGGCTGGCTATTGAGGTGGCCAAAAATCCAAAAGTAGCAGCGAGCCATTGGCGGCGATTGAAGTTCAAATTGGCTTTCATGTATATCTCAGACTGATTTAATCATGCGTAAAAATAGCTTGATTGCTCTTATTGGCAAATGCGATTCCATTTGAACTGTGGTGTGAGTTTTTATGGGCAACTGATTTGTAATCAGTAGGTCCGCGGTTCGAGTCCGTGTGGGGGCACCACTTAAATCAATAACTTAGCGGATATGTTGGCGTAATCATCAGTGACTTTGTGCCAAAAAGGTTTCACTTAGGTTTCATCGTTAGTCTGACTAAGTTGCTATTTGGTGCGCCTAGGCAAGCCACAACTCACACATCATTTCGAACTGAAGCCTTGTTTAGTGCCGTAACTATGTCGCAGCGTCTGATGTGCAGATATTTGACCGCTGAAAAGTAGGGGTTACTGTGCCCAATTTCTCCAGCTAAGCCTCAGGCCCGCGGACCAGCCCCCCCTATCATAAGGCCCCGCGTCTCGGACCACGGGCCTTTAGTGTTCGGTTAGTGGATTCATTGGGGGATTGTTTTGTTTGGTAACTGCATCTTTATTCACGCACTAGTTTCAAGCTGAACCGAGCTGCTGTTCTCGCTGAGTGGTGCCAATTATTGAGCGCATAGATTCAGGCTGCACCAGCAATCCGATGCGTGTTCTCATTCGTCTGACAGCACCTATTGCTTTGCACAGATAGTTGGGTATCCGGATCCCTGCCTAAAGGCGCGGTTATTATCGGGTGCCTGGGCATATAATTAAATGTCTAAGGTGTTAGCTTTTTCCCAATCGCTAAAGTGGCTACAGAAGTCATTCCATTCAGACTGTTTCATTTTCAGGTAGGCGGCTGAGAACTCTTCACCCATTGCCGCTTTGAGCCCTTTGTCTTTGTCATATTCACGCAAGGCATCAAGCATATTGAGCGGTAGCTTTGGCGCGCCGCGCACTTTATGGCCCTCAGCATACATATCAATATCATAGCGTTTCCCAGGATCAGCCTGCGCTCGGACGCCGGACAGGCCAGCAGCAATAATGACCGATTGCAGCAAATATGGATTAACTGCCCCATCTGGAAGGCGAAGCTCAAAACGGCCAGGGCCGGGGACGCGCACCATATGGGTACGATTATTGCCCGTCCAAGTCACCGTATTGGGTGCCCAAGTTGCGCCAGATGTTGTGCGTGGCGCGTTGATCCGTTTGTAGCTGTTAACGGTTGGATTAGTAATAGCGGCTAGCGCGGAGGCATGTTTCATGATCCCACCTAAGAAATGCTTGCCCTTTTCGGATAGCCCCAATTCGGCAGTTTGGCTGCTGTCGTTTGCCTCCATAGCAAAGATATTTGTTTTAGCTGCAGCGCCGGGGGCATCCCAAACCGAAATATGGGCGTGGCAACCATTGCCTGTCAGCCCCTCAACAGGCTTGGGCATGAACGTTGCCCGATAACCATGTTTTTCTGCGACGGTCTTGGTCATGAATTTAAAGAAACTATGCTTGTCTGCGGTGGCCAAAGCATCGTCAAAATCCCAGTTCATCTCCCATTGACCGTTAGCGTCCTCATGGTCGTTTTGATAGGCTCCCCAGCCCAATTCAAGCATATAATCGCTGATTTCGCGGATCACATCCAAGCGGCGCATAAAGGCTTGCTGATCGTAGCAGGGTTTCGCCGCAGTATCATAGGGATCAGAAATTCTGTCTCCTGCTGGGGTGAGCAAAAAGAATTCTGCTTCGATCCCAGTTTTCACATGCATCCCTTTGGAGGCGGCCTGTGCTATCAAGCGGCGCAGAACATTGCGTGGCGCTTGGGCTACATCCTCGCCCTCCATGACACAATTGGCTGGAACCCAAGCAATCTCTTTGTTCCAAGGCAGAATGACAGCCGCTTCTGGATCGGGAATGGCCAGCATATCGGGATGGGCCGGGGTGAGGTCGAGCCAAGTGGCAAATCCTGCAAATCCTGCGCCATCTTCTTGCATATCGCCAATGGCGCGTGCTGGCACCAGTTTTGCCCGTTGCCCACCGAAAAGATCAGTAAATGAAATCATGAAGTATTTGACGTTGTTATCTTCAGCGAACTTTGCCAGATCTGTTGCCATGGTCTTTTTTCCCTATTGGTCTTTGATATGAAATAGGGTGCGGCCCGTAATGCGCCGCGCCCCTGAGGTTCAAAATAATCCAGATTTTCCAGGCCACCAATCCGTGCCCGCCAATGGAACCTGCGCCATTGCTGCCGCTTCCAAGGTCAGTGCCACCAGGTCCTCTGGTTCCAAATTGTGCAGGTGGTTTTTTCCGCAAGCCCGTGCAATGGTTTGCGCTTCCAAAGTCATCACCTTGAGATAATTACGCAGGCGCCGGCCCCCTTCAATGGGATCAAAGCGTTTCATTAGCTCTGGATCTTGCGTTGTGATGCCCGCGGGGTCTTGTCCTTCATGCCAGTCATCATAAGCACCGGCGGTTGTGCCGAGTTTGTTGTAATCTGTTTCCCATTTTGGATCATTGTCGCCAAGCGCAATCAACGCGGCCGTGCCAATGGCTACTGCATCGGCCCCAAGCGCCATAGCTTTGGCCACATCAGCCCCCGTTCGAATACCGCCCGAGAGGATCAGTTGCACTTTGCGGTGCATGCCTAAGTCTTGTAGGGCTTTGACGGCTGGGCGCACGATGGCCAGGGTTGGCTGGCCTACATGTTCGATGAACACATCTTGGGTAGCCGCTGTGCCGCCCTGCATGCCGTCCAAGACAATTGCATCTGCTCCAGCTTTGATGGCCAGAGTAGTGTCGTAATAGGGGCGGGCACCAGCGACTTTAACATAGATTGGCACTTTCCAACCAGTGATTTCGCGCAGCTCTAAGATCTTGATTTCCAGATCATCCGGGCCGGTCCAATCGGGGTGCCGACAAGCCGAGCGCTGGTCAATACCTTTGGGCAGGTTGCGCATTTGTGCCACCCGGTCGCTGATCTTTTGACCCAAGAGCATACCACCACCGCCGGGTTTTGCGCCTTGACCAACTACGATCTCAATCGCATCTGCTTTGCGTAAATCATTAGCGTTCATTCCATAGCGCGAGGGAAGATATTGATAAACGAGTTTGGACGAATGTCCGCGCTCTTCAGGCGTCATGCCGCCATCGCCTGTTGTGGTTGACGTGCCGGCTTCTGACGCGCCGCGTCCAAGCGCTTCTTTGGCTGGACCGGAGAGCGCGCCAAAGGACATGCCGGCGATTGTGATGGGAATGTCCAAATGGATGGGATTGGCCGCATTCAATCCACCGATGGTGACATTAGTGTCGCATTTTTCACGGTATCCCTCCAAGGGATACCGCGAGATTGAGGCCCCCAGAAACAAAAGATCGTCAAATGTTGGGAGTTTGCGCTTTGCGCCACCACCGCGAATGTCATATATTCCTGTAGCCGCAGCACGACGAATTTCACTATTGATATCTTGTGTGAACGTTGCTGATTGCCGGGGCGTGGTGCGCGGGATACCGCTGTCATTATTGTTCATTTCTTAATCCCTTAATAGGCATTATCGACGTTGAAATTGTAGAGGGTTCGAGCAGAGCCGAAGCGCTTGAATTCCGCCGGCTTTGCATCGCATTCGCCTTGTAGCAAAAGCTCACGCAGAATTTCCATATGCTCTGGGCGCATTTCTTTTTCTTCGCAATCTGCCCCAAGTGATTTGACTGATCCGCGTACGAAGATGCTAGCCTCATAGCAGCTGTCACCCAACGCGTCGCCGGCATCGCCACAGACCACTAAATTGCCTGATTGCGCCATAAAAGCGGACATATGGCCAATATTGCCGTGGACGACTATGTTAATTCCCTTCATTGAAATCCCACAGCGCGAAGAGGCGTTGCCTTTGATAACCAAAAGTCCACCATTACCAGTGGCGCCGGCGTATTGGCTGGCGTCCCCGTCAATTACAACTTTGCCGGACATCATATTTTCTGCGACGCCGGGACCGGCACTGCCTTTGATGTTCACTGTGGCCTGTTGGTTCATGCCTGCGGAATAATAACCAGTTGAGCCATGTATAGCTACTTCGATTGGCGAATCTAGGCCGCATGCAATCGCATGTGCACCGCGCGGATTTGTAATTTCCCAGCTGGTTTGATTTGTGGTTTCATTTTGAGCATGTAATGTCGCGTTGAGCTCACGCAGGCTGCCGTTTGCAAGGTCATATGTTTGCATTTTAATGTTTCCAGAAATAAACGGTTGCGGGTTCAGGCTCCCAAACGCGAGCCTGCTCAATGCCTGGCAGGTTGACCAGGGCTCTATATTCGCTGCCAAAAGCTACATATTGCTCGGTTTCTGCCATCACGGCGGGCTTGCAGGCAATGGGATCACGTACAACGCCAAATCCGTCTTTTGTGCCGACCACGAAGGTAAAAAAACCATCAAGATCTTTTAAACTGCTCTCCAAGGCTTCGCCGAGGCTACTGCCATTTTGCATTTTCCACGTTAGATAGGCTGCGCCGACTTCGGTATCGTTTTCAGTTTGAATGTGCACGCCATCGCGGCGCAGTTTTCGGCGTAGGGAATTGTGATTTGACAGAGAACCGTTATGGACCAGGCACTGATCGCTTCCGGTATTGAAAGGGTGTGCGCCCATAGTCGTCACCGCTGATTCGGTGGCCATCCTCGTATGGCCAATTCCGTGGCTGCCGGACATTCTTTTGATTTCAAACCTCGCGGCCACATTTTTTGGCAGGCCAACTTCTTTGTAAATTTCTAAACTTTCACCGATGCTCATTACGCGCAAATTAGGGCGTAAATCTTCAAGAGCTAGGCGGGCGCTGTTCACTTGATCTAAGGCCAATTCCAGCACAGCGTGGGTGCTTTGAACTCGCAGATTGACATCGCCTTTGACCTGTTTTTCCAAATCGATTTTAAGAGAGTTAAAATCCATATCCGGCGTGTCTGATTGGACTGTGATTTTGGATGTGTTTTCAGCGGTGTCACCATATATTGCTATTCCAGCACTATCTGGTCCACGATCTGTCATTGTGATCAACATATCTGACAGCATGGCTCCAAGCTGAGTTTCCATTGTTTTGTCTTTAAGGAAAAGACCAACTATCCCGCACATGCGGCATTCCTTTCTCAATAAATGACCCGAACTGGTATAAGTCGAAGTTTAGCACCAAAATTTGTATGGATCAACTATGGGAAAAAAATTTTCACCTCAGGTAAATAATATTAGCAAAATTTTACTCATTTATTTTTGTTCTAGCTATTGTCGAATCCTTTTGGTTGTAAGGCGCATCGTAAAAATACAAAGAGGAAATTCGTGGAACAACAATTGGCACACCTCACCGCACAAATGGCTGCATTGAAATCCAGTTCTGGTGTTACCAACACCAGCCTTGTAGAATTGTATTATTGCGTAACAATCCCTCTTATGATCACCATCCATGCGGGCTGTTTAGCATATGAAATGGGGGTACAGATTGAGTCGTGTGGTGCGCGATTTGCCTGAGGAATTGGCCAATTATAAAGGTTTCATAGAAAATCGCTGTATGATGCTAGACTGCTTGTCACAATTTGACGATGGCCTGCCGATCTTGTGGGGTGTTGCCAGACGAACACATTACCCCGTTTTTGCAGCGATAAGATTTTCGACTAAGTTTTTACGGCATTCAGCTATTTTGTGGGTAACTGATGATGGAGAGATAACGGGCGGGCAGTTGTACTAGCCTTTCTGGTCCATGTGGGCTGTCAGCATCAAAAAATAATGTGTCCCCTGCGGTAAGCGTGTAGACCTCATCTCCATGCCGGTAATCGACTTCCCCCTCCAGCATATAGATGGTCTCAATCCCACCATGTTGGAAGGTTGGGAACACATCCGCCATGGTTGAAAGGGTAATCAAATAAGGCTCAACGATTACCCCGCTTGTATTAGCGCCTATATGCCCCAGAAGATTATATTGATGGCCCGCCCGAGTGCCGGCCCGCTCGGTCTCAACTCCTTCACCATTCTTTGTGTATACTGCTGCGCGGTGCTCCTCAAAGCGGCGTAAAAACGCGCTGAGCGGCACAGACAGCGCATTGGCAAGGGTCTGTAAAGTCTTGAGGGACGGGGAAGTGTTGCCGTTCTCAATCTTTGAAAGCATGCCAATCGATAGGCCAGTTAGGTTGGCGAGCTCAGTGACCGTCACCTCTTGGCGTAGCCGAAACGCACGCACTTCGCGACCAATGGCCACCTCAAGAATTTTTTCACGCATTCCGGTGATTCGGTGGGGATCCTGTGTGAGTTTTACAACCATGTCTGGAGTAATTTTTTCAATATTCATTATAGATCTCAATATTATGCTGTGACCACAAGATCTCCGGATCAGTTCTCTTTTTAGTATGATATTTATGAATGAAAAGAAAATCCAGTCTCTTGGTTTTTTGATTTTTGACGGCTTTCCGACGGCTTGTGTTACCTCAAGGCACTGTAAGACAAAACGAGCTTAAGACGGAGCGGGCTGTTTCGCAGCCTCGCCGTATAACAAAACACTCTCCATTCAGGTACATGAAACCTGGCCCGGGGTTCTTAAACTACCTTGCCTAGGACCGGGCATCAAGAACCAGGGCCCACGGTCCATTCACCACCCACCGTCGGCCTACTTAAGGTTGTTACATGTGCACAGGTGGCGTTGGACGGTTTCGCTCGGGCCGCGGTCCGTGGATCACCGGCAGGGGTTACTGTGCCTAATCCCTACATTTAAGCCTCAGGACCATGGACCGGGGCCCCCAATCCCAGTGCCCCGCGTCTCGGACCATGGGCCTTTAGTATTAGCGTTGTAGTTTCATTGGACGGGGGTTTTGTTTACTGCCATTAACTGAAGAAGCAGACATTGCCCTATCCAAGCACTAACGGCTGCTATGCGGACTTGTTTGCCGTTCAGTTGGAGCGACCCAATGTCTGCTTAAGGCAGTTCGGAGGAAAGGCAAAGGGGCGCTTTTGCACAACAACGATCCCGAGCGCGGCAAAAGCATCCAGTGAGATCGGTAGCAACTTCCATTCCACGTGGTCGCGTCATGATCAATCGCAGGTGTATATATCTGGGAAAGTTTGAGGTGTGATCGGGTGAAAACTAGGTGGCCGAACTGTGCACGTCCGGCCACCCATACTCCTACGTGAGGAGTGTCGGTCAGGCGTCCGTTCATTGGTCCAACCGTTGTTGTAGCCAGTCCAAAATCTCGTCCTCAACCCATCCCACTCTGTTGAGGCCCAGCTGTACCCGCTTGTTGAACAGGCCGGCCTGTTCCAGACGTGCAACGTGTTGCGGCGAGTAAAGAACCAGCTCCTTGAGTTGGCGTTTCGAAAGTATCCTCATCACGATCTCTCCATCTCTGAAGAGCATCGCGATGCCGAAGGTTACGACAATACCCAGGCAGATGGAGGCTAGCAGATAGGAACAGCTCTTAGCAATTTTGAAATTAGTCGCCTCGGCACAGGAATACGGTGCGCCCCGCAGCGAAGGTGGTGATCAGGAATATCAGGCGTCACTTCGTGCT
Source organism: Planktomarina temperata RCA23 (assembly GCF_000738435.1). Taxonomy (NCBI): domain Bacteria; kingdom Pseudomonadati; phylum Pseudomonadota; class Alphaproteobacteria; order Rhodobacterales; family Paracoccaceae; genus Planktomarina; species Planktomarina temperata. Next base: position 2,504,949 of record NZ_CP003984.1, on the reverse strand, counting down.
GCCACGCACCACCAGCTGGAATCCGATGTCTTCCTGAATCGCAAGATCATGCGAACCTCGCAAGCGCTCCACGAGGATTTCAGCAGATCGCTCGCCAATTCTTTTTCCCGGTATTTTGATCGTCGTCAGCCCGGGATGAACAAGGCCTGCAATATTGGCATCGCCGATACCAGCGACACCGATCTTCTCCGGAATTTGCCAACCGCGGCCATGCAATTCTTTGATCGCCCCGACGCCCAGGACCTCGCTTGAACAGATTATTGCGTCAAATTCTGGGTTGGCCGCAACGAAGTCTGCTGCGGTAGCGCCGCACTCATCAATCGCCAGGGGGTCACTAACATTTCGTCTCAATGGCGCGGGACGGTTTGCGTCCCTGAAGGCCGCATAAATACCGGCGCTGCGCTTTGCGGCGCGGAATTCGTGTGCTTCGTGTTCAAGCGTTGTTGCAACTAAGCCGATGTTTTCGTAGCCGCATTCCAGCATGTAACGCGCAATTTCATATCCCGCTTTATAGTTGTCAAAGCCAACACAGTTTTCACTGCACTGATCGGAAAAATCCCACATTTCGACAATGGGGACGCCCGCATTTTTAAGGAGTGCCCGCGTCGTATCGGTATGCGAAACTCCAGTCAGAATAATGCCGTCGGGTCTTCGTCCGAGAAAGGCGCGTGTCAGCTTTTCTTCCTTTTCCAGGTCGTATGACGTGCATCCGAGCAGCAGCTGATATCCCGCGGCTTCCAGTATGTCCGAGATGCCTTGAATGGTGTCGCTGAAGATCGAATTTTCAACCGTCGGCACCATGGCGACTATGACACCGCTGCGCTCGCGCCTGAGCGTATTGGCAGCGAGGTTCGGGACGTAGCCGAGCGCGTCTAGCGATGCCTCCACTTTTTGCCTGGTCGCCTCTGCAACTTTGTTCGGTTGATTGAGGACGCGCGAAACCGTCATCGCAGAAACACCGGCATGTTCTGCGACACATGTCAGGCTTGACCCAGCGTTGGAAAGCTCGTTTTTGTAGGTCGCCACATCTGCTCCGTTCGGTCGCTTGAAAAAATCTGCTAGACATTGGATCGATTGGTGTTAAGGTTAACACACTTGATGTTATTTTCAAGACCCCTTTGGTTTTGGTCAAGAAAAAAAACGAACAACCAGAAATGGCAATCGGACAATAATTGAAATGCAACATGGAGGAAAAAAATGGTAAGCTTAACATCGCTGAAATTGGCGCCGCTGTGCGTCCTGCTTTGCGGCACGGTTCTGGCCCCTGCCGTATCGGCAGCTGAATTTGAAGCGAGCAGGCAAGGCGGAACCCCAGGCGCGCTTTTGCCCGAAGAACTCGCGCTTTGGTCCTATAACACCGAAACGAGCGCGTTCGAGGTGGTATCAGGGGATGCCTCTGCGCCCTATGCGCTCAACCTGCGCGCGCTGCCAGAAGGTTCAAGGGTAGGTTTCGCCGAAGGCTGGGCTGCGATCCCGTTTTCCTACGCAATCAATCAACGGCTTTACGAACTGGCCGACGAACTCGGGTTCGAGGTTGTGTATTGCGACAACGACTTCAAGGCTGAAAAGGCGGTGTCCTGCGCTGAACTGATCGCGCTGCAGGGTGCAGATGTCGTGATCGAATCGAACTGGCACTCCGGCGCGGCGGCGCCTGTGATGAATATCTTTGACGAGGCGGGTATACCCGTCATGTCCCTTGACGTTCTCCACCCCAATGCGATTTTTCTGGGTGCCAACAATTACGTCAGCGGGTTGATTGGCGGTCAGGCGGCGGCTGAACATGCCAAGGCTCTGGGACGCTGCGACGATGTCTCGGTTCTGCTTGGGATCGCCCCCGCCGATGGTGACGCCGCGAATCAACGTTTGTCGGGCTTTGCCGATGGGGTTCAGACGGTTTGCGGTGCGCTTCCTGAGGCTCGGATTCATGAAGATCTGATTGACGCTGGCACCACGGATCAGGCTCTGACCAAGACTACAGACTGGCTGACGGGCCATCCCGGTGCCGGATTTGTTCTGGCGACTGCCATTGACGATCCGCGTGCCTTTGGTATGTCGAACGCGCTGGCACAAGCCGGGCGCGAGGGCGTGGCCATCGGTCTCGGCTGTGACGATGTTGGCGTGGCCGCGACACGCACACCGGTCGAGGACAATAATTTCCTTGGCTGTGTTGCCTACTATCCCGAAAAGTATCCCGACTGGGCTTTGTCAGTCGCGGCGGACATTCTGGAAGGCAAGGCCGTGCCGCAGGAAGTTCACCTGGAGCATGTCTTCCTTGATGCAGGAAGTATCAATGATGTCTACCCGGAATAATTCCGAAACCAAGAGCACGGGCGCTGACAACAGCGCCCGTGCTCCGCTGATCGAGCTGTCGGGCATCACCAAGTCGTTTGGCAATGTCGATGCGCTTTCCGGCGTCGATCTGAAGATCGGCGAGGCTGAATCGGTCGGCATCATCGGCGACAACGGCGCAGGCAAGTCGACCCTGGTGAAACTCCTGTCCGGCGTCTATCCGGCAACCGGTGGCACAATGAAGTTCCGGGGGCGCGAGGTGCGGTTCAACAGCCCGCTTGATGCGCGCCAGAACGGGATCGAGATGATCTATCAGGACCTTGCCCTGTGCGAGGATCTTAACGTGGCCCAAAACATCTTTCTGGGTCGCGAGATCAAGAAAAACTATGGCCCGATCCGTGTGTTGGACAACAAGGCCATGACCCGCGCTGCCGCTGAGGACATCGCTAACATGGGACTTGATTTCGACGTTGAACGCGAGGTCGGCATGTTGTCTGGCGGCGAGCGCCAGATGGTTGCCGTGGCCCGTGCGTTGCAATTCGAACCGTCGACATTGCTGATGGACGAACCGACAGCGGCGCTCTCAGCCGAGAAAATCCGCAAACTCTGGGAGATGATCTCGGAGTTGAAATCGCGCGGCGTATCGATCCTGCTGGTCAGCCACCGCTTCACCGACATCCTCAGTATCTGCGACCGGATCGTGGTGGTGCGCGGCGGCAAGATCGCAGGCGAGATGAAGCCGAACGAACACCCGCCCGCGCAAACCATGGCGATAATGACCGAGATGATGACGGGCGACAGAATTCCCGAAGAGGCAGGCGCATGAAACAGCTTGGAGCAATCATGAATTCCAAACTCTGGGGCCGCGGAGCCTCGGCTATCAACCCTGGTCTGGTTGTGGCGACTTTCGTGGTTTTTATCGTGCTGTGTTTTGCATCGCCGTATTTCCTGACCGTATACAACCTGATCAATGTGGCAAAGGCGCTGGTGATCGTGGGCGTTGCCGCTGCGGGTGAAACCGTGGTGATCATTGCGGGCGGGTTTGATCTTTCCATCGGCTCGACCATGGCCGCTGCCGGAATGCTGGCCGCCTCTCTTCTGAACATCGGCTCGGGCGTCGGCCCGGCCTTTTCCGCCGCGATCCTTCTGGGCATTTTCATCGGCGCTGCCAATGGCACGCTGATTGCCTATTTCCGGATCAATCCCCTGATCACGACGCTGGCGACGATGGCCATCATCAGGGGGCTGGCCTTTGTCATTTCGGATGGTCGCGAGATCATCATCACCAACAAGACCTGGCTAAGCCTGGGCACCGGCAAATGGGTAGGTATCCCTTATATCGTGCTCATCCTGATCGTGATCTATCTGGTGTTCGCGCTGATCTTGCCGCGCACGACGTTCGGTCGCTATGTCTATGCCATTGGCTCGAACCCACGCGCGGCACGCCTATCGGGCGTCTCCACAAAGAAGTGGCAGTTGGCGATCTACATTACCTGCGGGGCCACTGCAGCACTTGCCGGTCTGATGCTGGCCGCCCGTACTGGCACCGCCATGCCCGCCGCGGCCATGGGATTTGAACTGGACGTGATCACTGCGGTCATTCTAGGCGGTGCAAGCCTGAAAGGCGGGCGTGGGACAATCCTGGGAACGGCGATTGGTTTGATCCTTTTGTTCATGATCAACAACGGATTGACCTTGGCGCAGGTCCCCACCTTTTGGCAGCAGGTGGTCAAGGGCTTTATCCTGTTGGCAGCGGTTCTTTACGATGAAATCCGCAGCGGACGAAGTGATGACAGTTAGCCAACACCGGCAATGATATAGGCGCGCAACAAAGGTTCACAGATGTATTTTCATCCACCGAAATCAGGTGATGTCACCCCTCGGCCCGGGCAACCGGTGATCCGGGAGGTGCGCGCCCTGGTCAGCAACCCCGATCAATATGGCGCCAGCGATGTCCACGACACGCCCGATACGCACTGGATCGCGGGTTGCCCCGAAAGCGACGGAAGCTGGGATCACCAGACGACGCATCCGCCGATTGCCAATCCGATGTCGGGCTATCCCAAATACGCCGGATCGCGGCAAAGCTGGGGTGTTTCAGCGGTGCCGTCTGTCATCGTTGAGATCGAAGATGACGACGGCCGTATCGGTATTGGCGTCAGCACAGGGGGCGCGGCAGCGGCCAATCTGATCGAACAGCATTTGTCGATTTTTGTCGAAGGTCAAACCGCCGCGAACCGGACACTGATCTGGGAACAGATGTGGCGCGCTTCGATCCACTATGGTCGTAAGGGACTGGGCGTCCATGCGATCAGCGCAATTGACCTGGCACTTTGGGATTTGTACGGGCGAACGGTTGGCGCTCCGGTGTTTGATCTGATGGGCGGGCGCACAAAGGATCGTGTCCCAGTCTATGCCACAACAGCGCGCCCAGATCATGCCAAGGCGCTCGGCTTTCACGGCGCAAAAGTTCCCCTCCCATATGGCCCGGGCCATGGCATCAAAGGCATGGGTGACAACATCGCCTTTCTTGCCAATTGGCGCGAGAAGGTGGGGCCGGACTTTCCGTTGATGTTGGATTGCTACATGTCCATGACGACAGATTACGCCGCCGAACTGTCGCGACGTCTGGCACCTTACAATTTCCAGTGGATCGAAGAGCCATTGATGCCCGACGACTATGAAGGTCACAGGCGATTGGCTGCCAAGATGAACACCCGCGCGGGCGGCACTGTTCTGGCATCAGGCGAGCATGAATACACAAGATTTGGATATGAGCAACTGATGGATGCCGGCGTTGGACTTATCCAACCGGATGTCATGTGGATGGGTGGCCCGACCGAATTTATCCGCGTTGCCGCTCAGGCCAGCGCCCGTTCTGTGGATGTGATCCCCCACGGTTGTGGCGTCTACGGGTACTACATGGCCATGGCGCTGGATTGTGTCTCGTTGGCCGAGTTCATGATGATGAGCGAAATGGCCGACAAGATCGAACCCAACTTTGGCACGATGTTCAAAAGTGAACCTTTACCCGAGAGCGGGTATATTTCGCTTCCGGACACACCGGGCTTCGGATTGGAGCTCAATCACGATGCGCTTAACCTGATCCGGCCATTCGACCGTTCAAAAAAATAATAATTGTGAGGAGAAGCAGATGAACAAATACGATTTTGACGGAAGAACGGCCATTGTAACCGGCGGTGCACAGGGTATCGGTCACGCCGTCGCCGAAGAATTGAACAAAGGCGGTGCGCGTGTCGCCATATGGGATACAGACTTTGAGCTGGCCAGCAAGACAGCAAAAGAACTTGGTGACGGATCTCTTTCGGTCAAGGCTGATATTGCCAACTGGTCAAGCGTCGAAGCAGCTTATCGAAAAACCAAAGATGCTTTCGGTCGGGTCGATATCGCTGTGAACTCGGCCGGGATCGCCGGATCGAACGCACCTGTCGCCGATTATCCTGTCGAGGAGTTCCACCAGATCGTTGCCGTGAATCTTCTTGGCGCCTTCCACGTCAACAAGGTGGTCGCAGCCGACATGAGGGAGCAAAATTATGGGCGGATCGTCAACATCGCCTCGGTCGCAGGCAAGGAAGGCAACCCGAATGCGTCGGCCTATTCCTCGTCCAAAGCAGGTGTGATCGGGCTGACTAAATCACTGGGCAAGGAAATGGCCGATTGCGACATTGCCGTGAACTGCGTCACGCCCGCCGCGGCCCGCACGCGCATTTTTGACCAGATGAGCCAGGAACATATCGACTATATGCTGTCGAAAATCCCGCGCGGAAGGTTCCTGGAGCTGAACGAGGCCGCGGCGATGATTGCCTGGCTAGCCTCGTCCGAGAACAGTTTCACCACCGGCGGTGTGTTTGATCTGTCCGGCGGGAGGGCGACATATTGACTCGGAGGTGACGGCATGAAACTCAGCGTATCGACTTGGGCTATTTCTTTGAACCTGCCCTCGGCAAGGCGCGGGTGTTAAACGAGCCTGAAACCTATGGCGCCGAGATTGCCACCGGCTTGCCACTGCCCGTGGCCAACCTCTTTCACCTTTTCGGAGATGACCTGCAGGATCGCAACCTGGCCGGGCCATCGAACCCGCAAAACCTGACCGACCTGATAGCCGCCGGCGCCTTTGCCAAATCCGCGAGCGCGCCTTCGGTTTTTATCCTGCCCGGCATGTTCAACTCCGGGCAAAGCCGGTCGCACGCCTTGAGCACCTCTGTCGAAACTTTGACGCCGGTGGTCGAAGCAGGGTAGGCCGCCGGTGTTGAGGTGCTGATCGAACCCCACACCGGCAGCATTCTGATCTCGCCAAACACCACCCGCGATCTGGTCGCGATGGTGCCGGCGCTGAAGATTGTTCTCGACCACTCGCATTTCGTTGCGATGGGATACATCACGCCAATCATGAAGGTCGGGATTGACGAAAGAACCGGATATCCGTTTTTTGCTACCGCTGATTTGGCGGATGGAAGGTTAAACCTCAAACCGTCGCACCGCCATCCACAACCAAGCTGGCACCGGTAGCGAATGATGCTTCGTCGGACGCCAGAAAAAGTGCGGCATAGGCCACTTCTTCCGGGTTGCCCTGAAGTTTGAAGAAACTCGCATTCGCCTCGTCGGCCATGAATACGCGCACCCAAACAGAGACGACAGTGATCGTCGCAGTCGACCAGATGGTTCGTTCTGACTGTAAAACAAAAAATGCGATTGATCCTCAGGATACGACAATATGTTAAGGTTAACACTTGACTCACAGGATACGACAGCATAATCCTGTTAAGGTTAACATAGGAAAAGCCCATTGAAACGGGCCGAAGGTAGCGCGTTAAGAAGGGCAGTAAATGGGCTGCTTCGAAGGTGCTTTCATCAGCGTTAGTTTCATGGATGAGCTTGTAACAGGGAGATTGGAACATGTTTGAACTAAACCGACGCACACTGACATCAGCTGTTGCTGGACTATTCGCCAGTACTGTATTGGGGGCGTTCGCGACAGTCGCGAACGCTGCTGACCCGATCCGCGTCGCCGGCTACGGCGGCGTTACGTGGGATCTCATCACCAAGAATTTTCTGACGCCTCTCGGTGAACGGACGGGTCTCGAGGTCAAGTTGGAAACGGATCCCAGCGTGGCCAAGCTTAAGGCCATGGTCGCCTCAGGGCGATGTGACTTCGATGTCATCGAACTCAGTGGTTCCGAATTTCTGATCGCAACTCGCGACGGCTTGTTACAGGAGATCGACTATAGCGTCGCCGATCCAGACAACGTCATGCCGGATTTTGCCAAACAGAAAACAGGCTTCCTATTCGTCACCTTCTCCGAGATTCTGGTCTATCGCGCGGACCACTTCCCAAACGGGGGCCCGCAGAACATGGCCGATCTCTGGAACGTGGAAGCCTTTCCTGGGCCGCGAACCCTTCACGATACCCCTGTGGCCAATCTCGAGTTTGCGCTCTTGGCGGATGGTGTCGCCAAAGAGAACATCTATAACGTACTCGGCACCGACGAGGGTGTGGACCGGGCCTTTGCAAAGCTCGACGAGATCAAACCGCATGTGGTGAAGTTTTGGAGTGCGGGCGCAGAGCCCATTCAATTGATCGCAGAAGGTGAAGCTTACATGGGCGTGGCTTGGAACGGTCGTATCAAGGTGATGCAGGACGAAGGCGTCGATGCGGTCATGGTTTGGCAGGACTCGAACACCGACTCCAGTTACTACGGCATCCCGGTCGGCTGCGATAACAAGAATGCGGCGGAAACCTATTTAAGCGCATGGGCCAACCCTGAATGGGTGGCCAATTGGGCCAACGACATTCCCTATCCCGGATTCGTGGCCGGTTTGATGGAAAATCTTGATCCTCAGGTTGCCGCCAACATGCCAACAAACCCCGACAATGCGGCCAAGTCCTTTTTGACCGATTGGGCATTCTGGGGACAAAACCGGGAAAATCTGGAAGAACGTTGGATTGAGTGGTTGCTGGAATAGTTTCGCAGTACCTCCGATGCCCTTACACCCAAGGATGTAAGGGCATCGGCGCTCTAGAGCCGTTATGGTTGAACTTTAGCGGCAGTAAATAGCGTGTGAGCTTAGCGGCCTAACGTGTGTACCTCACCGGGGCACCCCGATATTAAATCCGTTTGCATTGTGGAGAGAAGTTCCGTGTTGGGCGAAAGACAAAACTTTTTGAAGGGAAACCTTCGCATACGCGGGCACGCTCTTTTAGCGTTCGTCAAGCGGCTCACAGCGGACCAGTCATTCGTTTTGTTGGTGCCGGCGGTAGTGCTACTGCTGATTTTCTTTGCTTATCCCCTTATCCAATTGATGAAGATGAGTGTTTTTGATCCCAACTTCACCACGGCTCATTTCGAGAAGTTCTTTTCTCGACCGGTCTACCCTCGTGTCTTATTCAATACGGTCAAGCTAACCGCCATCGTGACGCTCCTCTGTTTCATTATTGGCTATCCCGCGGCCTATTTTCTGGCGACCGTCCGCTCGCGAATCCGGCCCTTCCTGATTTTCCTTATCCTCCTACCGCTTTGGGTCAGCATCCTGGTCCGTAGTTATTCCTGGATGGCCGTTCTTGGGCGCGAAGGCCTCATCAATTCACTGCTGATCGCGCTCGGCGTGACAACAGAGCCGATTCCCATGCTCTATACGACCGGTGCGGTCTATGTCGCGATGGTGCAGATCATGCTGCCAATCATGATTCTTACCAGTTATTCTGTCATGGTCGAGATCGACAACGGCCTGATCAAGGCAGCCCGCGTCCTGGGGGCGAGCCCATTTCGCGCCTTCCTTTTCGTGTACTTCCCCTTAAGTCTGTCTGGCGCGCGCAACGGGTCCATCATCATCTTCATCCTTTCCATGGGGTTCTTCATCACCCCTGCGCTGGTTGGCGGACGAAAGGACTTAATGATCGGCAACCTCATCGTTTTTCAGATCGAAGAATTGCTAAACTGGGGTTTTGCTTCGGCTATCGGACTAATTCTTTTAGTATCTACGGTCTTGATAGTGCTGATGCTACGTTTCATTCTCGATGCGGCGACGCCAGGGGCTCCTAAGAGACGTTCGAAGGAGCCGGTCTGACCCATGTCCCGCATTCTGCTTTCCATATACTTCGCGTTCGTGGCGTTATACCTGCTTACACCGCTGTTGATCGTCATACCGATCTCGTTCGTCGATTCTCGCTTTCTTCAATTTCCACCGGAATCTCTATCCTTGCGTTGGTACCGTAACTACTTCGAGGACTCCGACTTTCTGGACGCGACCATCTTGAGTTTCATAATCGGAGTCCCTGCCTCTCTTATCGCCACAACTCTCGGCACCTTGGCTGCACTTGGCCTAACTCGGACGCGATTCTTCGGGAAGGGCATCGTCTATGCCCTGATGATCTCGCCGATCGTCGTTCCCGCTATCATTGTGGCTCTTGCTCTCTTCCTTCTCTTTGCGCAGCTTGATCTCATCGGGAGCAATTTCGGCTTGATTCTCGCGCACAGCATTCTGGCGATGCCATTTTCGGTGCTGATCGTCTCCGCGACTCTCGAGCATTTTGACACAACGTTGGAACGCGCGGCGCGTATCCATGGTGCCGGGCCAATACGTACATTCTGGTATGTCACCTTTCCTGCAATCAGACCGGCGGTCTTCGCCTCGGCAATCTTCAGTTTTTTCATCTCCTTTGACGAGCTGATTGTCGCCTTGTTCGTTATGAGCGGTCAGCAAACTCTACCCGTGCGCATCTGGCAGGATCTCAGATTTGAGATCGATCCCACCGTCGCGGCCGTCGCGTCCATTCTGATTGCCCTAACCACGATCGGAATTGGTCTCGGCACTCTGCTCCAAACGCGGGCGACACAACGCTTAAAACAGAAGTAGGACACAATGCTGAAGTCAGAACGTATCAAGATTGCCAGAATGCCAGCGGATGCTCTTGTTAAGGATTTGCAACCATGAAACAACTTCAAGAGTCCAGGGGCGCAGTCGTTGAATTCAGCGGGGTCTGTAAATCTTTCGGTGACGTGGAGGTGCTCGGGAATTTCACACTCAGCGTTGGGGCCGGCGAGTTCCTTACGCTTCTTGGGCCAAGCGGTTCCGGCAAGACGACTGCCCTGAACATGTTGGCGGGCTTCCTGAACCCGAGCGCGGGCGAGATATCCATAGCAGGCGTTCCCGTGACCGCGACACCCATTGAAAAGCGGAACATCGGAATGGTGTTTCAAAGCTACTCTTTGTTCCCGCACATGAATGTGGAGCAGAATGTCGGCTTTCCTTTGAAGATGCGCGGTGCTGACAGTCAGGTCACGCAGGAACGGGTTGCCGCCGCCCTTGACCTCGTTGGCCTTGGCGGGTTTTTGGAGCGCATGCCGAACCAGCTTTCTGGCGGCCAACGCCAGCGCGTCGCCTTCGCACGTGCCATCGTCTTCGAGCCAAAAGTGCTCCTGATGGATGAACCCTTGGGCGCGTTGGACCTCAAGTTGAGGGAACGCATGCAACTCGAGATCAAACACTATCAGCAGCAGATTGGCTGCACCGTTATATATGTAACGCACGATCAGGGTGAGGCTCTAACATTATCCGATCGAATCGCAATTATGGACCAAGGCCAAATCGTTCAGATCGGCCATCCTCAACAGATCTATGATCATCCGAAATCGCGCTTTGCCGCGGAGTTCATAGGCGAAACGAATCTCCTGACACTCACCAATCCGCTTGAGAAGTCTGCAGGAGGATGGGTGATTGATGGACTTGACACCATCTATCCACGACCACCCGAATCGGGTCGCCGTCATGCCCTGCTTTCGGTGCGGCCGGAAAAAATTGTTCGACTGCCCGAACACGCTGCCCTGGGAAATGGACATGTGTCATTTGATGCGACGGTTACCGAGGTAGTCTTCTTCGGTGACGTGCATCGTTACACGATTAAGTGCAACGGCCAGCAAGACTTGGTATTCAAGGAGTTTCGCTCTGGTAACACGCCTGTACTGCGGTCCGGTCAGACGTTGCGCCTTAGCTTTCTTACGGATGACGCTGCGTTATTGCCGGAAACGATTGTTTCAAAAGACAAAGCCCTTTGACAATTCAACGACCTTGAGGAGAATACAATGAAGATCGCAAGAGTGAAGGTGACCCCCGTTGACACGTCGTTTTGGGGCGACTTCGCCGCTAGGCAAGATGAGCTCAAGCTGGTCACCCCCATGGCGAGATACCCCGAGTATCGACATCCGCTGTCGAGCTGGTTCCCAAACGACTCTATGTGTGTGGTCGAGATCGAGACCGAAGACGGTCTGGTGGGTACGGGTTGGTGCGAGGATTACTGCCGCACCAGCAGCTCCATCATCGATCAGCATCTCAACAGGTTCTTGATCGGAAGCGACCCGCTCAACCGCAATATGCTCTGGGACCAGATGTATCGAAGCACCATGCCCTACGGGCGAAAGGGTCCTGCGTTGCACGCGATCAGCGGCATCGATATTGCTCTGTGGGATCTCGCCGGCAAACATTTGGGCCAACCGGTGCATCAGCTCCTCGGTGGCAGGACCCGGGGTTCGATCCCTATTTATGCAAGTGGGCTTCACTTCACTAACGAGGACGAGTTCACCCGCGAAGCAGCCGGCTACGTTAGCCGGGGATTTAAGGCCATGAAAATGCGGTTTCTCCACGGTCCGGTAGACGGACGGGAGGGCATGAACCGCAACATCGAGATAGTCGAGCTTCTTCGCTCAACCGTCGGTGACGATATCGACATCATGGCAGATGCCTACATGGGTTGGGACCTCGAGTACGCGCTGCAGATGTGCCACGCGCTCGGTCCGTTCAACCTCAAGTGGGTGGAGGAGCCGCTGATGCCCGATCAGATCAGAGACTACGCCGCGTTAAGGCGGGCATCACCGGTACCGATCGCTGCCGGCGAACACGAGACCACTCGTTATGGATTCGCTCAGTTGATTGAGGCCGAAGCCCTCGATATCATCCAATTCGATATCGGCCGGGTTGGCGGGTTCAGCGAGGCCCAGCACGTGTGCACGCTCGCGCAAGCAGCCGGACTCTCCGTATACCCACATGCCTACGGTCTCCCCACACTGCATCTGGCGGCAAGTGACAATACCATCGGCATGGTCGAATACTTCCCGGTTCCGGCTTATGAGGAGCATGAGGAAACACCCCTATTTGATGGTGCAGCCATACCTCTCAACGGCGAGATCACGCTCAGCGATGATCCAGGGCTTGGGGTGAGTCTTGCGCTGCCTGGCTTCACTCCGATCCGATGACCCAGATTCTTTCGATCCATTTGGCCATGTATTCGTTTTCGTCTCTCAACCCCTCAAGGAATAAGATGAACCGAAAACTCTCGCTTAGTAAGACAACACGGTCTGTCTCACGGATATGACGGGTTACAAGATTGTTCTAGCACTATCAAAAAAGGACCTGCGTGATGCTTCTTAAAGACAAATGTGTGATCGTAACCGGGGGATCCCGCGGAATAGGCGCGGGTATATCTCGCGCCATGGCGCAGGCAGGCGCTGATGTGGTCATCAATTATTTCAGCGAAAATGATGCCGAACTTGGTCAAACGGAGGGAATTGAGGCCGTTTTGGCCGACATTGAAGCGTCAGGGCGCCGTGCGATTGCAGTTGAGGGTAATGTTGCTGACCCCGATACCGGACAGAAAATTGTTGATGCCGCAGTCGCGGAGTTTGGCAAAGTGGATGTATTGTCATCGAATGCTGGGATTTGTCCTTTCCACTCGTTTTTGGATATTCCGATTGATGTCATGCGAAGGGTGTCGGCTGTAAATTACGAAGGTAGTTTCATTGTTTCTCAGGCTGCTGCGCGGCAGATGGTGAAACAGGGCCACGGCGGCGCGATCATTGCTACTTCGTCAATTAGCGCGCTAGTAGGTGGCGAATTGCAAAGTCATTATACACCAACCAAGGCCGCGGTTCACTCGATGATGCAGTCGGTGTCAATCTCGCTTGGTAAGCACAATATTCGCTGCAACTCCATCATGCCCGGAACCATTCTGACTGACCTTACACGCGACGTTCTCGACGGTACAGAACTTGCTGAGTATTCTTTGAAACGTATCCCACTCGGTCGGTTCGGAACGCCAGACGATATTGGCCAAGTTGCAGTGTTCTTGGCCTCGGATATGGCCCGCTATGTCACTGGCGCAAGCCTTCTTGTCGACGGCGGCATGTACGTAAATTTGGAATAGCCAACCCGAACCGGATTATTTGAAATCAGAAGGAGTAGAACATGAGCGACCCCATTAGAGTTGTCGATGCACACATTCACTTGTGGGATCTGTCTACGGGCCTGTACCCGCATTTTGAGGAACCGTCAGACAGTTTTATTGGCAATACAGCTGAAATCGCCCGCAGCTATCTTCTGCCTGAACTACTGGCTGAGGGTGGGGCAGAGGTTGTCCTTGAAAAAGCGGTGCATGTCGAAGCTTTTCCGACAGACCGCGTGGAAGAGACTCGAGTTCTTCAATCGCTCGCCGACGGAGCAGGCGAAGGCAAACCCCAGGCGCTTGTCGTGAACGTGGATCTTGCCGCGGATGATGCTGAAGCGCAGATAATTGATCAAAAAAGATTTGCCAACACACGGGGTATCCGTCAGGTTTTGAACCTGCACGAAATCGCTGATTATTCCTACGGTGCGCCTGATCATCTGGCCAATCCGGTTTGGATGGAAAACTTCGATCTGCTGCGGTCACATGATCTGTCATTTGATTTGCAAATATACCCACATCAAATGGCGGGCTGCGCTGCCCTTGCAGCCAAAAACCCCGACGTAGGTATCGTTTTGAACCATGCCGGTATGTTTGTTGATCGAACCCCTGATGGCTGGAAAGAATGGAAGGAGGGTCTGCGAACAATGGCCGCCCAACCTAACATAACCGTAAAGATCAGCGGTCTTGGCATGTTTGATCACAACTGGACCGTCGAAAGCTTTCGCCCGTACATTTATGAGGTTCTCGAAGCATTCGGCCCCGAAAGATCTATGCTTGCGAGCAACTTCCCGGTCGACAAGCTCTTTGCGACTTATGTTCAGCATTGGCAGGCATTTGCCGAAATTATAGCGCCGCTCTCCGAAAATGAACAGGCGCTTCTGCTAAGGAAGACCGCAGAGCGGGTTTATCGAATCTAACGACAGGATTGTGCAATTGGCATGTCGTTTGAGATGCCTAAATGGGAAAAGTCTTAGCGATGCGTCTCACCATTGCCGGTAACGACAAATACATAGCTAGACGCGACAGCAATCGACCATGTTCGCTAAAAGAGAAAGACTAATCAAATGACAAAACAATTGCATCCAGGAATTTATCCGATGCTTTACTCCTTTTTTGGCTCTGACGGTGAACTCCGGCTCGATCCGTTCTCACTTCAGGTGGACGCGGCCATCTCAGCTGGGGCGAAAGGCATTGCAGTTCTGGGACTCGGGACAGAAGCAGCCAAATTGGATGAAGATGAGTGCGCGGCCGTGATAACTACGATTGCAAAACGTCTGAACAACCAATTACCGATGATTGTAACTATCCGTGGAGAAACACCCGACAATCAGCTGAAAGCGGCTAGACGAGCACTTGATCTGGGTGCTACTGCGCTGCTCCTGCAACCTCCGTCTGAAACGATCAGCGAAGCCGCACTCCTTACTTTCTTCTCTGAAGTTATAAATGCGCTCGATTGTCCGGTGGGCATTCAGAACGCGCCCGAATTCCTTGGCTATGGTCTCAATGACAACAACCTTATCTCGTTGGCGCAAAATTACACCAATTTTTCGATCGCAAAGTTGGAATGCTCGGCGTTGGCGCTTGAACCGTCCGCTAAAGCGCTCACTGGTAAGACAATGGTCTTCAATGGTCGCTGCGGGCTGGAATTGACGGATAATTTGCGGGCCGGAGCTCAAGGACTGATCCCTGGAATCGAGACGATTGACCGAACGGCGGCAATTCATGCTGCTTTTATCGCTGGCGAGCATGAATATGCGGATGAGCTTTATGCAAAATTGCTGCCGGTCCTTACATTCGTAATGCAGGGCATCCCGCAGTTTCTGACGTATGGAAAGACGTTGCTCGCCTATCGCCTCGGGATCGAAATCGGATCTGCGCGAGAACCCTGGCTTCAACCTACTGATTTCGGACTCGAATGTATCACACGGTATGCCGCCCAGCTTGGACCACTTCCGACAGGGGCATGATGGTCAACCACGATTATGGCTTCAGGCACCTGCCTATGCCGACTTCAAAGGGAAATTAAACATGCAAATACAGATTACTACTCAACACAACTTCAACAACCAATACACAGTTGTTACCGGTGGCGCACATCGTGCTGTCGCGGTTGGGCCAATACATAAAGGAAATCAAAGTGAAGCTTCTTAGATTTGGCGAAACTGGCGCTGAAAAACCGGGCATTATCGACACCGATGGCAACATTCGTGATCTGTCCGGCATAGTTAACGATATTGCTGGCGAAACCTTATCGGATAACGGGTTGAAAGCCATCCGGTCGACGGATTTGAACAGCCTGCCTTTGGTCGGCCCCGACACCCGGCTGGGCGCCTGCATTGCTGGAACCGGCAAATTCATCTGCATCGGCCTGAACTATGCAGACCACGCGGAAGAAAGCGGTATGGATGTGCCGCCGGAACCAGTGATATTCATGAAAGCCACCAGCGCAATCTGTGGTCCAAATGACCCGATCATCATCCCGCGTGGTTCGGAAAAAACCGATTGGGAAGTGGAACTGGCCGTCGTGATCGGCAAGCGCGCGAAATACGTGTCTGAATCTGATGCACTGAAATACGTTGCGGGCTATGCCGTGACAAACGATGTGTCTGAACGCGCTTTTCAACTGGAAAGAGCGGGCAATTGGACCAAAGGCAAATCCTGTGACAATTACGGCCAGATCGGTCCGTGGCTGGTCACAAAGGACGAAATTTCCGATCCGCAGAACCTGCCGATGTGGCTGACAGTGAACGGCAAGACCATGCAAAATGGGTCGACCAAAACCATGGTCTACGGCGTGGCACATGTGGTGTCCTACCTCAGCCAGTTCATGAGCCTTCACCCCGGCGACGTTATTTCCACCGGTACTCCTCCCGGCGTTGGAATGGGGCAAAAACCGCAGCAATACCTGCGCCCCGGTGATGTGGTTGAACTGGGTATCGAAGGCTTGGGCAGGCAACGCCAGGACGTTATAGCCGACCCGGAATGATATTTGAAAGGAACCACCATGACCGCACCTTTGGACACGAATCAACACATGATTTATCCGGATGTTGCCCGTTCCCCATGTGATTCGCAGAAATTGTTGCCTCGGTTGGAGACAAAATCGACGTGATTGTGGGTAGCGGCGTACAGCGTGGAACCCATGTTCTAAAGGCACTATCGTTAGGTGCAAAAGCTGTTGGAGTTGGGCATTAAAATTTATATCCGTTGGCCGCCGCTGGACAACGCGGTGTTGGTAGGGCTTTGGGTTTGATGCGTGAGGAACTTGAGCGTGACATGAGACTCATGGGCTGCGCATCAATTGACCAACTTACCTGTGAGAACATCCGGTGTAATTACTTTTTTTGCAACCAAGGAGCACGATATGTCACAATATGCTTGGATTTTGGAACTTCGCCCCGGATATGAGGACGAATACACGAAACGCCATGATGAGATCTGGCCCGAACTCGTCGCAGAAGTGAAAGATGCTGGTGTTCGCAATTATTCAATTTTCCGCCATGGTCTTACGCTGATCGGCTATTTTGAAACTGATGATCTGGAACTTGCAATTGAGCGGATGAACGAAGGCGAAGCCAACCGTCGCTGGGACAAATTCATGGCTCCGATTATGAAAGTGGAAATCGACGAGGCGACGAACTTTCCATTCCTGCTGCCAATGGTCTGGCGGATGCAGGACTGATCTGGTCAGACCGTCGCGCAGGGAAATTTCGTTTCCGTATCAGCGAATTAGGTACTGTCAGATAAAACCAACTTGAGACGGGGCGGGCGGTTTCGTAGCCTCTCCGTATGACAAAACACTCCCCATTCAGGTACTTTAAAACGAGCCCTGAGATCATCCGCTTGGCTGTGATGCTGTACGTTCGTTTTCCGCTCTCACTCCGTAATGTTGAAGATCTTCTGCACGAACGAGGCATTGAGATCAGCCACGAAACAGTTCGGTTTTGGTGGAATAGATTTGGTCCGATGTTTGCTGCTGAGATACGAAGAAACCGGGTCAGTAGGATGCGATCGTATTCGAACTGGCAGTGGCACCTGGACGAAGTCTTCGTGAAGATCAACGGAGAGACGCATTACCTCTGGCGGGCCGTTGATCACGAAGGTGAGGTGCTTGAAAGTTATGTAACCAAGCGCCGAGACCGCAAGGCAGCATTGAAATTCCTCAGAAAAGCAATGAAGCGCTACGGCGGGCCAGAAGTAGTTGTGACGGACAAACTACGTTCCTATGGCGCTGCAATGAAAGTTGTTGGCAACGCGGATCGGCAGGAAACGGGTCGCTGGGTAAATAATCGGGCTGAGAATTCCCACTTGCCGTTTCGACGACGAGAACGCGCTATGCTCCGCTTTCGACAGATGCGATGTCTGCAAAAGTTCGCTGCCGTCCACTCTTCAGTCCACAACCATTTCAATCAGGAGCGCCACTTCTACTCACGAGACAATTTCAAACTCAATCGAACCGCCGCTCTTACTGAGTGGCGCCAACTGTTGAGCGCATAGATTAAAGCTGCGCCAGCAATCCGATGCGAGTTCTCATTCGTCTGACAGCACCGCCACATATACCAATTAAGTAGCTGATTAAATTTATATTTATAATAAGATAAAATTTCTACCCACAACGCTACCCACAATGAAACATCAGATCAAAACAGAGTTAATCAGGGGTTACTGCGCCTAATCCCTACAGCTGAGGCGCAGGACCTAGGAACGGGGACCCCCATTTTAGGCTCCCGCGTCTCGGACCACGGGGCTTTAGTATTAGCCTTGTAAAGTCATTTGGGGGTAATTTTGTTGGGGGGCTCGCCATCTCTATTCACGCACCAACTTCAAGCTAAACCGCGCCGCCGCTCTTACTGAGAGGCGTCAATTACCGAGCGCATAGATTTAGGCTGTGCTAGCAATCTGATGCGTGTTCTCATTAGTTTGACAGCTTCAGAGATGGCCCTCCCCGGCTGACATGGTGACCAAACCTTTGGACGCTGAGAATCTGTGATAGTCTTTCCCAGTTGCCAAGCTCAGCGCGTTATCCATGGCCACGAAAGTTTTGCCTGATCCAGATGGGCCAATTAAGCCGATCAGAGATTCCTCCTTGATAACATCTTCGATCAGGTATTCTGGGTCTTTAAGCTGAACGTCAGCGATTAGGGTCAGAATGTCTCTTGGTGAAGAGTTTTGTTTAGGCGCGTTGCTATTAGCTTGGGCATCATAATTCTTTTTCGCGCGCCTTCGATCATCGGCTGAACGTCTTGCCATGTTTGCTCCAGAGTGTAGTCGGGCAAAGTATGTTTTTCCGCAAGAATACGTATTTCAGTGTCTATGTTGCCTTTGGCAATCCAGCTCCCAACCAACCTCAGCATATTAGCATGCCAATTTTGGCCACTCATAGCCGCCTATGAGGCAACATCTCTATTCAGAGGCTCCCGCGCATCGTTTCGTGTCGCAAATAATGGCTCCAGCGGTGGGAATATGTTGTTCCAATGCTGGATATTCGGCAACGACATCAGATTGCCTCCCGCTTGAGGGTAACCAATTCAGAAATATAGCACCTGGCTGCCTTGCTTGGCTCGGATAGTTAACAGTCCCAGCAATCCGCATCATACGTGATGGGTTAATCACGCGAGGGTCATTTCCGAGGCCAGACGATACTTTAACGTCGCTTACTTTTTTCGATGGTTTACCATCGAGCTTATACGCTTACCGGCAAACCGAGACGATAAAATTTGTTGGCATTGTCACGGTAGAGCTTACGCAATTCAGTTTCCGAAGATCCGGCCAATGCGCGGTCCAGTACCTCTATGCCACGGGTTACGCTTCCTGCCAGTAAACAAACCGGGTAGTCGCTGGCATAGATAGTGCGATCAAATCCAAAGGTTTCAATCGTGGCATCAATGTAGGGACGAAGATCACCTTCGCTCCAGTTTTCGTGATCTGCCGCCGCTGGAAGGTCTGACATTTTTATCAGTAAGTTGGGATGCTCCGCCAGTTCCCGGATGTCACTTCGATATTGTTCAATCGCGCCGTCGACGATGCCGGGTTTTCCACAATGATCAAGTATCATAGGTACGTTTGGAATATGTTTCACAAACTCCCGGACGATATCCATCTGGGTGAAATTCACATTGATTTCAAAATGGAAGCCAAATTTTTCCAGGAGGTTAACACCCTCGATAAAATTGTCGCTCAGGGTCAATGCTCGTGGATCATCGTCAAACTCAACAATCCTGCGAATGCCTTTTACAGCTGGGTGTAGCTCTTTCATCTCGGCAAGCATCGGCTCGACCTTTGGGCCCCATTCCAATGGGGCCATGGGAACGATGCCCTTGATCCTTGGATCAAGTTTGGCGGAGTCTTCGACGAAATCGATCTCTTCCATATATTGCCCTGATGTCGTTGTGAAATCGGCATAGCACTCCAAAAATACCATCGCCTCGACCTCAACATTTTCGCAATCCCGCTGATAATCTTCAATCTGATAGGATTTGCCAAACAACGGATGCCCTTGGAACGCTGAGTAGGTCAGTCGGTCAAAATCCCAAATGTGCAAATGTGTGTCGATGATTGGGAAATTTGGCATCATGTTCTCCATTTTTTGGTGGCCCAACAAGAATGTTGATCTGGTTGGACTGCGACAAACAATATTGGTTAAAAAAATTACAAAACTAATTTTTGCAAGGCAACTTTGGCAAGGGTCTTGGTCGGCAATAAATTCTTATTCCAACGTATGAGGGAAAGAGTGCTAAACTAATGGTGATCTGGAGGCGGGTTGCCATCGCAAATCAGGTACAGGCGCATCGGTCTCTATCAGTCCACTTTGCATGAGATCCTGCCAGAGTTTAGCCGGGATGTGCGCCTGCGCCGAAGAAATATTTTGTGTAACCTGCTCCGGTTTCGCGCCACCCGGGATCACTGAGGTAACCGCAAGATGCGCCAACGGAAATTGCAATGCTGCTGCCGCCAAACTAACTCCGTGTGACAGACATATTTCTTGAATTTTTCTGGTTTCCATCATTACCTCATCTCTGGCGGGCTGATATCCGTATCGGGCGACAAAACCAACATTTGTCCGTCAGTACTGTTCAGTTTAATCTAACTACAGGTTTGGTTTCCGTCGTTCAATTGTGTCTACTTTCAACTTTTTGGTTTATTCAGCATCAAATCACGCCACATTCCTGCAGTAAGTTGCGCATTTGGATCGTTTCGGTGAGGACGTCGTCGAACAGCGTGTTCATGTAATTTTGGTGGACGTACTCGATTGATAGAAAACCCTCGAAATCAACAGAGCGAAGCGTTTCTACCATTGCGACGAAATCCAACGTGCCCTCGGCCAATTTTGCCTGAAGTGCACCAGGGCGCGCTTGGCGCATATGCACGTGTGCTGCATGCCGGGCAAGCGGATCAATTTCAGTTTGGGGAAAACCCATGCATGCGAAATGCGCATAGTCCAGCGTAAGCTTCAACCCTGGTACAGCATCAATAAATTCAAGGCAGGTGTTTGGGCTTTTAAGTAATCCACCAACGTGGGGTTCGACACTTAATTTTACACCGTGACTATTGGCCATGGGAACCATGGAGCGCAGCGCCTGAGCGGAATTGGCAAGCAGATCACTTTCTGATTGCCCCGATTTGCTGACGCCAGGCAATAAAAACATGGTGGGAATATTCAGTTCCTCGGCAAACTTTAGAACGGGTGAAAGGTCAGCCGTATTCTGATCAAGGGCAGTCAAATCGGTCAAGGGGCGGTCCTGGGGAGTGTCACCAAAGAGCCAATAAAGATTGGCCACGGAAATTCCAATATCCTTGACCTGTGCGGCCGCGGATTGGGGATCAGTTAGTACTAGGTCGCGGTCCAAGGATGCGCCGTGAAGCAGACCTAGGTCCATGTGTGAAATCCCTAAGGCATTTGCAATGCTCCAGCTTTCCTTGAGCGTACAAGCGGGAAATGACCATGATGTCAATGAAATTTTCATTCGCTGTCTCCTGTTCAACGTGTCACGGTGAAATTTTTTAATACTGCATGATTAACTCGAATACCTAAACCTGGAGCGTCTGAAGGAGTGAAGTTGCCGTTGGTATCAAATAGCAGTTCTGGTAGTGCTAGGCCCTGCTGCACGGGGCTTTGAAGGGGTTTCATTTCGAAAAAACAACTCGTCGAACTTGTTGCTGCAACTTGCAGGCTGGCAGCACTGGATATAGCCGTCGACCAGCTGTGGGGGCCGGTTTTTAGTCCGGCTGCCTCAGCAAGGTCCAGAACCTTTCGGTATCCGGTGATACCTTCGGCCCGCGACACATCAATAGAAAGTACGTCGCAGTCACCTCGCGCGATGGTGCACTCATAATCTTCGACGCGGTAGTTACGTTCGCCGTATCCGATTGGCAACTGTGTTGATCCTCGCAGGCGCTGGTAGCCTTGCCAATCGTCAGGGTCTAGCGGCTCGTCGATCCAGCCCAGATTTAGGGGCTCAAGCGATTTACAGAATGAAATAGCCTGTTCTATTGATAAATTTAGGCCGTTGCCGATATCAACCATGAGGCCAAATTTTGGCCCTGTGGCCGCACGGAGAAGCTCCATTGTAGAGCGAACGGTTTCGGTTGGATTTGGGCCAAGTGGAAAAGAACCCTTTGAGTTAAAGCCTAATTTGGCAGATCGGTAACCGCGTTTCTGCAAGCTGACTACAAATTCAACGAGTTCTTCAATAGAGCTTTGATTAACATGTAGTGGCGCTTGGGAAGGCAAGCCGGCTGATATAATGCCGCCAAGCAAGGCATGGACAGGTCGGTTGATCTGTTGTCCCCAAAGGTCCCAAATTGCAGTATCAATTGCTGCTATCGCGAACGATGTAAGGCCACCACGCCCGTACCACCAGCTATGATTGCGAAGATCTTGCCACAGAGACGTCACCTCTGATGCGCGGCGACCGAGTACGATGTTTTGTAATCCCGATGATATAAGGGTTGAAATTGCATGGCAGGCTTCGGGCCACATCGCTACGGCTTCGCCCCAGCCTTCGTTTCCTGCTTGGTCAGTGATTTTAAGCAAACAGGTCCACCGCATCCGCCCGCCGTCATTGGGCTCTGGGTGGTGAATTACATAGGGAATCACGGCGTTGATACTAGACATTTCCCATCTCTCCAAAAGTGGTCAGACCAATTATAAAGCGCCAGATGAATTTTTTACAAGAATTATTTTTGCTGTAAATTATTGAAAACAATAATTTTTAAAAAAATTTTAGTATTGACAGAATATTGACCGACGTGGTTAAGTGGTAAGGCCAATTTTGTCGAGCGAAATAAATCGACAATGCCTGTCAGAATATTTCTCAGGGAGGAGAAACAAATGAAAGTATGGAAAGTCTCTACGCTT
This sequence comes from Planktomarina temperata RCA23, assembly GCF_000738435.1. Taxonomy (NCBI): domain Bacteria; kingdom Pseudomonadati; phylum Pseudomonadota; class Alphaproteobacteria; order Rhodobacterales; family Paracoccaceae; genus Planktomarina; species Planktomarina temperata. The sequence continues at coordinate 2,482,066 of NZ_CP003984.1, read as the reverse complement.
GCTGTGTGTGCTGCATTAGCAGGGTCAATCGCATCGGCTGAAACGGCCATTGCTCAAAAGGGTTTAGAAGCCGACATGGTGCTTCTGCCAAAATTCCTTGGAATTTTGCCCTTTGATCAGGCAAATCAAGGTGCGCAAGAAGCGCATGAAGAACTCGGTAATACCGGTGATCTGCTTTATACTGGTCCAACACCTGAGAACTCAGTTGCAGGCCAAATCGAAATCATGACAACATCAGCCTCACAAAAGAGGGCTGCAGTTATGCTGTCCAACAACGCAGGTGAGCAAATTGTTCCATCAGCTGTCGCTGCACAAGCTGCTGGCACCAAAGTTGTAACTTGGGATTCGCCTATTCCTTCCGCGAAAGGGGAATCGCTTTTTATTGCACAGGTTGATTTTGGTGAAATCGGCGTGGTTATGGCAGATATGGCCCACAGCATTCTTGACGGTGAGGGTGAGTTTGCAACCTTGTCTGCAACACCAGACGCTTCAAACCAGAATGCTTGGATTGCGGCTATGGAAGAGGCGTTGAAAGGTCCTAAGTATGCGGGCCTTAAACATGTCGACATTGTTTACGGTAATGACCAATCCGAAGTAAGCTACAACCGCGCACTTGCGTTGGCAGATAAGTACCCAAATCTGGGTCTGATTATGTCGCCTACTTCTGTGGGTATTGTTGCGTCCGCGAAAGCGATACAGGACGAGGATCTTTGTGGTCAAATCAAAGTCTCTGGCCTTGGCGTTCCAGCCGAAATGGTTACCTACACTATGAATGGTTGTGCGCCTGAATTCGCGCTCTGGGACTTCGTTGATCTTGGGTACCTGACCTACTACACCAGCTACATGCTGGCCACAGGTCAGATCGAAGGCGAAGCTGGTGAGACCTTCAATGCAGGCCGTATGGGTGACTATACAATCGAGAAGGATCCAACACGTGACGCAGGATTACGCGTTCTAATGGGACCATTCACAGTTTATAACAAAGACAACGTCGAAGCTGCTGCGAAGTAAGCTTGCGTGTCGAATAAGTGACTGGCCTGCCTTCGCGCGGGCTAGTCTTAACGCAATATTGGCGGAGCAAAGATGATGGTAGCGCCTATTCTGGAAATGAAGAATGTCAGCAAACATTTTGGAGTAACCGCTGCGCTGAGTGATGTGTCATTTGAAATGTTTCCGGGTGAAATTCATGCGCTTGTTGGTGAAAACGGTGCCGGAAAGTCGACCTTGATCAAGGCGATGACAGGTATTCATCAACCAAGCTCTGGTGAAATATGGGTTGACGGTAGCGCCCGCATTTTACGCACCACTCAGGAGGCGCAAGTTATTGGTATTACGGCAATTTATCAAGAGCCTATGGTTTTTCCAGACCTTGATGTTGCCGAAAACATCTTCATTAATCACCATAGTCGCTCACAGTTCATTCTCTGGAACGACATGTATGAAGAGGCTGAAGCGGTGATCGCCAAATTGGGTGTGTCGCTCGATGTGCGTCGCCCGGCTTCCACATTGACACTTGCCGAACAGCAGACAGTTGAAATTGCAAGGGCGATTTCGCTTGATGTGCGGGTTCTCATTATGGATGAGCCAAGCGCGTCGCTTTCGGATAATGAAGTGCAACGCCTTTTTAGTATCGCGCGATCCTTGAGTTCACAAGGTGTCGCTGTGCTCTATATTTCCCACCGTCTCGAAGAAATTTTTGCACTGGCCGATCGCGTCACAGTAATGCGCGACGGTACTCATATTTCGACGAAAGTGATTGACGACGTGACAAATGAAAGCCTGGTCACGGAAATGGTCGGGCGCGATATGGAAGGTCGCTTTGCCCGCAAGCCATCTACGGCTACCGGCGAAGACATGCTGACGGTTCAGGGGCTAAGTAAGAATGGCGTATTTTCAGATATCTCATTCAGTGTAGAGAAGGGTGAAATCGTTTGTTTTTCCGGCCTTGTTGGCGCGCGGCGCACCGATGTCGCCCTTGCCCTTTTCGGGATTGATCCCGCGAACAGTGGAAAAGTTTCTATCGACGGTGTCGTGGCGAAAATATCTTCGCCGAAAGATGCTCAGGAACTTGGTATTGCCTATGTTTCTGAAGACCGACGCAAGTTCGGGATCGCAATGGATGAATCAATCACAAGCAACATCACGCTTCCAATGATGAATAAATATAGCAACTCAGTTGGTTTAATCGATTTCGACGCAGAAAGCAGGGACGCTATAGAATTTCGGATGCGCTTGAATATCAAGGCGGCGGATTTAGTTTCTCCCGTTGGCGCCCTTTCTGGAGGAAACCAGCAAAAGGTAATGTTGGCGAAATGGCTGAATACCGCGCCGCGTCTCCTTATAGTGGACGAGCCTACGCGGGGCATCGATATTGGGGCCAAAGCTGAGGTACATCAAATCTTGCATGAACTTGCCGCTGAGGGCGTGGCGATTATGATTATATCATCAGACTTACCAGAAGTGCTTTCTTTAGCTGACAGGATAATCGTTATGCGTGAAGGTCGGATTGCCGGAGAATTTATCGGCGATATTGCCACTGAAGGAAACGTAATGCATCTGGCCGTCGGCGCTGGCGTTCAGATGGAGTTTGCGTAATGCTGTCGTCGATTTCAAAAAAACTAGGTCCAAACGGGCAACGTGTTGCGATATTACTCCTCGTTTTGGTGGCCATTGCGCTGTTTTTTTCATCGCAAATTCAAAATTATCTTACACCTAGACTATTTGTACGAATCTCAACGTCGGTTTCAATAATTGCGTTGATTTCTGTTGGTCAGGCAGTGGTAGTTATGACCCGAAATATCGATCTTTCAATAGGATCGGTGGTCGGGTGTACGGCTTATTTCCTGGGCGGCATTTTGGCTAGTTTTCCTGACCTCGCGCCCGTCTTTGTCGTTCTGTTGGCAATGGGAATTGGCGCGTGCTTTGGACTCGTAAACGGACTGCTGGTCAGCCGGTTAAATCTTCCGTCAATTATCGTGACACTGGCCACATTGGCACTGTTTCGCTCGATCCTTGTGGAAAGTTCGGATGGAAGTTCAATTACAACTGGCTCGCTGCCTATTTGGCTCATTGAATTTGCCCGCCAGAATATGTTTGTCGTTGGCGGCTTCAAAGTGCGCTGGATGGTGGTGATCGCTTTGTTTGTAGTCTTTAGCATGCACTTTTTCCTGACCAAATTTCGTGCGGGTCGACAGTTTTATGCTGTGGGTTCCAATCCTGATGCGGCGGAATTTTCTGGAATCAATCTTAAACGCACCGTACTGCAAGCCTTTTTAATTTCCGGTGCGCTGGCCGGGTTAGCTGGGTTTATGTTCCTCGCCCGGTTTGGCAACATCACCGTTGTCGCTGGGCAAGGGCTTGAGCTGAAATCCGTTGGTGCCGTGGTCGTCGGTGGCGTGAACATTTTCGGTGGCTCTGGAAGCATTATTGGCGTGCTACTTGGCGCCACACTGATTGATTTGATCGATACCAGTCTTGTTCGATGGGAATTAGTGTCAGAGTTCTGGCGTGAAGCGATCTTGGGTCTTTTGATACTTTTTGCAGTGGCGATGGACACACTATTGGCGCGCCGGCTTTTGGGAGGGCGAAAACCTAACCCCTCAGACAAAGAACCTGAGAAAACAAAATTAGCATCTGGCCGAGTAAAGGAGAGCAGCACATGAGCACTGAAAACTTCACATCGCGCATCGTAAAAGCGTTGAATTCATGGGAAGGTTTTTTGCTTTTGGTGCTGGTACTGCTTTTCGTTGGCAATACCATCAACTCACCGTTTTTCTTTACGCTGAACAACCAGATCAACCTGTTTCAACTTTCGATCGAAAAAGTGATAGTCGCAGTCATCATGACGTTCGTCATCATCAATGCCGAAATTGACCTCTCAGTTGCATCGATTATGGGTTTCGCTGCATGCCTTTTTGGCTGGTTGTTTCAATCTGGAGTTTCTGCAAGTGGTGCGGTTGTCATCGTGCTTGCCGCAGGTGCCATTCTCGGCGCATTCAATGCTTTCTGGATTGCCTGGGTTGGCATCCCTTCTCTGGTTGTCACGCTAGCTACGATGATTGCGTTTCGTGGTTTTGCGCGCGTCCTTGTGGAAGACCGTGGGATCACAGGCTTCCCTGATTGGTTTGACAAGTTGGGGCAAGCGCCGCTAGTGGGGCCTATACCGCTTTCCATACTCGTGTTTTTCGTGTTGGTTTTCTTTTTCTACATTGTGCTGCAACGCACGGTATTTGGACGCCAAGTGTATTTCATCGGGTCCAACCGTGACGTTGCTGAATATTCAGGCATCAATGTACGAGGGGTTCAAGCAATCATTTTTACACTTTCGGGTTTAATCTCCGCCCTTGCTGGCCTTTTGTTTGCCGCGCGTCTTGGTGCTGTACGAGGTGATGCGGCCCTTGGGTTCGAGCTTGATATTATTACAATCGTGTTACTCGGTGGCGTGTCGATTTTTGGTGGCAGGGGCACTATGGTTGGCACCCTTTTGGCAATTCTCATCGTATTGAATCTTCGCAATGGTATGGCGCTTGCCAATATCACCGGGCACATCCAGACGGGGGTCCTTGGTATTTTGTTGATTCTTTCAGTCATGGTTCCAAATATACAGGAGTGGATCAAAAAGTTGAGAAAACTGGGAAAAGGAACCGTAGAATGAAACAGCGGACGACATCCGCACTAACCGTTGGTGGAATGGCCCTTAACCAGCCCATAGTTCGCAAGAAAGCCGTCTCGGAACTTGTGGTCCAGCGCGTTCTTGACCTCATCAAAGACGGTCAGCTTATCGCTGGTGAAAAACTTCCGTCTGAACGCGACCTAGCTGGTATTCTCGATGTGAGTCGTCCAACTGTGCGTGAAGCACTGCGTGCACTTTCGATTCTTGGTGTACTAGAAATTCGTCATGGTGGTGGTGTATTTGTAACCTCGCTTGAAGCGGGCGAACTTTTGAATCCATTAGATTTTTTCGTCTCTCTCAACCCCCAGAATATGTTTGAATTATTTGACGCTCGGATAGAATACGAGCCGATGATCGCAGCAATAGTGGCCACACGAATTTCGAATGAGGATCTGACTCACTTACAAGAACTTCTAGACGCTCAGCTGGCGGATCCAGATGACGCAAATACATTTCATGACACCGACGTGGAGTTTCACAAAACTTTACTGGACGCGTCTGGAAACGTTTTTTTGTCGCGTGTTGGTAAAATGTTACAATTCTTGGGTGATCAGGGCCGCCGGGTACTACAAAAAGAAAATCAGGTTCGTCGTCAGTCCATTGCCGACCACCAGGCTATTATGGCGGCACTTCACGCGCGCGATGCGCAAGCCGCTGAAAAAGCTATGCGTCAGCATATGATTAATGTCCGAAACGCACTTAAGGAGGCCACAGGTGCCTAAATCAAAAATAGCAATGATTGGCGCTGGTTGGTGGGGCGTTGAAGCCTACGTTCCAGCGCTTTTGGAAAACCTAGATGTTGATTTTGTAGCTGTGAACCGGCGCAATCAGGGTGCGTTGGATAAAATCCTCGCCAAATACGATATTGCGCGCGGATATACTGATCATCGCGAAATGTTGCAAAACGAAGATCTGGACGCAGTGGTTATCACATCACCGCACACCCTTCATTTTGAACATGCGCGTGATGCGCTTGAAGCCGGGTGTCACGTACTGATCGACAAGCCGATGGCAACAAGTGCCGAAGACGCCCGCGCATTGGTCAAACTGGCGGAAGAAAAAGGTCGTGAAATCCTTATTCCTTACGGATGGAACTACAAAGATTTCGCGACAACCGCATCTGAATTGATTGCTGATGGACGCATTGGAGAGATACGCCATGTGAGCTGTCAGATGGCGACTTTCACCTTTGATCTGTTTGGCGGTGATGGCCTTAGCGAGGCTGCAGATCATATGTTCCAGCCCAACAAGTCAACTTGGGCTGATCCCGATAAAGCGGGGGGGTACGGTTGGGGACAGCTGAGCCACGCTCTGGGTCTGTTGTTCCGGCTTGTTGATTTGGAGCCTTCTGAGGTTTACGCGCTCGAAACCAAGTCGGCGGCTAATGTTGATTTGTTGGATGCAGCCATCTTGACCTTTGCCAATGGTGCTAAGGCGAGTTTGTCGGGGAGTGCATTGGTACCCAAACATTGCTCCTACCAGCTTGATATTCGCGTCTTTGGATCGGAAGGCATGCTTCTTATCGATATGGAACGGTCGCGCATGGAATTGCGCCGATTTGACGAGGACGACGTCGTCCTCGATCTGGCACCGAACGCTGGCGAATATATGGCCATCGAACCGATCCATCGGCTTGCTGAAGTGTGTCAGGGCACCGCAAAAACCATTGAAGCCAACGGGGTAGTTGGTATGCGCGCGATCGAAGTTCTGGATGCCATGTACCGTTCTTTCAGATCTGGAAAATCGGAGGCAATTTAGATGACGTGGAAAAACAAAAGATCTGACATTGTAAAGGGTGGGTTCTCGACCCCTCTTGATGCACCGATGATACCCAGTTTTCCGTTCACGTTTCGCGATATCAAGATTTTCACATTGGTCTATCGCACTGATGTTGAGGCGATGCGCGCTTTGCTGCCCGAACCGCTTGTCCCCACGGGTGACGAAGTGATGATCCATTTTTATCAGATGAACGACACGTCGTGGGTTGGGCCTTACAACGAAGTGAACGTGATGTTTGGTGCCGAGTTGCCGGGTAAAGCAGTTGGTTCTTACTCACCATATCTGTTTCTTTCGTCAGATGTTGGTGTCACCCATGGGCGGGAAATTCACGGCCAACCAAAGAAACTTGGCAACCCAAAGATCGACTTCAGGGGCGACCTGATTGTTGGAAATCTTGAACGAAACGGAATTGACGTCGTTACTGGCACGATGCCTTACAAGCAACAAGAAGCTGATATATCTGAACTTTCTGATGTTTTTCCGTTTGCAACCAACATAAATCTAAAAGCTGTTGATCATATTGATGGGTCGCCAGCAATCCGTCAGCTCACCTCGAGAAGCCTGTCTGATGTAAAGGTCACCGAATGCTGGCGTAGCCCCTGCACCACGGAACTTCGCGCAAATGCGCAAGCGCCTGTTCACCGCCTTCCAGTTCGCGAAATGCTGGACGGCTTTTTCTGGGCTGCCGAATTTACCCTCGTTCCCGGTGAAGTTTTACTCGATTACCTGAAGGAGGAAGAATGATGTCCAGCTATGCATGGATTCTAAAAGTACGGCCTGGATATGAAGAAGAATACAAGCACCGCCATGATGAACTCTGGCCAGAAATGGATGCAGCACTTCGTGCGTCGGGACTTAAGTCTTATCATATTTTCCGCCACGGGCTGGATTTGTTTGGCTATTTCGAAACGGACAATTTACAAACCACGATAGATTTCCTCAAAGACGATCCGGTGAACGCAAAATGGAGCGAATATATGGCTCCAATCATGGAAGTCGATATTGATTCCAGCACCGGATTCCCCTTCCTTTTACCTAAACAATGGAGCCTCGACCAATGAGCCTAGACCTTAACAACAAAAAAGCCCTTGTCACCGGAGGTGCACGCGGCATTGGTTTCGCGACGGTCGAGGCATTGGCAAAAGCTGGTGCTGAGGTGACGTTTACAGCGCGCAACCAACCATCAATTGACAAGGCGCTTGGTGAACTTCCCGAAGGAGTTACCGCGCGTGGTGTTATTTGCGACGCAACGGATCAGCCTGCGGTTAAGGCTCTTATGGCTGTAGGATTTGACATTCTGGTCAACAACGCCGGTGTTATTAACCCGATTGGGCGGATGACGGATGTGGACATTGGCGACTGGGCGAAAAACGTCGAGATCAATCTAACTTCGGCATTTTATGTAATCCAACAGGCACTGCCGTATATGATCAAGAATGGTGGCACAATTGTGAACCTGTCTTCTGGTGCTGCGCATAACCCGATGGAAGGATGGAGTGCTTATTGCTCCAGCAAAGCAGGCGTCGCGATGTTAACGCGGTGCGTAGACAAAGAATATGGCGAACAGGGCGTACGTATTTTCGGCTTTGCCCCGGGTGTTGTTGATACTGGCATGCAGGGATCAATTCGCGAAAGCGGTATCAATCCCGTGAGTGATCTCAAGCGTAGTGACTTAGCGCCGGCCTGGGAGCCTGCACACGGAATTGCTTGGCTCTGTACTTCGGCTGCCGATGAGTTGGTTGGCAGTGAAATTGACGTACGTCATGAAGATTTTCGCCGGCGCGCTGGTCTGGAGATTGCAGCATGAGTGCAGATGTTGTCATAACCGATGCAACCTTCCCGGATGTCGAAAGAGAACGTGCTGTAGCAGAGGCGCTGGGGGCAAGCTTTGAGCTTTGCGACTGTCGTACACCCGAAGACGTGGCGGCAGCTGTAAAAGGTGCAAAAGTTGCCGTAGTGCAATTTGCAGAACTAAATGCCGAAGCGGTGGAAGGGCTCGCGCCGGATGCGACCGTGATACGCTACGGCGTGGGGTACAATAATCTTGACGTTGCCGCGATGAACAAGCGAAATATTCAGGGTGTTTATGTCCCTGATTATTGTACGTCGGAAGTGGCCGATCATACCGCAGCGATGATCCTGGCCAAATTACGTAAACTGGAAGCGTTTGATACATCTGTTCGAGCTGGTGACTGGGCCGCAGTCAAGATCGCCAAACCGATGAAAGCATTTGGCAACACTAAGATTGGTTTCTTCGGGTTTGGCCGGATCGCGCAGGCCGTAGCTGAGCGGCTCGCCCCATTTGGGTTTCAGTTTCTAGCCACCGATCCCATGTTTGATGAGGCGAAAAACAATCCGCTGAAGGTAAAAGGTGTATCTTTTGAAGAGTTGATCTGTGAGTCAGACTGCATCTCGTTGCACGCTCCTGCAACACGAGACACTATTGGCCGGATGAATGCTGATGCCTTTGCGAAAATGAAATCGACATCTTACGTGGTTAATTCTGCGCGTGGTGACCTGATTGATGAAACCGCATTGGCGACGGCGCTTACCAACGGTGAGATTGCCGGTGCGTCAGTTGATGTATTTTTGCAAGAACCCTTGGCAGCAGACTCCCCTCTCAGATCTGCACCGAACCTTACGATGTCGCCCCATGCAGCATGGTATTCGGATGTTGCTGTTGAAAGCCTCCAAAGCCTTGTAGCAGATGAAATCACACGTGCGCTGACAGGCAAATCTGCGCGCCGCCCAATTCCGGGTTCTAAACCCACAGAAATACAGGAAGCATTATGAAATTCCTCCGATATGGCCCGCGCGGCTCAGAAAAACCCGGCATTCTTGACGATGCAGGAAACATTAGAGACTTGAGTGGTATTACCAGCGATATTGCCGGTGATGTGCTGAGCGATCTTGGCCGGTTTGCAAATCTTGATAGCCACAGTTTGCCAATTGTTGAGGGCGATCCGCGCATTGGTGCTTGTGTGGCGCGTACAGGAAAATTCATGTGCATCGGTTTGAACTACGCAGATCATGCGGCGGAAAGCGGGCTGGATGTTCCGTCTGAACCGGTGTTATTCATGAAGGCGACTTCGGCAATATGTGGGCCTAACGATCCGATCGTCATCCCGCGTGGATCTGAAAAGACGGACTGGGAAGTGGAGCTTGGTGTCGTCATCGGCAAGTCGGCAAAATACGTGACTGAAGAAGATGCGTTGGATCACGTCGCTGGCTACTGCGTAATTAACGATGTATCCGAGCGTGCCTATCAAACTGAACGTGAGGGACAGTGGACCAAGGGTAAGTCCTGTGACAACTTCGGCCAAACCGGCCCGTGGTTGGTAACCCCAGACGAAGTTGGCGATCCCCAAAACCTTTCAATGTGGCTAGAAGTTAACGGCGAACGTGTTCAAAATGGTTCAACGACGACTATGGTTTATGGAGTAGCGCATCTTATTGCTTACCTGTCGAATTTCATGACGCTTGAGCCTGGCGATATCATTTCTACTGGTACACCTCCGGGCGTTGGTCTCGGTTTCAAACCACCGCGTTATCTAAAAGCTGGTGACGAAGTTGAACTGGGGATCCAGGGTTTGGGTCAACAAAAACAGCTTTGTGTTTCTGATGAGTAAAGCATATAAAATCAAAAGCGTTGAAGCTATCCCGGTCTCCTATCAAGAGCCAACGGATCACAACCGGTTTCGTGCAGTTTGTCTGGTCAAAATCACCGGTGAAAATGGTCAAGTAGGCTGGGGCGAATGCTGTTCCTATTTTCCTGAAGCAACGTTGGCCGCAGCCAAAATCGTTGAAGGACTTTCCGAGATTGTTGTTGGCCGAAACGCTATGCATACGGCTGGCATCTGGCACGACTTGCACGATCACAGCTGGTGGTATGGAACTGGCGCTGGTCTTGTATCAATCGCGATCTCGGGGATCGATATTGCGCTTTGGGACCTCAAGGGCAAGATGCTTGGCGTCAGCGTGCTCGACCTCTTGGGCGGACCAATGCATGAAAAAATGCCAGCAGTCGCCAGTTTACATGGCACCAAAGCAACCATCGAGGAAATGGCTGAAGAAATTTCGATCCATACCGCTACGGGCTTGCATGGGGCGAAAGTTGGATTTGGGAAACGTGGAGAGGCTAATCTTGGCTTTGACCATGATCGCGATGTCGATTTTGTCCGCCAAGTTTCCGAGGCGATGGGGCCCAGCAAGATGCTGATGATTGATCTGGGCGTCAAGAATTTCTGGGATGTTCCAACTGCCATTCGCCGTGCGCGTGTCTTTGAAGATTATGGTGTTCACTGGCTTGAAGAACCTTTGGGGCACGATGACCCTGAAGGATACGCAGCACTTCGTGCGGCGACCGGTATACGTATTGCCTACGGTGAACGTGAATGGAATGCACGGGGCGTAAAGCGGATCGTTGACACTGGAACGGTTGACGTGATCGGGCTTGATCCCGGGCGGGTCGCCGGAATCACTGGGTTCGCCAAGGCGGCGGAAATATGTGCTCAATCCCGCCGTCAGGCGAATGCTCATAACTTCTCGACGGCCATAGTCGGGGCTGCAAGCCAGGCGCTAAGTTGGTCCAATCCGGCGTGTACAATGCTTGAACTTCAGCCAGTTTATGGCCCGGCGCAAAAAGACCTGGTAGACAAGCCTATCTGGCATGAGAAGGGGTATGTTCCGATGCCCACGGGGCCGGGTCTTGGGATTGAAATTAACGAAGACCTTGTCGCGTCCGCGCGTATGGACAAATAGGAGACAAAAATGAGTGATAATCTCAGTTTTGGCTTAGAGGGCAAAACCGTTCTATTGACAGGCGCTACCGGCGCCATAGGCGGCGCCGTTGCCAAAGGTTTTTCAGAAGCTGGTTCTAAAGTGGCTGTGGTCGACATTGATCAAGCCCAATGCGATGAATTCGCCCAGGAACTAGGGCCGCAACACGCTGGTTTCGGCGTCGATCTGACCGATACCGCACGCTTGCCCTCACTTGTTAAGAAAATCGATAGCACACTTGGCAAAATTGACGTTTTGGTGAACATTGCTGGTGTTATCAAACGAGCGGACGATTTGTTTCAAGTATCGGAATCTGATTTCGATTTCCAGATGGACATCAACGTAAAGGTGCCGTTTTTTCTCAGTCAAGCTGTTGCAAAATTGATGGTTGACGACGGCCGGAGTGGTGTGATCATCAACTATTCCTCACAAGGCTGGATGTCAGGTGGGTTTGGCGGGTCGGTCGTTTATAATGCAGGCAAAGGTGCAATCACAACCATGACCCGTGGTCTCGCACGCAGTTGGGCAGACCATGGAATTCGCGTAAATTCGGTTGCGCCGGGTTTGGTGGAGACACCAATGCTTGGACTAGATAGAATGAGCGGAGGTCAAATCGAAAATATGGTGGGTGGCATTCCACTCAAACGCTTGGCGCAACCCGGAGATCATACAGGCGCAACCTTGTTTTTGGCAAGTGATCATGCGGCTTACATGACAGGTGCAACGATCAATGTAAGTGGTGGGTTCTTGATGTATTAAACTAACCTCCCTGACGACTCAGGCCCGGCCTAACGCTGGGCCTTTTTTATCCGATGGGTGCGTCCGGAACGATTAAACCGCGGTTCTTCATTTCTGTCCACAGCTCTCTGGGAATATTTAAATTGAAATTTTCCATATTTCCAGTAATTTGACGCGCTGTTCGGGCACCTGGAATAATCGAATAGACAGCTGGATGAAGGAGCGGGAATTGCAACGCTGCGGCCATCAGCGGCACGTTGAATTCCGCGCAACAATCCTGAAGCCCAATGGCTCGAGCGCGAATGTAATCCGGGACGGGGCCATAATTATAGCGCACGTCTGGATTTGTTGGATTTGTTAACAATCCGGAGGCAAACGGTGAACCAACAACAATTTTTATCCCGCGCTCGATACATCTCTTCATTGCCGTATTTAGCGAATTTTGATCAAGAAGTGTGTAGGGCATCGCAACAAGGAAAAAATCCAAATCGATACGATCTGCAAAAAATTCGAAATCGCCCAACGCGTTGATACCCATTCCGACCGACGAAATTTCTCCACGTGATTTCAAATTATGAAGATACTCCAACCCGCTATCTTTGAGCTGTTGGTAGTATCTGTCAAATTTATCGCCATGATATCCTTGGTCCAGATCGTGAATGATCAGCGCGTCAACCGAACTTTGGCCAAGGCGCAATTGGCTTTGTGTATAAGATACTGCGAGTCCCTCTGCGGTGTAGTCATATTTGACTTCGAAATTCTGTCCACCGCACCATTGGACGCGCTTGTCTTCACCGCGTGGCGCCGGAAGATACACGCGCCCAACTTTAGTTGAGACGTAGTAACCTTGCCGTGAATGCTGTCGTAACAATCCGCCCAAACGGTGCTCGCTCAGCCCGTGCCCATACCAAGGTGCTGTATCATAATACCGCACGCCTGCATCCCATGCAGTGTCTAGAGCCAGCCGAGTGTCGGCTTCAGAAGTTTCGACAAACAGGTCACCAAGTGGCGCGCAACCAAATCCAAATTGGGGCATTTCAATGGAAGAAATCGGTGCCGTTCGCGGCGGGTATTTTGTGGGATTATCTGCTGTTGAACTCATGGTGACTCCGTTTTTTTTTGCAAAAAGGTAATTGGCATTGATTTATATATTTTATGACTTGGTGTCACTGTTTGGATTTAGTTTCCTTACTGTAATGTGTAAGAATACGACGTGCCTTTGTCAGACGAAATCACTTGAGACAGGCAGGGTGACTTTGTCACCTCGGCCAATGACAAAACACCCTGCATCTCGCTACTTTAAACCTGGCCCGGGGTTCCTGGACCATCTTGCTTGGGTCTGTGGACTGGGGATCAAGAGCCACGCCCTACGTTTCCGCCTTCAGTGTTGCATGAGCTCAATTTGCGCTGGACGGTTTTGCTTGGTCCGCGGTCCGTGGACCAAGCCACGCGCGCCTAGCCACACCATCAAAAATGGGGTATAATAAAACCCCATAAACCGATGATAGTTGAGCACAATGAAAGCTAATCCCAAACCATGGCTCTACGGCCCAAACTGGCAAGGTCAGAGGTGCGAGGCCCGAACGCGCAGCGGCACGCCTTGCCAGCGCCCCGCTAGACTCCCTGTGGGCCGCTGCAAGCTCCATGGAGGCGCGAGTACCGGTCCGAGGACCAAGGACGGCCTGGCGCGACTCACAGAGGCTAGAACCAAGCATGGCAAGTTCACGAAAGAGAAGCGCGCAGAAGCACGGCGCTTTGCAGAGGAGGGGCGGCAGATGCGCGGCGAACTGAAAGAGCTGGAGGCTTGGTTCGTGGACCACGGGCATCTGTCCAAGGACTGGCGCAAAGATTGGGAACTCTGAGACCATGATAGTAGACCATTGGCATTAGACCAATTGCCTTGGGGGTTACTGCGGCCTTTCTTGGGGGCAAGCAGGGATGCCGCAAGGGGGTACCCATTAAGCATGGGCCGTGGTCTTTGGACCATGGGCCTATAATATTGGTGCCGCAAATTCATTGGGGCGCAATTTCATTTAGTGATCGTAGTGACTCGATTTTCTGCAAACATTCATAATCTGAATTGTCTAGTGTGATGCTAAGTTTAAAAAGTCTACGAATTTCCAGTCATCCGAGTCACTAGATTAGACCTTTGAATTTTCTTCCCGTCTGAATGTCGAACCTCCTCCCAACTCGGGTCATTGGTGATGAATTCCCTTATTTTTGAGTTAAATTTGGGCAACCCAGGGATATATTTGATACCAACTTCATCCATGTCTTTTCTGAAGTAAATGTAAACTTCATTGAAAAGCTTTGCTACGCGTATTGGTACGGCTCTTTTTAAACCACCGTCTTCTAACCAGCTTCTCACAGTGTCCGCTTCTTTCATCCACTGCGTGGTTGCCTCTTGGCAAGAGGCTGGCATCGAGTAGTGACCGTTTTTAAACACTATTGCCGCTTCGCGGATGGCCTCTGAAATCAAAATGTCTCCCTGCTCTCTCATTAACTTTGTCTCAAAGTCTGAAATCCGCTCTTCAACACGTATTGTTCGACTGAACGGTATTACCAGCAATCGGCGCTCGATCCCCGCATCTATGCCGCCTTTAAAACTTGGAAGTACATTAGTCGACAAAATATGCATAGCTCTGGGTTTGAACTCCACTGGCTCTTTGTAGATGATCTTTGCGGTAACAGGGTCTCCCGTAATTACAGCTTTGAATTTGTCCGATGAGATAGCTGCAGCGTTTGATAACTCATCAGACAGATTTGCTGACGCCCCGATTAACTTGGCCAGATACTGTTCTTTATCCATGTCACCTGGCGATATGCTACAAATGACACCATGCGGAAGTATACGCCTCAGCACCTCTTGAATGGTGGATTTACCATTCGCTGCAGATTGCCCATAAAGGATGAATGCTTTCGGTTCTTTTAACCGCGTCCCAACCCCACAGATAGAAGCGCCATACATCTGTAAGATTAAAGAGGGTACTGTCAGACAAAACGAGCTTGAGACGGGCAGGGTGGTCTCGTAGCCTCTCCGTATGACAAAACACTCCCCATTCAGGTATTTTAAAACGAGCCCTGAGATCATCCGCTTGGCTGTGATGCTTTACGTTCGTTTTCCGCTCTCACTCCGTAACGTGGAAGATCTTCTGCACGAACGAGGCATTGAGATCAGCCACGAAACAGTTCGGTTTTGGTGGAATAGATTTGGTCCGATGTTTGCTGCTGAGATACGAAGAAACCGGGTCAGTCGGATGCGATCTTATTCGAACTGGCAATGGCACTTGGACGAGGTCTTCGTAAAGATAAATGGAGAGACACATTATCTCTGGCGAGCCGTTGATCACGAAGGTGAGGTGCTGGAAAGTTATGTTACCAAGCGCCGAGACCGCAAAGCGGCATTGAAATTTCTCAGAAAAGTAATGAAGCGCTACGGCGGGCCAGAAGTAGTTGTGACGGACAAACTACGTTCCTACGGCGCTGCAATGAAAGTTGTTGGCAACGCGGATCGGCAGGAAACGGGCCGCTGGTGTAACAATAGGGCGGAGAATTCCCACTTGCCGTTTCGACGACGAGAACGCGCTATGCTCCGCTTTCGACAAATGCGATGTCTGCAGAAGTTCGCTGCAGTCCACTCTTCAGTCCACAACCATTTCAATCAGGAACGCCACTTCTACTCACGAGACAATTTCAAGATCAATCGATCCGCCGCTCTTACTGAGTGGCGCCAACTATTGAGCGCATAGGTTCAGGCTGCGCCTGCAATCTGATGTGAGTTCTCATTCGTCTGACAGCACCGCCATGAATTTTTACAAGCTTTTGTTTTTCAGTTATTTTATTAAGGTTTAATTTCTAGCCCGCCAGTATACCCGCCAACCCAACGCTTGCTTATTCAGTGTTACAAATCAACTACCGGAATTGTTTCATAGCTTAATGCATGAAAGTGGGGGGCGGGTCTAATCCCTTGCTGACCTTTCGGCGCACCGGCGCTCGTAACTGACTTTTTGCGCGTTTACGGAAAAACCCGGAGAAAAAAATATGAGCCAGAAAAAGCGTAGCGATAAAAACAGCGTCACCGCCGCGCTCGGTGGTTTTAAAGGTGCAATTGAAAGCGTCCCTTTACCGCAGGGCGTAGAGTTACGCAGCGATGACGAGTTGATAATTTGGGGCCAGTTCACGCGCGCACGCGCACGCGAGGATTGGCGCGATATGGACCTTATTCTGTTGGCCAAGGTCGTGAGAATGGAAGCGGACATAAGACAACACCAAGCATCGGTCGAAGAACAAGGTGTTATCATTGAAAACCAGCGAGGGACACCAATCCCAAACCCGCTTCTTGCAATTATCGACACAGTTGAGCGCAGGCAGCTTGCTGTCATTCGCTCAATGTCACTCAATCAGCAAGCAAGCTCAATCGAACCGCTGCTCTTGCTGAGTGGCGCCAACTATTGAGCGCATAGGTTTAGGCTGTACTAGCAATCCGATGCGAGCTCTTATTCGTCTGACAGCGCCGCTACCGATGCTGAAAATGGATGTGTCTGGGTGCTCCAAGAGAAGCATTCTTAGCCTGACGGACCGTGCTTGATCGCAGCGGCTCAAGAACTCAGCTAAACCCTCTTTGGGCAGTAGCGGTAAGTGGCCTACAACCGTGTTGGCCCAACCAATATATTCCAGGCGTCGCTCCAAGGACCAACCGTCAGGTGGCGAATTAGCAATAGCACCGATGTTTGAGGTTGTATCAGCGAGTTTTACCAAGCTGGCCTCGTTACTCTTTTTTGGAGGCATTCAAGATTTGTTGCTTCTTTCTCTCTGCCTTCGGTAAAGACTTGTCGTCGGTAAGCTCAGCTACAATGCTAGCTATTTCTTTGCCGAAAAGGGCCTCTAATTCAGCCACAGAGGTAGGTGGGCTGTCCTCTACAAAGTCATGCAGTCGAGCTGCAGCTATGGCTCTCTTTTACTACAATCCAATACAAGTTTCTATTTGTCTGATTGAGTCAAGGCGAGGGATGTTTACCTAGTGGCTGTGGCCATGACCGTCAGGTCCATCGTCATCTAAAGAGCCATGGATGGCAAATTGGTTCAATCCCGCATCTTGCGATTCAATCATGCGAAACCCCTCTTTCACGCCGGAGCCTGTCAACTCGCGCACCACTGTGAGCAAAGTATTAGGGTCGTGGTCGTTGCAAAGCTCGGTCATATGCACCAATTCTTCTTCTGCAACTTGGCCTGCTTCCTCTAGGGACGGGGCGCCATAGATTTGAACAAAGTGCCGTGCTAAGGAGTCCTTGAGAAACGCGTATTCTGATGGTTCAATTTTGGTTGTAGCCACAAATGTTACGCGGCCAAAGGTCTCCACACCAAGCCAACCGTTGGAAAAGGCTTGCCGCGACTTTCCAGTCAAATCAGCTTCTGTCCAATTGGAAAATTCAAAGCCGCCCGAGATACACCATTCACCAGTGCGCGCAGGCGAGTGAAAGACATTCATATCGCTTTCGTCAAAATGTATTGCGCGCGCCAGCATCATATCAGTTGCCCTCCAGTACGGAACTTAATGGGATGAGTTGGGTAGTCACTTCAGATCGAAGCAGCATTCCGAATTTCTCGTCTACGCCAAGAAAAGTGCCGGCCTGTCCATGAATCTTTATGTCTTCGCCAATGCCATGCGCCAGACCGCGCCAATTAGAATGCAAAGATTTTACCCCATCTTCGCTCCAGGTGTTGATGCCAACCAAAGTGTGTTTAACCCAAGACTCCAATAGACCCAGTGCGTTAACCTCTGCGCAGCCCTCAGCATAGAGTGCAGTATGGTCTGGTGTTTCGCCCGGTGCATCACTTTCTGGCCAGAGGGGCAGGGTCAATCCAACTACTATCCAATCGGGCAGCGCATCGGTATCCACGGTAGACGCTGCAACCCGTAAAGCGCCGCAGCGGGCTCCATTGATCCGCAAACCGCCGGCCCACTCGAGCTGAACTGCCACCTCAGGTGGCGCCAGAGCGCCCAAGGCGTTTTGAAAACCAATACCACAAAGCGGCAGCACGGCCATGGCCTCTTCGAGCGTCACATCTGGAGCGAAAACAATCGCCGCTTCAAGCGAATTAGCAGCCAAATTATAGACTACCAACCCGGCATCACAGCCACGGGTAGCCTCTGCGCGGGCCTTTTCAAAGGGATTAATCTGGCCGCTGATGGCCAGTCCGCTGAAGAGTGGGGGAAAGCTTGGTCTTTGATTTTCTGTCATGCCTGACCGCTTTCAATCAAAGATTTTGCCAGGCTGCGGAAAGCTTGTGCCTGAGTAGAATTGGGTTTGGAGACAACAATCGGTGCCCCACCATCGGCAGCCAAACGAATGTCGAGATGAAGCGGAATTTCGGCTAGTAGCGGTACGTTCAATTTCTTGGCCTCCTCGCTAACGCCACCATGTCCAAAGACATGCTCTTCGTGGCCACATTGCGAGCAGATATGCGTGCTCATATTTTCAATCATACCAATGATAGGTGTTCCCAATTGATTAAACATATCAATGCCTTTTCGTGCATCCATAAGTGCAACATCCTGCGGCGTGGACACAATAATTGCCCCATCTACATGGGCTTTCTGGGCAAGGGTCATATTTACGTCGCCTGTGCCAGGCGGCAAATCGACAATCATTACATCCAACGCGCCCCATTGTACTTGTGTGAGCATTTGTTGCAAGGCGCCCATGAGCATCGGACCACGCCAGACCACCGCTTGATCCTCATTGGTCATTAGTCCAATAGACATCATCGTCACACCAAAATTTCGTAGTGGTAAAATGATCTTGCCATCCGGGCTTTGCGGACGGCCAGACACGCCAAGCATGCGGGGCTGTGATGGTCCATAGACGTCTGCATCAAGCATGCCAACCCGACGCCCTTCTGCGGCCAAAGCACAGGCCAAATTGGCCGCAACAGTTGATTTTCCTACGCCGCCTTTGCCGGAGGCCACAGCAATAATGCGATCTACGCCTGGAATTTTTTCTGGGCCTGCGGGCTCTGCCTTTCTGGTGGGCGATAGGTCAGGCGGGGCGGAAGGTTTGCTGTGAGCCGTCATCACGATGGATACTGGCGCACAACCAAGGGCCGCAAGTTTTCTTTCTGCTTCGGCCTTAGCCGGTTCAAAGGGGTCGGGGGAGCTCACTTCCATTACAAATCGGACAGCGCCACCGGTTACTGAAAGAGCGCGAACCAATCCTGCTTCGACCAGATCTACGCCAGAGGGCGCTTGGATCGTTTTGAGGCAAGCGAGTACCTCTTCGCGGGTTACTGACATTTAATTACTTTCAATTTTACCGGTGACGACATGTTCGAAATCCAGTCCCTCAAGGGTGAGGACCATTTTGGCAGAATAGCTTTTCCCGGCGGTATTTGGTACCGCACGCAATGCGTCTTCAATCGCTTGCTGTGAGGTAACTCCAACTTGCTTGAGAAATTTTCGCATGGACATATTTAACTCTTCGCTCATCGAACGTTCCTTTTAGTTGCTGCAAATGTTGACGTTTGAATCCTACTGCCCCTAGGGTGAATTGCAAGTTGGGGCAAATTGGGGAAATAGGTGAAATGTTTAAAGCTTTGGTGATATGTTGGGCTCTGTTTGCCGCACCCGTTTTGGCCCAAGAAAAATCCTTTACCCTGCAAGCCCCCTCTGCCTTTAAAGACAGTGGCTTTCTGAGGTATCTTTTGCCTCGTTTCTCTTTGAAAACAGGCACAAAAGTCTATCTCTTGCAAGGTGGCGCTCAGGCGCGCTTCGGGGCAGAAGGCACGCCTGTGTTTCGCGAAGGCGCTAGATTGTGGCGGTTTGCTTCGGGTGGTCATCCCGCCGCTGAGCGGTTTGAAATTTGGCTCTTGTCGGATACGGGCAAACTCACAATTGAGGAGTTTGCCCCAAATGGAATCGCGGTGTTTCAAGCGAAAATTGAGACGGCAGCTGTTGCGAAACCTAAGCCGCTGACTGGAGACGCGGCTCTGGGTGCGCGGGTTAGTTTGGAAAAATGCGGTCGTTGCCATGTTGTTCATGAAAGCAATCGGATGAAGGCCATAGGCTCGACCCCTTCGTTTGCGCTCATGCGCAATTTTAAAGATTGGCGTCGCCGATACGAGGCATTCTATCTCCTCAATCCACACCCTGCGTTCACTCAAGTGTTTGAGGTGACCGATCCCTTTGCCGCTCATTTGCCCTCTCCAATCGTACCGATTGAGGTCTCCTTGGACGAAATTGCGGCCATTGTGGCCTATGTGGCGACCATTCAGCCGGCTGATTTGGGATCGCCTATCCAATCTCAATGATCCCGGCGCTTTGACAGATAATCTTCTGTTGTGCGTACCCGAGGGCGGGCGTCACCTTGGAACGGATTGTCTGTTGAGTGATACTGTGCCTGAATACGGCAGTTGTCGCACATTTGGATCATCTTTGACGCGGCCGGATTTGCAAACATCGCATGATTTCCCGCTAGTTTCTCAGTGATCTTCTCAACCGTAGATTTCACGCCAAAAAGTGATCCGCATTCGATGCAGGCGAAGGGTTCTTCTTCATGCAAAACTTTTTGTGTAAAGGCTTGATCTGTGAGATCCATCTGCGGTTTCAAAGAAATGGCCTTCTCTGGACAAATATTGCTGCAGAGGCCGCATTGCAGACAGGCGTCTTCTTGAAACCGTAGTTGTGGCAGATCTTCATTGTCTCCCAAGGCACCAGAGGGGCAAAGGGAGACGCAGGCCAGGCAGAGGCTACAGGCTTCTGTGTCAATTAGGACTGCCCCATAGGGCGCCCCGATCGGTAGGTTGAGCACATTTGCCTCTGGCTGAAGAGCTTTAGCAGCTAAACGTGCCACTTGCCGCCGAGAACCGATTGGCAAAATCGGAGCGCAGGCTATTTCGACTGCCGTCCCGGAATACAACATGTCGCATAAAGCTTCTGGGTCCGTAGGTTGCAGCCTATGCACTGTATCTAAACCACCTAGAGCTTTTGCCAAATTTATTTGCTCATCAATCACGTCGGTTTCGGAGGTTGGAAAGGTCAAAATATTGACCTCGGCAAAACCACAGGCCAGTGCGGCCAGAATTTCCGCATGGCCGAATCCGGCCAGGCCGTTAACTTCGAGGGGAACGACAGAGCCTGGGAGGCCACGACCAAAGCGCGCCGCCAATGAGATCATTTCGGCGCCCGCGTCGCCATCATGGACCAACAGACGTGGATTTTCTCCGCCTGCTTTGCTAAAAATTTCGGCCAAGGTATTTATGCGGCGAAATAAAATATCAATCGATGGAGCATCGTAGCTAATCGCGCCAGAAGGGCAAACTGCGGCACAGGAACCGCAGCCGGCACAGATCATTGGATCAATGGTCACATGCTCTCCTGCTGAGAGAATCGCTCCAGTTGGGCAGACGTTCAAACAATTCGAACAGGCTGGTTTTTCTGCGCGGCTGTGGGCGCAAAGGCTTTCTTCAAGGCGGACATAGAGCGGTTTTTCAAAAGTGCCTATCATCTTCGAGGCTGTCAAAACCGCTTTCGCAACTGAAGGGACGTGCCGGGCATCTGCACGCAGGTATCCATCGCGTTTTTCGGGTGCAGGGAACAGTGCAGGTGGACCACGAAAATCTATAATGATGTCACAATGCGAAGCCGCGCCATCCAGGGGATCTGTCAGTTCAAAAGCACCGCGTCCCCCTAGCCGAACTTCTTGCAGCGCATCGATCTGAAGGGAAAACCCCCCGAGAGCGCCGGAGGCATGCTGCAGCTGCCCAACAACGCAATCGAAGCGCCGATCTGTGGGAATTTCCCCGCCTTGTGGCAGCAAGACGGTAACGGCCAAAACATCGCAGAGATCGGCGGCGGCTTGCAGAACGGCTTCATGTCCTTTTGGACCGGCAATTAACAGGCAGGTGCCTTCAGACAGAATGTCAATTGAACCGCCCATTTGCCTGGTAAGGGCTGGCAAAGTAGCTTCTGCTGCGAGGGCGGCCATCTTGGGGGTGACATTGCCTTCGCCCCAACCTGCGCGGTCTCGGATATCAACAAAGGCGGGCAGGTCGGCCTGCAATTCTTCGGACAACTCTTCGAATTTCTGGCGCTCTTGTTGGCAGGCGATGAGGGCCTCACCTGCTTCGATGCCTTTTGCTGCGAGATTGATTTCATCACCGCAAAGGTTGTTATGAACACGAGAACAAGCAAGCCCAGTTGCCTTGGAAATGGCGTCTACATCGATTGATTGAGATCCTAGACAGTCGCATAAAATTAAGGTTTTAGTCAATTGGTTCTCCCCAGAGGCGGCCAAACTAAAAAGCCTTCATGATGTTAATCGTGCTTTTGACGGTTCGTAAACCGCATATTTTGTAGAAAGGCTGTTGCAACCTCCATGGTGCATGTGCAGTGTTTTTTTTACGATCCTTAATGTTCGTGAAATACTGTTTTTTTTGTAAATAATAATAAGTAGTTAAATGCAATAATTGTAAGCTCCTAAATGGCTGCATCGTAGAAATTTAGGAGATTTTCACAATAATTATTTAATTTCTTTGTATAAATTCGAAACCTCAGACATAGTGTTTGTAATCGTAACCACGATTATGGAGGTAGTTTGACTCAAGCGGCTCAAAAATCGATATCCATGGCGTTGGGAATAGTGGTACGCAGGGTGCCCGGCGTAACGCGCTGGGTTGACTATGTTTGGAAGGCTGTTGCGGTTTTGCCAGGAGCGGGTCCCGCTCATTGGAAAGAATTGCGCCGCGATGGCGATGCAGTGGAATATCACGCGGCAACGGTCTCTTTGGAATTGTTCCGCACCGATACCGAGGCCTATTTGCAGGGTCTTTCAACCAAAAATCCGGCGATTTATGTTGTAATGCGTGACAGCGATGATGTGGATCCATTAGATGTGGTTATGGCTACGGCTTCGCCATTTGAAGCGCAAGATTATGCGGATACGGGCGAAGAGTTGGTCGAAAAAGTGCCCATGCCTGAAGGTTTGGTCGCCTGGGTTCGTGATTATGTCGAAGCGCATCACGAAGATCAGGTGTTTGTTAAGCGCCGGCGTGACAAGGCGCGGGTGGATTTGGATCAAAACGGCATTGGTGATTCTCGGATTCGGCAAATCTCGGATGTCTACCGTGCACCAACTGCAAAGCAGACAGTCCATTGAGTGGTCAGCAAGACTTTTGGGCCCGTCGTAAGGCGAAGGTTGAATTAGAGGCTCAGGCCGATCTGGCGGCTGTCGAGGCTAGAAAATTGTCTGAGGAACACGCCGAGTTGGATGAACTTTCTGATGAGGCTTTACTGGAGAAACTAGAGCTGCCCAATCCTGATGAGATGGCAATGGGCGATGACTTTTCGGGCTTTATGTCTAAATCTGTGCCAGATCGTTTGCGCCGTAGGGCCTTGCGGACGCTTTGGCGCTCGAACCCGGTCTTGGCGAATGTGGATAATCTTGTCGATTATGGCGAGGACTTCACAGATGCTGCCCTGGCGGTAGAAAATATCCAAACGGCCTATCAAGTGGGCAAAGGCATGTTAAAGCATGTGCAAGAGATGGTTCGGCAGGAGGAAGAGCGCCTAAACCCAACCATCGTAGAAGCGGAGCTAGGTGAGGACAAACTTGAATCTGAGGCGGAGGCCGAAACGCCGATTAATCTTGAGCGGCAAGCTGAAGAAGACGCATTAGCCTTTCAAACTTCTCAAACAGGAGATGAGCCGGATGAGTTACAGGTTGAATGCGCCTCGCCGATGCCGCGCCGTATGAAATTTATAGCCAAGGAGAGTGCAGCGTGAATCCTGCTCAAGACATAACGATTGGGTCCGAAGATCGCTTGCGCGCGGATCTCTACAATTTCATTGGTTTGATCTTATCTGCGCCGCCGGATCAGCTTTTGCTCGATCAATGTATAGGTCTATCGGGCGATGACAGTGATTTGGGCAAAGCAATCAGCAGCCTGTCGCGTGTGGCGCGGGTGACCAATCCTAAGAAAGTTGAGAGTGAGTTCAATGCGTTGTTCATCGGTTTGGGGCGTGGAGAGTTGCTGCCCTATGCCAGTTATTATTTGACAGGTTTTCTACATGAAAAACCACTGGCCACACTGCGTTCTGACATGGCGTTGCGCGGCATGGTTAGGGCACCCAGTGTTTATGAACCTGAGGACAATATCGCCTCTTTGATGGAGATGATGGGGGGGATGATCGTTGGTCGGTTTGGAATACCGGCTGAGCTCGCTGACCAAAGGCAGTTTTTCAACAAGCATATTGCGCCCTGGGCCGGGCATTTCTTTACTGATTTGGAAGCGGCAAAAAATTCGATCCTTTATGCCTCTGTCGGTAGTGTGGGTCGAGCCTTTATCGACATTGAGCGCGAAGCGTTCAGAATGACTGCGGCATAGGCGCCGCAATAACCTGGCGACACGTTCGCCACGCAACAGGAGGGAGACATCCCAATGAGCAAAACCTCTGAAGATGGCGCAACGCGCCGAGACTTTCTGAAGATTGTGGGCACAGCGGCTCCGGCAGCTTTTGTCGCGGTTGCTTCTGGCACATCTGCCGTGGCTGCCAGCCCTGCAGACCTTTCATCCAATGAGATGCAAGATACGGCGCACACCCGCGCTTACCTGGACAGCGCCCGCTTCTAAAGCGCTGCCCAGCAAGACCGAAACCTCAAGCGACTGGTAGCGTGACGCCCGACTGTTTGAGATCAAATTAGCCAAGCAAGCACGGGCAAAGCTCGCGCAAGCAAGGGAGGAAGAAAATGTTAAGGAAAAAGACCAACGGGGTTGCGAGACGCTCCCAACGGACTGGTATCCTGTCAGATGTTGCACAGAAATCTGTAGACCGACGCGCGTTCCTGCGTGGGAGTGGTTTGGCGATTGGTGGCCTTGCGGCTATTTCCGCAACAGGTGGCGCTGTGACGCAGGCTTCAGCTGCTTCAGCTGTGGACGGTGCGGTCCAGACGATCAAATCAGTGTGCACACACTGCTCGGTGGGCTGCACGGTGATTGCTGAGGTGAGCAATGGTGTGTGGACAGGTCAAGAACCTGGATGGGACAGCCCATTTAACCTGGGCGCCCATTGCGCCAAAGGTGCCGCGGTACGCGAGCACGCTCATGGGGAACGTCGTTTGAAATACCCTATGAAAAAAGAGGGTGGTGAATGGAAGCGCATCAGCTGGGACCAGGCGATTGATGAAATCGGCGATGGCATGATGAAGATTCGCAAGGAGAGCGGGCCAGATTCTGTTTATTGGCTTGGATCTGCAAAACACAGCAATGAGCAAGCTTATATGTTCCGCAAATTTGCGGCTTATTGGGGAACGAATAACGTCGACCACCAAGCCCGTATTTGTCACTCAACAACGGTTGCAGGTGTTGCAAATACATGGGGCTACGGCGCCATGACCAACAGCTATAATGACATCCATAATTCAAAAGCAATATTCATCATCGGGGGCAATCCAGCTGAGGCGCATCCGGTCTCCCTACTACACCTTTTGAAGGCCAAAGAGCAGAATAATGCGCCGGTGATCGTCTGTGATCCGCGGTTTACACGCACCGCTGCTCATGCGGATGAGTATGTACGCTTCCGTCCCGGCTCTGATGTGGCGCTAGTATGGGGTATACTGTGGCATATCTTCGAAAACGGTTGGGAAGACAAAGAGTTCATCCGTACCCGTGTTTGGGGCATGGACCAAATTCAAGAAGAGGTCAAAAAATGGACCCCGGAAGAGGTTGAACGTGTAACTGGTGCACCTGGTGAACAGTTGCATCGAGTTGCGCGCACTTTGGCCAACAACCGGCCTGGTACCGTGATTTGGTGCATGGGCGGAACACAACACACCAATGGTAACAACAACACCCGTGCCTATTGCATCTTGCAATTGGCTCTTGGCAATATGGGAACAACTGGCGGTGGTACAAACATCTTCCGCGGTCATTGTAATGTTCAAGGCGCGACTGATTTGGGTGTGCTTAGTCATACACTTCCAGGATACTACGGTCTGTCCGCAGGCGCTTGGGCCCATTGGGCCCGTGTTTGGGAGGAAGACGCAGACTGGCTTAAGGGGCAGTTTGATGTGACCAAAGACGCTCAAGGCAAAGAGAAATCTCTCCAAAACTTAACTGGTATTCCAGTATCGCGTTGGATTGATGGCGTGTTAGAAGATCCTGACAACATGGACAATCCCGATAAGGTGCGCGCCATGGTTCTTTGGGGGCACGCTCCTAACTCACAAACGCGACTGAAGGAAATGAAAACTGCGATGGAGCAGCTCGATATGCTCGTCGTCGTGGATCCATATCCAACTGTTTCTGCAATTTTGCACGACCGGACAGATGGCGTTTACTTGCTGCCAGCCTGTACCCAGTTTGAAACGCGTGGTTCAGTGACTGCGTCCAACAGATCATTCCAGTGGCGAGAAAAAGTGGTTGATCCACTATTCGAAAGCTTGCCTGATCACGTCATCATGGCCAAATTTTTGAATAAATTTGGTTGGGCGGATCGTTTCTTTAGAAATATCGAAATGGAAGATCCTGAAACGCCAAATATTGAATCGGTTACGCGAGAGTTTAACCGAGGTATGTGGACAATTGGTTATACCGGCCAAAGTCCGGAACGCATTAAGATGCACATGGCCAACCAACACACCTTTGATCGCACAACGCTGCAAGCAGTTGGTGGCCCAGCCGATGGAGATTACTACGGTCTTCCATGGCCATCTTGGGGTTCTGCAGAAATGAACCATCCGGGAACTCCAAACCTTTACGACATGTCTAAACGCGTGTCTGAGGGCGGCTTGACCTTCCGCGCCCGCTTTGGCGTGGAGCGTGATGGGGACAACATGTTGGCTGAAGGCGTCTACAGCAAAGATTCGGATATCAAAGATGGATACCCTGAATTTACAATGCAGATGTTGATGGACCTTGGGTGGGACAGTGAACTGACCGCACAGGAGCGGGCTGTTATTGATGGGATTGCTGGACCAAAGACCAACTGGAAAACCGACCTTTCCGGTGGGATCCAGCGGGTAGCCATTGCTCATGAATGCGCCCCATTTGGAAACGCAAAAGCACGGGCCGTGGTCTGGACATTCCCAGATCCCGTTCCCGTTCATCGTGAACCACTTTATACCAACCGCAGAGATTTGGTTGAAGATTATCCAACATATGAGGATCGCAAGTTCTATCGCCTTCCGACAATGTATGCTTCAATCCAGAAGCAAGATTTCTCCAAAGAGTATCCCATGATACTAACATCAGGTCGTTTGGTGGAATATGAGGGCGGCGCAGATGAATCGCGTTCGAACCCATGGCTTGCGGAGTTACAGCAAGATATGTTCGTCGAAATAAACACGCGAGATGCAAATAATCTTGGTGTGCGTGACGGTGCGCAAGTTTGGGTGGAAGGTCCTGAGGGCGCCAAGGTCAAAGTGATGGCCATGGTAACTGAACGGGTGGGTGAAGGCGTTGCCTTTATGCCATTCCACTTTGGCGGTCATTTGGAAGGTGTGGATCTGAGGGATAAATATCCTGATGGCGCAGACCCCTTCGTTTTAGGGGAAAGCTCAAACACCGCGCAAACCTATGGCTATGATTCAGTGACCCAGATGCAGGAGACAAAAGCCACTCTCTGCAAAATCTGGACAGCATAAGGAGACCTGAGAAATGGCAAGAGCAAAATTTCTCGTCGACGCGGAACGCTGCATTGAATGCAACGCTTGCGTGACTGCCTGTAAAAATGAGCATGAAGTACCTTGGGGGATCAATCGCCGGAAAGTCGTCACTATCAATGATGGCTCGCCGGGCGAGAGATCAATTTCGGTAGCCTGTATGCACTGTTCGGATGCGCCTTGTATGGCTGTCTGCCCTACGGATTGTTTCTATCAGAACGACGAAGGGATGGTCCTACACTCTAAGGATCTGTGCATTGGTTGTGGGTATTGCTTTTATGCATGCCCCTTCGGTGCACCACAGTTTCCACAGGCGGGCAACTTTGGCTCCCGCGGCAAGATGGACAAATGTACCTTCTGTGCCGGTGGTCCAGAGGAAAACCATTCAACAGCTGAGTTTGCAAAGTATGGCCGCAACCGGATAGCAGAAGGCAAATTGCCAATCTGTGCCGAGATGTGTGCCACCAAGGCGCTGTTGGCTGGAGACGGTGATGTTGTGTCGGGCATTTATCGCGAGCGGGTTGTGTCCCGTGGCTTTGGATCTGGCGCTTGGGGCTGGGGTACAGCCTATAGCCAAAAAGGCGGATGATCCGCAATTTTTGACATCCTGAAATGGAGGGGCGATCCAAATATGGATCGCCCCTTTGACCTAAAACTTTTGGGGATCCGCCATGACGCGTATACTGATTGCTCTAATTTTCAACCTATCATTTGTATCGTTGGCGTTTGCGCAAAGCACAGAAGCCCCTGACAGAAATTCAACGGGCGGCGCTCAGACGCTTGAAGATATTATGGCGCGGCAACGTGGTGAAGAAGTGGACAATAGCTTTCGCAGTGAAGCCACTGGGGACGCTGCCAGTGCTGCGGAAATTTCAAAACAATTGGGCACTTTAGGTGGAAATTCTGACCCGGAACTCTGGCGTGCTCTACGCTTTGGCCTCGCTGATATTACGGCCTCCAATTCAGGACCGGCTGCAGAGGTTCTGATCCAAGACGGCGGCATGAGATGGCTTAACCTACGGTCAGGCCCATTGATTAAATATGGTGGCGGTCTTTTACTTTGGATGATTGGCCTTTTGGGACTATTCTATTTAATCAGAGGTCGCATCAAAATTGATGGGAAAAAAACAGGCAATAAGATAATAAGGTTTAAAGCGGCGGAACGATTTGCTCATTGGCTGTTGGCAGGATCTTTCTTGCTGCTGGGTGCGACGGGTTTGATTACCCTCATGGGACGGAAGTTTCTCATTCCAGCGTTTGGACATGAGGCATTTTCAGTTTTAGCAATTGGCTCAAAATGGATTCACAACAATGTTTCCTGGGCTTTCATAATCGCTCTTGTCTTAATTTTTGTTTTTTGGGTAGTCGACAATATCCCCCATCGTTCGGATATAAACTGGCTCGTAAAAGGTGGTGGTATCTTTTCGCGAGGGCATCCACCCGCGAAAAAATTCAATGCCGGTCAAAAACTGATTTTTTGGTCTGTGATTGTTTTGGGCAGTTCTATTTCGGTGTCCGGAGTGTCGTTGTTGTTTCCGTTCCAATTTGAGATGTTTGCTGCCACTTTTGTTAAGGTAAATGCCACTGGCCTTGGCGCCTATTTGGGCTTTGGCGAGCTGCGAGAGGTTTTGGCTCCGCATGAGGAAATGCAATATTCGCAACTTTGGCATTCGATCGTCAGCTTTGTGCTGATGGCGATTATTCTGGCGCATATTTACATTGGCTCGCTTGGTATGGAAGGCGCCTATGACGCTATGGGTTCTGGCGAGGTAGAGGAGCAATGGGCCCGGGAGCATCATTCTTTATGGGTTGAAGAGGTTTTGGGTCCGCAAGTGCCGAATGCAACTGCAGCTGCAGCGAAAAAGCCGACGGCACCGAACGCCTCTGCTAAGATCTCTAAGAAATCCACTATAATGAAATCTGCGAGGTCGTCAGAGGTGAAACATAAAAAGGCCACTGACCCAAAATCAGCCAAGTCTGC
The DNA here is from genome assembly GCF_000738435.1 of Planktomarina temperata RCA23. Taxonomy (NCBI): domain Bacteria; kingdom Pseudomonadati; phylum Pseudomonadota; class Alphaproteobacteria; order Rhodobacterales; family Paracoccaceae; genus Planktomarina; species Planktomarina temperata. The sequence continues at coordinate 2,452,461 of NZ_CP003984.1, read as the reverse complement.
TCCGACCAAAACCACAGCGAATAAAACGACGGCAGCGAAGCCGAAGAAACCAGCAAATGATACATAATTGGATCCCGCGGTCACTTGAGGTGCAGGTTTTGTGTTGAGCAAGACTATCTACGTGTCAGATATCCACGTAAGGAGAGAAAAATGAAATCGATGTTCGCTGCATTTTTTGCGATACTGGCTATTGCGATCGGGGCAAACCTTTTTTTAAGTCAGGCTGGATTCTCCAGTCAAGAACGCACTTCCAGTTCCGCTGTTCGGCTCGATCCCTAAACTTAGTATAATCACTGGGACAACTTTAACATGATTGAAATATGGGCTGGCATAGCGGAGGCATTCCGGCTTATTTGGTCCTTAGATGAAGATCTGATCGATATCACCGTAAGATCTTTGAAAGTCAGCTTAACCGCCTTGGTCATCGCTTCAACGCTTGCACTGCCTCTTGGCACATGGTTGGCCATTCACCGCTTTAGTTACCGTCGCTTTACCATATCGGTGCTTAATGCTTTGATGGGGCTGCCACCAGTTGTTGTGGGATTGATTGTCTATATGCTGTTGTCGCGCTCTGGTCCTTTTGGTGTTATGGGCCTGCTGTTCACGCCAACTGCTATGATTATTGCTCAGGTCATCATAATCAGCCCATTGATTGCATCAATTACACATCAAGCTATGCGTGAACTTTGGTTTGAATATCATGATCTTCTGATTTCTCTTAACACCACCAAGCGGCAAAGGGTCGGCGCTCTCATTTGGGATGGTCGTCACACATTGCTGACCGCGGCCTTAGCTGGATTTGGTCGCGCCATTGGAGAGGTGGGGGCAATTATGATTGTGGGGGGGAATATCGATCAAGTGACCCGTGTTTTGACAACGGCGATTGCCTTGGAAACCGGCAAGGGCGATTTTGCGCTGGCATTGGGGCTGGGCTTTATACTTATAACTCTGAGCCTCTTAGTGAATTTGACAATACATGCCCTGTCGCGCACCGAAAGCGAGGGCCGCTGGTGAAACAAGATATGTCAGTATCCCTGCAAGACGTGGTAGTAAGACGCCGCGGTAAAATTGTTCTGGGGCCAATAACATTGGACTTGCCGAATGCAGGATTTACAATGGTTCTTGGACCAAACGGCGCAGGCAAAACCACTTTGCTCAAAGTATTACATGGAGTTGAGCGGACCTCGAGCGGTTGGATGTCCTGGTCCGTTCCTTCGCAAACTGCCCGTGACGGTCAAGCCTATGTATTTCAGAGCCCCATTATGCTGCGACGCTCGGTGAGAGCTAATCTCGCCTATCCGTTGCAGTTACTTGGCTTGGATAAGGCGGATATTTCCGCAAGAGTGACTAAATGGGCAGTTCGAATTGGTTTGAGCGCGGCACTTTATTTTCCAGCCCTGAGCTTATCGGGAGGTGAACAGCAAAAGCTGGCTCTGGCACGGGCCTTGATCCGCCGCCCAAATACATTGTTTCTTGATGAGCCCTGCGCAAATCTGGATGGGAGTTCCATTCGTGAGATTGAAGAGATTTTGCGAGAAGCGGTCCAGGCAGGTGCTCAAATTATCATGACCACGCATGATCTTGGACAGGCCCGGCGTCTGGCGGATCATGTGGTCTTCTTAAATAAGGGGCAGATTGAGGAACAAGCCTCTGCCACTGCGTTTTTTGACGCGCCCGGTTCTGTCGGTGCGTCTGCCTTTTTAAATGGAGATATCGTAGAATAATCCTTCTTATGGCTATTCTTCTGGTGTTGTCAGACAAAGCCTAACAGGTGCTCAAAGCACCACGATCATACAAATTTATAAAGTGCAGATTTGAAACCACTCAATGAAAGCGTCACTGCGTTTTCGCTTATAAGTCTGTGTGCTTTCTGGGTGTCTTTCATAATTGAAGTGATTGTATATTAGACTGTGATAACGAACAAATTTCTGAAGTGCCGCAACCGTCTTGAAACGCTGCATCGCCCTTTCTCGTCGTCGAAATGGCATGTGCAAATTTTCACACTGATTTATTTGCCCGGCCGCTGCAAACCTGTGTGTCAGCAATTCCAATCCTACGAAAAGCCGCGCCATAAGACGCCAGCTTGTCTGTCGTGATAATCTTGGGTGATCCGTGTTTTCGAATTATTTTTGAGAAATTTCTTTGCTGCGGCCTTGTTTCGTCGCTTTGTAACAAGGCATTCAAGAACTTCGCCTTTGTGATCAACAGCGCGCCACAAGTAAAAATGTTTTTCCATTTATTTTCACAAAAACTTCATTCAGGTGCCATTACCAGTTTGAATGTCGCCCTGCTCTATTCTTACGGATTTCTTGCGCGAACTTTGACCCAAACTGATATACCCAAAAACAAACTGTTTCGTGACAGATATCTATTCCACGTTCATGCAAGATGTCTTACACTTGGTGAAAGATCAACGCATAACGTATGTACTACATTACTGCCAATCGGATGATTTTGGGCAAAGTCTTGAAGTGCTTAAATGGTTTTTGTGTTGTTATTCATAAAAATTAGGTATCAACTAACGTTACGTCAAATTTGTCTGATAATACCGCACAACTGGCCAAACTGGCCCCGATAACGGTCATCGTGATAATTTGTTTCATATTCCTATCTAAGCTTGCATGCGCATCGGCTTCAATCGCCCTTTTCCTCTTGCCCTGCACTAGGCGCATCCCTACCTATAGACCTATGAATGCACCTCTTGTTGACCCCTTCGCACGCGCCATCAATTACCTGCGCGTTTCCGTGACGGATCGTTGCGATTTTCGCTGTGTCTACTGCATGTCTGAAAACATGACGTTCCTGCCCAAAAAGGAACTGCTAACGTTAGAAGAATTGGACCGCATGTGTTCAACCTTTATCGGTCTGGGTGTTGAAAAACTGCGTATTACGGGTGGTGAACCTTTGGTGCGCAAAGGGATCATGACCTTCTTTGACAGTATGACCCGCCACCTTGTATCTGGAACGCTCAAGGAACTGACGCTGACCACCAATGGCAGCCAGCTTGAGAAACACGCAGACGATCTGTTCGCTGCAGGTGTGCGCCGCGTGAACATCTCACTCGATACACTGGACGAGAAGAAATTCGCAGACATCACCCGCTGGGGCCGCCTCCCCCAAGTGCGGCGCGGCGTCGATGCAGCACTCAAGGCTGGGCTAAAGGTCAAGATCAATGCGGTGGCCCTAAAAGGCTTTAACGAACCTGAACTGCAACATATCACCCAGTGGTGTGCAGAAATGGGCATGGACCTAACATGGATCGAAGTTATGCCAATGGGTGACATCGGCAACGAGGATCGCCTAAGCCAATATTGGTCACTCAAGGATGTTCAGGCCAAATACAGCGAACATTACACCGTTACAGAACTGGCCGAACGCACAGGTGGCCCTGCGCGTTACGTGCGACTGGAAGAAACAGGGCAGAAAATCGGGTTCATCACCCCACTTAGCCACAATTTCTGCGAAAGCTGTAACCGCGTGCGCCTGACCTGTACCGGCGAAATCTATCTGTGCTTGGGCCAAGAAGACATGGCAGACCTGCGCGCCCCGTTGCGCGCCCATCCATATGACAACGGCCCACTAGAGGACGCCATCCGCGCCTCAATCGCGATGAAGCCAAAGGGGCATGATTTTGATTACTCGCGCCAACAACTCGACGGCCAAATGCCAAGACACATGAGCCACACTGGCGGGTGATTTGAGGGTAGTTTGTGGGCGAAATAAAACTCTGCCTTAGCGAACCGGTTACCTTCTCTGGAAAAAAACATACATTTTGAACGTAAACAGACTGATATGTTAATACTGGAAAACTTCCTGATGGCTTCGTAGATCATCTAGAGGTCTTTAAACAGGCTATCTAAACAGGCAAGTACTGGCAGTCCGCTTTATAATCCCAAAACGTGATAAATGGGGCAAGCCGATAAATACGCCGCCACCAAATATTCCACGAGTTACTGTGATTTTATACCAACTGACAGAGAATCTCAGCATATTGTGAACTCCGAAGATATCAGCCGCAGACTTGGTAGTTTCACCGCTCATAGTGATTCCAACAGATGCTCCCGCGCGTTTTAGGATATTCCCCAAAAGCTACACGATTACTTTCAGCCAAGCTGGCAGTAATGACTGTATCTAATAATTTTGCGGTTTGCAGGTTTGCGGCGCGTCTGGTTGTTTTGTTGTTGCGTGACAGCAGCCCAACCGAAGGTGATCCACCACAATGGAAACGAATAAGGAATGAATGCCCTAAAGCTGGCCATTGGGGACGGTACCATGGGGTTCTGAGCAGCAGTGGATGAAGTGTATCCTGAGACCCATCGGCAGCGGTGCAGGCAACAAAAAACGATGAACGTACTCAACTGCTCGCCGAAGCTATCTCAGCCAAAGGCCAAAGACGCGATTCACAATATCTGGCAATCCGAGACCAAGGTGGACGCGGAGAAGGCGTTCAATCTGTTCATCGAAACGTATGAGTCAAAATACCCCAATGCGGCGTTATGCCCACAAAAAGACCGCACAGAACTCATGGCATTCTTCGATTTTCTGGCCCAGCATAGGCAAAGCATCCGCACTAGCAATCCGATAAAATCCGCCTTTGCAACGATCCGGCTCAGGACCAAGCGCTCGAAGGGCTGTCTGTCATGCGATGGCATGCTGCACATGATGTTCAAGCTGGGCATATACGCCGAGCAAAACTGGCTAAAATTTGACTACATTGCCAAAGTCATCACAAGCGTCATGTTCAAAGATGGAATTGAAGCCACCAAACCTAACCAGATCGCCGCATGAATAACAATCTTTAAACACTAGTCTCGACAATAGCTCCCGAGCTGATATTCGTAATTAACACGAAATAGATAGCAATGTGGTGATGCTCCCCTTTTACCAAAGCCATAAGGACGTTAACCGTAGTGGTGTGAATTGGACAATACCTGACATACTGTCAGCCATCCGTCTTGCAACCTAACTGACCGCGATCACTGGAAACGACCATTCCCGTAAAGTGGTCCCGTATCTTAAGGACGAGAAGTAATGGACCTTTTGTACTTTGCGTGGGTACGTGAACGTATTGGCATCCCGCGCGAACAAGTTGAAACATCTGCTGCAACAGTGTTAGATTTAGTGGGTGAGTTGCGTTTGCGCGAAGAACGTTATGACTTGGCGTTTTCTGACCTTACCGCCCTTCGTGTCGCAGTAGACCAAGAACTGGTTGACTTTGATGCGCCGCTTGAGGGTGTGCGTGAGGTTGCATTCTTCCCACCCATGACAGGCGGCTAAGCCATGCGCATTGTTGTTCAAGAACAGCCCTTCGATCTTGGTGCTGAAACGACAACCTTTGCGGCTGGTCACAAAGAAATGGGTGCGATTGTGACCTTCACTGGTATCGTACGTGACCTTCCTTATGATCCGTTAAGGGCGATGGAAATCGAACATTACGCCGGCATGACCGAAGCCGCCCTGACAGAGATTGCGCAAACCGCGATTGATCGCTGGGCGCTTGGCGACGCTCTTATCATTCATCGCCATGGACGTCTTGCACCGGGTGAGTTGATTATGATGGTGGCCACCGCATCTAAGCATCGCAAAGATGCGTTTGAAGCAGCTGAATACCTTATGGACCACCTCAAATCCCGCGCCCCTTTTTGGAAGCGTGAGATCGCTGACACTGGCGAACACTGGGTTGCGTCAAAGGCAGATGATGAGGACGCACTAACCCGCTGGTGAGCTTGGGTTTACAGAACCAACACCTCTTTAGACGCTCTGTGAGCAGGATGGCTTCTTTCGATGGAAGCGCTGCGCGTAGTTTTGTGTCATCCACCAAATTTGACAACTTCCAAAGTTAGCGCATTTCGTAGCTTTCTTTGATTTTTGGTAAGAAAAGGCAAAGGAACGGGATCATGAACCGCTGGGTTAAAAAGTTAAAAACCATTATTACGAGATAGACTGATTTTATTGAAAACATGCATAGAGTTAAAACAGGCTTTTGCAGACTTACGCAATAAACAATTTATTAGACTGCTGTACCATTAATTAGGGATTATTATGCTAACTGGACGTCGGATTGGTTGGTCTCGGAATTTTATGAAGGGCTACACAAAACCTATTTAAATACTTCAAGAATTTTGTCAAAATCATTTAACTAGTAGTGAAGTTTTAGATACGTTACTTATGGATTCTCTGGGTGGAAGACATCATTTGTGAAAGTGGAACCCATATTTGCCACGAAACGGTACGGTCTTGGTGCCCTGTCGCGAACGCCCATACAGTAGACGGATTTTGTGGCGGTGTATGTCATGTGGAGCTCTTAGATTATCCTCAAACGACTAATTTTCAAAAGGTAGGGATGCAATTGGCAAGATCAGATAACATGGGTGAGTACTTGGTCGCGCCTGATCCGGCAAAGGTTGGACTGACCCGCCGCGTTGTTGGGACAGACCATACTGGTGCGGAAACGACTTTGTCCGTTGTAGAAGAGCGGCCGTTGACGATCTTCCTAAATCGCCAAGAAATTGTAACCGCTATGACTATTGGGGATTACCCTGAATATCTGGCTTTAGGTTTTTTGAAAAACCAAGGAATGTTGGCTGACGATGATGTTGTCACTGGCATTGATTATGACGACGAACTGGAAACTGTCGTCGTGCGCACACAAACAGTGACCAATCACGAAGAAAAGCTAGCAAAGAAAACCCGTACCAGTGGGTGCGCTGTCGGGACTGTATTTGGCGATATGATGGAAGGTCTTGAGGGACTTGAACTGGCGCAAACCAGTGTTCGTACTTCGTGGCTCTATTCTTTGGCGGCCAAGATCAACCGAACGTCTAGCCTGTATCTTGAAGTGGGTGCCATTCACGGAACTGTCTTGTGTCAGGAAGATCGTCCCTTGGTTTATATGGAAGACGTTGGCCGTCACAATGCGGTCGACAAGATTGCGGGTTGGATGCTGCAAGAAGGCATAAGTGCTGAAGACAAGATCCTTTATACTACAGGGCGTTTAACTTCAGAAATGGTGATTAAAACGGCGATCATGGGCATAACTGTTCTGGCGTCGCGTTCGGGATTTACCGCTTGGGGTGTCGAGATTGCGCAGCAAGTTGGGCTGACCTTGATTGGGCGGATGCGTGGGCAACGTTTCGTGTGTTTAAGTGGTAAGGAACGCCTTATTTGGGACGCTGATCCAAGCGTCGTTAAAGATGAACCACGCAAGTCTGGGCGTAAAGGCGGCAAGACATGAGCGGTTCATTGGGCGTCGTTCCGGCAGGGAGATTGGCCACACGGCTAGACCTCGAGGATGAAGGGATGACGCAGCCTTTGGTTATAGCAGCGACACCTGATCCTACACGTGGCACCTCTCGCCCTCCCACTTTTGGACTTTGGCCCGTCTCTTTGTGTGAATATTTGCGCGCGGCCCGATTGGGTGGTGTGCGTAAAGTTGTGCAATGGACCGACAGTCATGATGGGCGGTTGGCCATGTTCCCTATTGATCAGGTAGATCCGTTCTTTAACGTAAAAATACCCGAAGATTTGGCACAGGCAAAGGCGATGATATGAAAGTTTATGGCGTGGTAGGTTGGAAGAATGCGGGTAAAACTGGATTGATGGAACGGCTAGTTACAGAAATCTCTGGATACGGTTTCAGCGTTTCAACTGTTAAACATGCCCACCATACTTTTGATGTGGATCAGGAGGGCAAGGACAGCTACCGCCACCGAATCGCCGGTGCCCGTGAAGTTTTGTTAGCCTCGCGCAACCGGTTTGCATTGATGCACGAGATGCGTGCCGATGATGAACCAACACTGAATGAGTTGTTGGGCAAGCTGGCACCTGTCGACTTGGTTCTGATCGAGGGGTATAAACGCGATGGGCATTCAAAGATCGAGGCGTTTCGCGCTCAGACAAACAACCCTTTAATCGCGACGGGGGATCTGACTATTCGCGCTGTTGCATCTAACACACCGATGCCACTTGATCGTCCTGTGTTTGATCTGGACGATACTGTCGCGGTTGCCGATTTTATTCTGAGTGAGGTGGGGCTAATTAAATGAGTGGCCTAATCACGCCCCCACCACTGCGTAACGACTGTTTTGCATTGCCTGCTGGTGTTCATTGGACACCTGTTGATGAAGCATTGGCGCTGCTGCGTGAACGCTTGACGCCTGTAACGGGGAGCGAAACCGTTCATGTATCTCGGGCAATGGGGCGGGTCTTGGCAGATGACGTGGTTGCGCCACGTGCTAACCCACCTTTGCCTAACACTGCTGTGGATGGATATGGGTTTGCTGGAGGTCGTCCAGAGGGTCCACATGTCTTGCTGCTATCAGATGAACGCGCTGCTGCGGGCCCGCGATTGACCAGTGTTGTTCCAGTGGGGCAGGCCGTTCGTATATTAACCGGTGCGGCATTGCCAACTGGCGTGGACACTGTGGTTCTTCAAGAAGATGTGACGGTTGCTGATGGCCAGATTGCTTTCAACGGCCCAATTAAAGCGGGTGCCAATACCCGCCGCGCTGGTGAAGATGTTCATAAGGGTGATGTCATCTTAAAGGCGGGTCTTCGCGTGACTGCCGCAGATATGGCTATATTAGCCGCGACTGGGGTAGATCAAGTTGATGTACGTGTGCGTTTGCGCGTGGCTGTTGTCTCAACAGGTGATGAGCTGGTTGAAGCGGGTGAAACAGCTAAGCAAGATCAGATTTTTGATGCGAACCGTCCGATGCTGTTATCGATGATCACTGCAATGGGCCACGTGCCTGTGGACATGGGGCGCTGCGCCGACGATCGTGCCGCCTTAAGCCGCGTTTTGGACGATGCGGCTCGCAAGGCTGACGTTGTTATTACCAGTGGTGGTGCGTCAGCAGGGGATGAGGATCATGTTTCGTCACTATTGACAGAGGTTGGCGCAATGCAAATGTGGCGGATCGCGATCAAACCAGGACGTCCTTTGGCCTTGGGTCTTTGGAACAATACACCCGTATTTGGTCTGCCTGGTAACCCTGTGGCAGCAATGGTGTGTATTTTGGTATTCGCAAGCCCAGCAATGGCCCAATTGGCTGGCGCGGGATGGGTGGCTCCTGTCGGCTATGATGTGCCCGCAAATTTCACCAAATCGAAAAACGAGGGGCGGCGCGAGTATTTGCGTGCTCGCATATGTGATGGACAGGTTGACGTCTTTGGTTCTGAGGGATCGGGTCGTATTAGCGGACTGAGTTGGGCTGATGGCCTTGTTGAATTGACTGAAGAAGCACAACAGATCAATAAAGGGGATCTTGTGCGTTACATTCCTCTTGGAAGCTACGGCCTATAACCTAGGGCGCTTTTGCCCCGTCATTGGGTCGTTTGCAGCCTTGCTTGAGGCGGGCAAGTGGTATTGTCAGATCAAACTCGGTTGAAGTGGCCAGTGTGGGTTTGTAGTGTCCGTAAATGACAAAGTACTCGCCTTTTAGATAAATCGTGTCGCCTCTGTAGCTGAGTGAAGCCTACTATTGCCTGTACAGATCCAGAGTGGAACAGTAACTTTATGCGAGTTTTATTTTCCTGACAGCACCTCAGTTATTCTGTGTTGCAAACTAGTGACTCTCCAAAAGAGACTTAAGTAAAACCTTTGTGCGAATCTGAAGCTTCGTAGAACCTCAAGAGTCTGGGGAGAAACTATGATGTTTGCTTATAGCGAAGATGGACAGCATTTTTTAGGGCACTGTCAGACAAAACGAGCTTGAGACGTGCAGGGTGGTCTCGTAGCCTCTCCGTATGACAAAACACTCCCCGTTCAGGTACTTTAAAACGAGCCCTGAGATCATCCGCTTGGCTGTGATGCTGTATGTTCGTTTTCCGCTCTCACTCCGTAACGTGGAAGATCTTCTGCACGAACGAGGCATTGAGGTCAGCCACGAAACAGTTCGGTTTTGGTGGAATAGATTTGGTCCGATGTTTGCTGCTGAGATACGAAGAAACCGGGTCAGTAGGATGCGATCTTATTCGAACTGGCAATGGCACTTGGACGAGGTCTTCGTAAAGATAAATGGAGAGACACATTATCTCTGGCGCGCCGTTGATCACGAAGGTGAGGTGCTGGAAAGTTATGTAACCAAGCGCCGAGACCGCAAAGCGGCTTTGAAATTTCTCAGAAAAGCAATGAAGCGCTACGGCGGGCCAGAAGTAGTTGTGACGGACAAACTACGTTCCTATGGCGCTGCAATGAAAGTTGTTGGCAATGCGGATCGGCAGGAAACGGGTCGCTGGGTAAATAATCGGGCTGAGAATTCCCACTTGCCGTTTCGACGACGAGAACGCGCTATGCTCCGCTTTCGACAGATGCGATGTTTGCAAAAGTTCGCTGCCGTCCACTCTTCAGTCCACAACCATTTCAATCAGGAGCGCCACTTCTACTCACGAGACAATTTCAAGATCAATCGAACCGCCGCTCTTGCTGAGTGGCGCCAACTATTGAGCGCATAGATTAAAGCTGCGCCAGCAATCCGATGCGAGTTCTCATTAGTCTGACAGCACCGTTGGAACCATTTCACGGAGGAAGTTATGCTGCAATTTTGGTGCTGCATATACCAAAAGGATGTTCATTTTCGATATGTGCTTGCAAAAATTTTGGGTCGCTTACCAGTGCTATAGATGCTTCTTTATAACCTCGGCCATCAATGTCTGAGCGGCGCATCACTCCACCGCCGCCAGCGTACACTCTAAATATACACGAAGTTATTCTGCGTTGAACACAAACAATGTTTCACCATTGATCATATATCCATCGATCAAATCCTTCGCTCTATCGCTGACAAGCCAGTCCTCAAGCTGCACTGCTAGATCATTGCGGACATGAGAGTACTTTGCTGGGTTGACTGGCAAATATGCGTATTGGTTGAACAGTGCCGGATCGCCCGAATAAAGCAAACCTAATCCAGACTTGTTACCAAACTTTAACCAGCTGGCTCGGTCAGCTAGGATGTATGCATCAAGCCCGGCTGCAGTGTTGAGGGCAGCGCCCATTCCTGCACCTACGGAGTTATACCATTCTCCAAAATTCGCAGGGTCTAAATCTGCACTGCGCCAAATGGCAAGTTCAGCCTTGTGAGTGCCGCTGTCATCACCTCGGCTTACAAACAAGGCTTCTGTCCGGGCAATGTTCTGCATGGCTTTAACCGCCGTTGAGTCGTCAGAAATACCTGCTGGATCACCCACTGGGCCAATCAACACAAAATCGTTATACATGATCTCTCGCCGATATTTTCCGTGACCTGCTTCAACAAAGGCTTCTTCCGCGTTTTTCGAATGCACCAATATAGCATCGACATCCCCTGCTTCACCTAAACGTATCGCTTGCCCGGTACCCACGACCAAAAGCTGAACGTCAATATCAAGATCAGTTTTAATTTGAGGGAGTAGCACGTCAGCCAGACCGGAGTTTTCGAATGAAGTGGTCACGGCCAGCTTCATCGCGTCCGCAATTGCTGTGCCGCTGGTCAGCGCAAGCGACAGAATAACAATTAATACTTTAAACATATTGGATTTCCTTCCACTCAGAAATTTTGCATTGCTTTATAATTGGATATCTATCTACCTCTGGATCCTCACGCTCAAAAGCGACCACTCTATACACGGTTTACTTAAATGGACATTTGTCGCCTGCCGTGAGGCGTCACTCCATTCGCAAATAAGACCTCGACACAATTTGAGGTGAAGCTTGGCATTCCTGAAGATTTTTCGATGTAGGCCGGAGCAGGAAAGAGGAAGCCGCGAGATCTTGGATCAGCCTGTGAGAAAAGTATGCAGACGGCTGGGCGCCAAAGTAGAGCGGTGGAGCGAGTGGAGCAAATTCCATGTAACTTACGCAACGCCACCGCGGTGTAAAACATCGTTTCCCAATTATACCTGAATATACATTGTAAAACAAAAGGTTATATATGTTGTATTTGTTTCGGTATATTTGCTCCACTCGCTCCACCGCTCCCCTCTAATAGGGGCGGAAAGCGCGCAGCGGAGGCTTGCTCCACCGCTACGCTCCCCTCTTTTTTCGCCGTGTGGGGGCTATCGCGCCTTGCGCTACACAAGCGCGAACTTCGTCATGCCCTTGTAGTCGCCGGCGCTGAACTTCCGTCCTGTGCTTTCAAAGCCTGCCGCATTAAGCGCACCTCGGATACGGTGCTGCATAAGTGGTGTCATAGCGGCGGCTGACGTCGCTTCATCGACAAAGGCTACCTGTTGCATAATTTCTCGCATGCAGGTTTCCATCTTTTTGGTTGAACTGAGCCATTCTGCCACCTCATCATAAAGAGGGTCGACTGCTGTGCGCCGTTCTTGCTGTGCCTCTGCCAGCAGCGCCTCGGCATCTGTCAGCCACCATTGCTCGCCAGCATCATAGAGCGCCTTGGCCGCTGCCCAAATCCTATCTCGGTCCTTCTCTATGGTGGCCACATCAACCGTCTCAAGTTTAATAGGCCAGAACCGGCGGTTGCCTGTCTCATCACGCAGGTAGTCCGTGCGGTTTGTGGTTCCAATAAACACGCAGCGGCGCTGGTAGGCGATTTCGTTACGCCCATAGGCTGGTCTGAACTTTTCCTCGGTGCGGGTGATAAAAGCCTTCACATGCTCGACCTCCGTCTTCGATACGGATGACAATTCTGCCAGCTCAATTATCCACTTTCCGCGCACATAATCAGCCGCATCTTTGCTATCGAGCTTTGGTAGGCTGTCTCCAAAGTATGCGTCACCGCACAGAATACGAATAGCTGTGGACTTACCTGCGCCCTGTGCGCCCTCAAGGATCAACACGTGGTCAGCCTTACAGGCAGGCCGCAGTGCGCGTGCAACAGCTGAGATTAACCATTTTCGAAATACCAGTTCCGAATATCGTATTGCATCTGGATGCTCGCCGTATCGGCGTAGGCTGAAGTGCGTGTTCAACACCTCGGTAAGAAAATCATGTGCCTCGTCCACCTCCATGGGGGGCAGCCCCTCAATATAATGACGGATGGGTGAGATAATACGTTCACGAGCTGCTAGCTGAATGGCATCGAATACTTCAGTTTTATTCACTGTCTCCCATTTTAGGCGACGGTTCAGCCAAATCTTGACGGTGCTGATATCTTCATCTCGCAATGGCCGAGGATTGTGGAAGTTCGGATTGCCGCGGCTGTTGGGTAGGGGGCGGAGGACCATAATCTGTTCTGCAAGCTCGTCGAAAGCAAACACTCCAGTCCAACAACTCAATCCGTCCAGTATCGTGACCATATTACTGAGAGATTTAGCTATACCATCTTTAGAAACGTCGAGCGCCAAATGTTCGAGGTTAGGCGCCACACGACCATCGCCGAACTCAACAGGTTTTTTCGATGTATCGACTGCGGTGTGTTGAAGTTTATTCGGTTCCATCACGACTGCCCCCACTTTTTAACAATGGTATGCAGTTTGACTTGGTTGTAGCCGGACACTTCGCAGTAATTCTCCAGAGCAGCCCGCTCGCTGCCGCCGTGTACGCGCGCCACAAAGACATCCCAAGCGTCATAGGTCGTCCAGCCATTAGATGTCTCTTTGCCGAGCTGACCTGCATCACTACTGGTGAAACTTACTGCGCGCTGGTCGTAAACATAGACTGATGGCCCTTTGCTTTGAGAATAGGGCGACGCGTAGCAGGCACGTCCTCGTGGCTCCCAGCCGCATTCTAACAGCACCTGTGCTAGGTCATGGTCTGCATTGAACTGCTCAATGGGTGATAGCATCCCTGAGTGTTTACGATGCTTCCGCCTTTGTTGCGCTCTGTCTTTCGCAACTGCAGCCGCAATTGCCTGCGCCTCGATATCTCGTTCCGCAATTTGCTCTGCCATGTCCAAAAGGCATTTAGGTGGATGCGAGAGACTGTCCGCTTGGCACACTAAATATTCATAATATTTTGGCGCACCATCCTCACCGCGCTTGTCTGGCGGCACATTGGGCAAGAAAGCCATCTGAGCGGCTCCCTGCATGGCGCTGTCACAAGCGATCCCATGTGCCTGTAGAAGCTCGAACAAGGCGCGTTGCAGCTGCTCATACTGCATACCGCTTATAGGTGTGAGGAAAGGCACGATGGCACGCCATTTAGGAGCCTCAGCTGACGCGCTGCTTGTGGAGTAGATAATACGGGCGCAGTCGCTAAGGATGGCCGTTAAGGCCGCATCTGCAGCCTCCAGTGTTGGTCCGTTCTCATCCACATCAACGACAAAGGCGTGGAACTGTCCGTGCCGCCGCTGCACTTCATGTGAGCGTGCGTCGGAGCTGACATAGCTCGATGCCACAAACGCGGGCGCGTCAAGTTTAGCCACTGCGAGAGGACAGTCAGCCATTGCAGCGATGTCATGGAAGGTGACGGTGTTATAGTCTGTACCAACGGAACTGCGTGTGTCGCGGGATCCATTGATACGAAGTAGCTTAATTGTGCTGTCCATGGGAGAGCCTTTCAATTGAGGCGCACCAAGAAACATGCTATCGTGAACGTAGGTTACTTCCCCAAGTTATACCTACATTCAGCAAACCGCGTGCTTTCGAGTGCGCGGTTTGTTTATGAGCGGGGGCGCTCAGTGATGAATTCGCGAAAAGTGGAGGGCAGAGCGTCGAGCGCCTGACCCTCAGATGGGTCTAAGAGCAGTTCTCGGTCCGAACAGGCTGCCATCAGCCCGCTTCGTGTTGTCGAGTAGCTTTTACCGCTCCACGTCCCTGTGTTCGGGAGTGCTACTGAACGCTGCTGCAGTATCCACTGGATGCCATCTTTGCAGACGATGATCCGCCAACGTGAGCTAAGATGGATAACAACGTCTGCGTAGTGGTCGTCTCTCTCTCTGCGGGAGGAGGGCTTATGCTGTGCCGCAATTGGGCTGGCATAAGTTGATTGCTCAAGTCCGATCGGTGAGTTGGTTGTGCTAAGTTCGTCATCTCCTAGCACCTTGAGTACGATAGGTTCACCGGTTGGCTTACCAATTTCAATATGTTGCTCAATCTTCATAGATTTTGCCTCTGGGGGTTTTGCCCTAGGAATGCACGGCGTATGCACAGATACTGGCCAGCACCTTGTGTGACCCGTCCGTCACCGTTTCGGGCGAGATATTACTTGTGAGTGGAGTGCTGTGCGTTTTCCCACGCTTCAAGGTCTGCCAACCGCCAGCGGGTGCATCCTCGTGAAAGACTTATAGGTTGTGGGAAATCAACGCCCTTTTTCAACCAGCCCCATGGGGTTTGCCGCGATACGCTATAGCGTTCAGCCACCTGTCGATCAGAAAGAAAAGCCTGTCTTCTATTTTTGGGTGTGGGGGTCAGCGTTGTTTGCATTGTCATGCATCCTTTTTGTTTAAAGTGATGCAGATTAATGAAGCTAAATTCCGACGAAAAAGAACACCCCAAGGGGTCTAGTCTTTGAAAGTTAGACTTAGATTTTTTGCGTTATTCCTCATGAAGTTCAGTATCTTAGATTCGCGATCTATTGATTTTCCGGACCATAACGCCTTTGCTTTCTTTGCATAGTTTTTACCCGCTGCCTCGGATGCGATTGCTTCATGGCTTGCAGGTCCAATCGCGCTTGAAACTTCATTTATGAATTGAACCCGTTTAAGGGTTTGCGCGTTTGGTCCATTGTTGCGCCCCGTAAATTTTTGCGGGCTTAATTCTTCGGCCCTAAGTGCTGTTGCACGCCAGTCGGCGGCCAGTTGATTGTAGCTACTTTGCGCCTCCAGTGCTGCGAACTTGTCCTCATTTGTTAACGCAAGTCGATATTTTTCGCCTGCCTCTTGGGCCAGTTTTTCACATTCTACTGCCATTTTAACCGCTACTGGCTTGGCTTTGCTGGCAAGCCTTGTTTTGGCTTTCATGACTTATGCCCCTCAATTCCGTTATTTAAAAACTTGCCCCAATCGGCCATCATAGCACGCCGTTTTTCCATCTGATCACCGCGTCGATAGGCTCTTTCGACTTCACTTCCGACAGTGTGTGCTAGACTGATTTCAGCCATTTCGCGGGGATAGTCGGTGTGCTCTGATGCCCAATCTCGAAACGCGCTGCGAATCCCATGTGGCACCGCTGGGCGTCCAGATCGTGAGTCTAAGTATCGATCGGGTTTGGCCTTGTGTATGCGGTTCATGCACGCGCTTAGGCTCATATCCGACAACTGCCCGCCACGTGCTGCAGGAAAAACGAATTCGCTGCCTGTCATTCTGGGTAATGCCTTCAGCAATTCTACTGCATCAGCTGTGAGTGGCACGCGGTGTTCTTTGCTGGCTTTCATTCGATCTGCTGGAATTGTCCACAAAGCCGCCTTGATGTCGATCTCGGCCCATGTCGCGCCGCGCACCTCCCCAGATCGTGCTGCGGTCATTGTCAGGAATTCAAGCGCTTGCGTCGCCATCCCGTCGCGTTTGCGTAGATCGGCAAACCATGACGATATGTCAGCAAGAGCAAGCGCGGGATGGTGTGTAACCTTGGCAACCTTCGATGGCTTGGGCAGGATCGCGTCGAGGTTGCCCCGCCAACGGGCAGGGTTGTCACCTTCTCTGTGACCTTGCACTGTTGCCCACGCCATTACGGACTCAATGCGACCACGCAAGCGGGACGCTGTTTCTGTTTTCGTGGTCCAGATAGGCTCTAAAGCACGGGCAATTTCATGGACCGATATTTCACTGACCAACATTGGGCCAAGGGTTGGCACGGCGTAGGCATCCAGACTGGCACGCCATTGCTTGCGGTGTCTGCTGTTGCCAAACTCTGTCAGTTTGATTTCAAGATACGCCTCCATAGCTTTTGCAAAGGTCAAGCCGCGCGCTTGTTCTGCTTTTAGCGCAGCCCGTGCTGCGCGTCTTTGCTCTATTGGGTCAATGCCTTGGCGGATAGCTTCTTTGGCCTCACGTGCTCGCTCGCGGGCTTGAGAAAGAGAAACGTCAGGAAATCCGCCAAGGCCAATTTCGCGGCGCTTGCTTCCTATCATTGTACGCAACACCCAAGAGCGTGCGCCTGTCGATGTGATCTGCACCAAGAGGCCGGCAACACCACCTACGGAATAGGTTATATTCAACCCACGACCTGAGTATTTTAGGTCCCGCACTTCCTTGGCAGACAGTTCCGCAACCTTCTTTGGCATCTTTTATCCCTCTACCTACCCGCCATAAATAATCACATTAGGTCAGACGAGTTGCAACAGATAAAAACATGGTATTCGTGTAAGTTGCTGATAGTATAGTTTTGATGCGACGAATTTCGACAAATGCGGATAGTATTATGGCGGCTCCTCGGTCCGCCACTGATTTCTCTCACATCCAACAGCTTCATATAACCGGTTTTTATACCCGTGTTTTCAGGCTGTTATTTTCAGATTTTTGATCTGAGGATTTTCTCTCGCGCAAGAATTACCCCGTTTCAACCTATTCCTCAGAGGCAATATTTCGGCAGCACGAGTTTCCCTGTTTTTTGCAATTAACAGGGAAATTAACAGGGAACTTTCTTTTTTTTGGGTTCTGGAAATGTCTAAAAACGCTGTAATAGCCATAAATTATTGGTGTTTAGAAGCGCGCTGGGCAAAATTAACAGGGAATCAAATAGGCATTAACAGGGAACTTTGCTGATTAAGAGCTTGTCTTGCTCAACCCAGGTTGCAGGCACACGCTTGCTTTGCAAATAGCGAATGGTGAACTCTGGATTTAATGTTCCGTTAAGGATGGCCTTTTGAACTTTTGGCGACAGACATGCGAGCCGAACACGCTTCCAAATAGTCCCGTCGAGAAGTCCTGTGGCTTGAGTAATGTCGGTAATTTGTTTGCCGGATTTTAGCAGATCAAGCCAGGTGTGAGCATCGTGAAGGGCCTTGATGAGATGCAGTCTCGGGCCTGTTTCATATTGGGCCCAGAAAAGCTTTGTACCATTTTGCCTGCGTTGGAATGTAATGGGTTCGTTAAATGTTAATCGCTCTGCCTCTATTAGGTTTGAAGAGCATTGGAGAAGCTTCTCAAGCTCCTTTTGATTAATGGCGATCGTTATATTGCCTTTGGTTAAATCTACGCGAGAGATGAGCTTTAATGCTGCTTGGGACTTCAGTGTTTCTATACAAGTTATGTATTGGGTAAGCTCATGAGCTGTGAGGCCATCTTCTATATCAGTGGCCTGGAAGGCCTGCATAAGATTGGATTTCACCATCGAAGATAAAGCTGTCTCAAGGGTCTCAGCTTTGATGCGCCAGCCTGTTGGATCAGCACCTTTAATTGTTAGGCGATTGGAGTAGTAATATCGATGTACACGGCCCTTGCGCTTTGTGTTGGAGGGCGTAAGGCGATCTCCAGTCTCGTCGTAGATTTTTCCGATCAAGCAGGCGGACAATCCTCGCGTAGGGTGGGTCCCACGTTTGATGGCTGATTTGAGTTTGAGCTGTTCTTGAACCCGGTTAAATTGCGCCACATCGATGATGGCGGAATGAAGGCCTTCATAGATGTCGGTCTTGTGGCGGATCTTACCAATATAGATTGGGTTGGTTAAGATTTTATAGATACGGCCACGGCTATAATTGCGCTCTGGCCATAGGCTATCAATTTGGCTTTTAACCTGCGCTAAGCATCCAAGTTCCTCGTATAGATCATATATCCGTTGGATATCTTTGGCATGCTCGAGATGTATCTCTAAGGATTGAACCTTTGGATCGGGATGAATGGCGTATCCCCAGGGCACCCGGCCGCCCATCCACATACCCTTCTTTTTTGAGGCCGCAATTTTATCGCGAATGCGATCGGCTGTGACTTCACGCTCAAATTGAGCAAATGATAGAAGCACATTCAGTGTTAGGCGCCCCATGGATGTCGACGTATTAAAAGATTGTGTCACGGACACAAAAGAGCAGCCCTTCGCCTCCAGCCGGTCAATTAATTTGGCAAAGTCGCTCAAGGAGCGCGTCAATCGGTCGATCTTATAGACAACGATCATATCAACCAGGCCTTGATCTACATCCGCCAAAAGGCGCGTGAGGGCAGGGCGATCCATAGTTCCTCCTGATACCCCTCCGTCATCGAAGCGGCCCTTTAATTGTTTCCAGCCCTCATGTCGTTGGCTGGTAATGTAGGCCGCGCAGGCCTCATGTTGGGCGTCTAAAGAATTGAACTCCTGCTCGAGACCTTCTTCCCTAGATTTTCGCGTATAGATAGCTGCACGGGTTTTTTGATGATGGGCTGCACTCATTTTGTTACCCCGAAGAATTTGTGTCCTGAGCAGTGATAGCCGCATATTTGCTTGGCGACCTGAGATAGGGATGCAAAGGGCTTGCCCCGCCAGATAAAGGCTCCCGACGCGTCTACGTCGACAACATGGGTCTTGCCATGATGCTCGCGTACAAACCGCGTTCCTGATTGCAGCTTGGGCTTGGAGGCTTTGCCGCTAACTTGCCGCTCCAAGGCTTGACGGAACCTTTGGTTTGACCTCCCATATTGTTTTGCCTGCTGCTCAAAAGAAAGAACGGTGATCAAAAGTGATCGACTAATGTGTTTTGGTGCCGGCCTGCCGATAGCCTCGCGCCATGCATCAATGAGATCAGCGCGGCTTGCGGTTTTTAAAGTTTCAAATGAGGGGTCCAAATTTTGCTCCTTGTGATCATTGTCACTGAGCAAAGCCCGATGGTATTCGAGCTTAGGAGCATACAGGCTTACGGTTGGGGCGTAGTCCAGTCCAAAGTTTCAGATTTATCCGTCTCAGCTAATGCGCCAAAATGGTACGCCGCTTCCAGTCCCCATTTGAGCAAGCGCCTGTGAGAAGCTATCGACCAGGTCATCGTAGCGTCCATTCGGGAATTGCCGCAGCTCATTGTTAACAAGCTCAAGGTTCGGCTCGTCACTTAAGAAGAACACTTTGCCAGTGTTGATCTTATGCAGCTGTGCCTCCAGCCGCTGCATTTTAGAGGTTCCACCTGTTGGTACGGATCTCACAATGCACCCATCCGGCATCTCAGGTGCGACCATTCGAATAAGATCAGCCGCATGATTTGCCTTTTCAATGCAAACAAATCGTGCGGAATGCGCCCGTGCTTGCTGCACGATTTTGCTTTGAAGTTTTTCGCTCGTGACGCGGTAGCGCGCTGCATCAAGCAATACATAACGGCCATCCTCAAACTTTGCCCAAGTTGTTACTGCAGAATAATCGGCGGATGGTTTGTCCGAGAGCGCCGTATCCCAGCTTTGATAAATTGTGGGTGCAAGACTGATTTCATCAAACTCCTCCCTACTGATGTGCTTAATTTTCTTAAAATCAATCGGACAGTCGCTCTCATGAAGAGGCTTTTGTAAATACTGCGCATAATAGGCTGCATCGCCCATCTCAGCTTTTTTCTCATTGAGAAAAGCCTCTGGCATTCGCGCAGGTGTTAGAAGATCCCCTGTTTCAACATCTTTCTTTCCAAATAGCCCTAAATCAAATTGGGCTGGCTCATCAAAGCGGGCTGGCAGGCATAAAATTTTCCAAGGATGCATGGGCGTATCAGTTAATGCGCCGCACAAATCATTTGGGCTGATGCGTTGCTGTATGAGAAGTATCTTACCATTCTTTGGATTGTTGAGACGCGTGCTGACACTTTGCTTAAATACTCGGATGACGTCATCCAGGCGGGTCTCAGACCGCATATGGGCCACCTGTAGGGGGTCATCGAGGATAATCCAATCTGCACCAAGGCCGGTCATCACTCCATGTAGGGAGGTGAAGATAACATGGCCGCCTTTTGATGTGCGCAGCCGAGTGGCTTGCATATTGTCATTTTCTAAAACGGTATGGGGAAAGATTTTCTTATAGGCTGGATGCAGAAACACTTTCTTCGTGGCTTTTGCGAGTGTTGAAGAAAGGTCGTCGCCGTAGGTGACAACCATCACTTTTGTGGATGGATCCTTTCCGAGAAGCCAAGGTATAAAATAGGTGTTTGCCAAAGAGGTTTTCAACGAGCGTGGTGGAGCGTTAAGGATCAAGCGAGGACAAGTGCCGTAGTACATCTCAAGCAAGTATTTGCTTATGGCATGAAGGTACCACGGGCACTCAAAGTTGCGAACGGTATCGATCTTTGGAAATAAATGCGTGAAGAACAGGCTGGGCGACCGCCGAAGAAGGGCCTCTGAAGTTCTCTGGCTTATGTTATGTGTCATGATCGGCCTAATCAATCTTGAGACCAAGTTTCTGCAATTCCAACAAAAGCGCTTCGTCATGTCTCTGGAGCTCTTCAGCGTCGATGGCGTTGTCTTTGTCCATGCCAGACATGCTTAGAATTTGGACAAGGAGGCGTTGCTGGCTACTGCCGCCATTTATTGCCGAGGTTGCTATTGAAGATATTAAAGCGCTTTGCTTGGTAACGCGCTTGGTCTCTCCATTTTTCTTGACCATAATTTCTTCACTCAGCTCGCGCCTTAGGTCATCGGCGAGAGTTGTGCCGGCTTGCAATTTTTTGCGTGGGCGGCCTTTGGGATTGCCGGACTGGCCTTTTTTGAACTGATATTTTTTTGGAGGGTTTCTATGAGTCATGCTGCGTCCTCACTCTTTGTAAGACGTTCACGGCTAATGTCAGCATAGCTTTTACCCGTCTGAACATGAACTGCGTCTAGGCTGCATCTTTCTTTAAGCCGCTTGAGAGCGACATCGACAAATTTAGGTTCCAACTCAAGTCCAAGACAGCGTCGATTGACCTGCTCTGCAGCGAGGCAACTGGTGCCGCTTCCTAAAAACGGATCCAACACCCAATCACCGATCGAGGTACAATCTAAAAGAATGTCGGCAATCAGCTTCGTGGGTTTCACAGTGGGGTGATCTATTAAATCTTCGGTCCGAGTGGGGCCAAAACTGGTTACGCCATCATAGTGCCAAATATTTGTCCGGTATCGGCCACTCGCCCCAAGGTTGATATTATTTTGGAAGGTTTTGGCTCGGCTGTAGACAGCAACCAATTCATGCTGTGAACGGTAAAAGGATCCCATCCCTGCATTTGTCTTGGCCCAAACACACAAGTTCTGGGGCGTCAGTTGCTGCGTCTTTGCCGCTGCGTTCAAATGGTTGATATGGCGCCAGTCCATACAGACATAGAAAAGCGCCTTGTCTGTTGTAAGGTTGAGAGCTGATCTAAGAAATGCGTTTAGAAATTCCTCGAACTCTGCGTCTGACATTTCGCCAGCAGCCATGGCAAATTCTTGATGATCATGACTGGTTCTGATGTGGCCTTTCGTGGGCACATTGTATGGAGGGTCTGTTACGCACACTTTGGCCAAGGGCAGATCATCAAGTTCGCTTAAAGCCGCTTCTGGCGATAATGCGTCCACGCAGGCAATGATGTGGTCGCCAACGCGCCAGATATCGCCAGGCCTTGTTACGGGAGCCGTGTTGCCCCAATCTTGTTCTGCCTCATCAATAATTTCAAAGTGAAGTAATTTATCAATCTCAGCTTGTTCAAACCCTGTGAAGCGCAGATCAACATCGAACTCTAAGAGCTGCTCTAGCTTTTCCTTTAAGCGCGCCTCATCCCAGTTGCTGTCTTCTCCGAGGCGGTTGAGGGCTAATTCCAGTTCGATGATCTCGGCAGTTGACGCCTCAGAGACAACAACTGCGTTGAGGTTTTCGATACCAAGTTCACGCGCCACCATGAACCTAAGGTGCCCATCAATTATGTGATGGTATTCGTCTACAATAATAGGAACAACGATGCTTTGTTTTGCAAAGAGGTCCTTTGCCTTTTTAATTTGGCGTTGAGAGTGTTTGCGAGGTGTTGAGTTTGACGAACGAAGCTCCCCAAGACCCAACGAACAAGTGGTCAGCAACATGCCAACTCCTTCCGTTGATTTAGGGCTTCAATATTGAAGCCAATAACCAGCCAAACTGAATTGTTCGGCCAGTTTTCATGCTTCAATCATATCATTACTGTTAACTGGTAGAAACCTAAGAAATTTTGCAACTTGTTGATATATTTATCATAAACGTTAATTATAGTAACATCACTTAAACTGGAATGCCTATCACAATCAGAACTGCATAATTTTTGCGAGTGCATCCGCTGACTAATGGGGGTGATTCCCCCGGCTTTAATGGGAATGCAGAACGGTCTGCGTATTCTGGCGAACATGTGCCGCTTTCACCCTCTGGCGTGTAGCGCGCTGATCTACAGGGCCCATGGGTCACATTAGCAAGTGTTTTATCGTCAGACAGTGACCAAGATTGTTTCCCTTCTGCATCGGGATCCTCGATGGTGAGTAAAGAGAAGTGTTCCTCACCATTTGTTACAAAATACTGCCCAGCAGGGATTGGAAATTCTGGAGCCTTCATGATCAGGCCGTTCTCATCTAGCCACCAATCATCAATGTCAAACCTCCAGCCAGCAGGGGCCAAATTGCCCGCCTTTTGGAGTGTCTGATAGAGCCTAAGCCATACGCCAATTGGACCAGGATCTTCTTTCCAAAGTCCCCAAGTTTCCGCGCCTGTTCCTGAAGTAGCACCCTCGGCTCCAAGCGCTGCGATATATTGGGTCCGGATGCGGCGAATTCTTGTCTGTGCGAGTATGGGGCTGGCTATTGAGGTGGCCAAAAATCCAAAAGTAGCAGCGAGCCATTGGCGGCGATTGAAGTTCAAATTGGCTTTCATGTATATCTCAGACTGATTGAATTATTAGTTGAAATAGCTTGATTGCTCTTATTGGCAAATCGGATTCAATTTGAACTGTGGTGTGAGTTTTTATGGGCAACTGATTTGTAATCAGTAGGTCCGCGGTTCGAGTCCGTGTGGGGGCACCATATTAAGACACTATCAAACTGATAAAATTAATTAATATATAAAAACGCTTTATCACGTTACGCTTGACGTTACACTTTTGAAATCGCACTAGCGACACAATGCATTCTGAGAATTACCTGTACAATCAAATTCCCTAAAGTCGCAGTCCTAAAGAGATTCGTGTATTCGGGTAGGGGCGGGTCAAATCTCTAAGTGGTGATTTCTGAACCGGCGTGTGTAACGCGTGTTGTCTGCGTTTACGGAAACTTTGTATCAATTCAATTTTAGGTTCGAGACTGTTGCTCACGCGCGCTGGCGCGCGAGGCGGCAATATTTAGGAGTTTTCATGCCGCTCTTTACCCTCTTTTTTGCTTTGCCGCAACGGTTTAGAAACTTTAAAAAGCTAAATGAGCGGGTCCTTCTGGCACGACCGCCCTGCGGGTACGCGGAGTGCACGTATGCTTTCCAGTAACAGAAATTTATTATAGGGGGGTGTTTCATAATGGAGATTGATATTTCTACAATTTCAGAAATTGCAGTCCATCTCTAAATGTCGCACAAAAATGTGCTAGTAATCATCAAAAGAGGGTTATTGGGTGCTGTAAGACAAATTAGAGCGGCACTGTCAGATAAAACGAGCTTGAGCCGTACGTGGCGGTTTCTTAAGCTCTCCGTATGACAAAAAGCTCTCAATTTAGTTACTTTAAAACGAGCCCTGAGATCATCCGGTTGGCGATGATGCTGTCCCCCCTTTGGTTGACCATACCCGCTATTTGCGTCACGCGCCCGCACGCCTGCGCGTGGATGCAAACATGTTTGTTTTGGCGCGCGGTTACGCAGCTGTTTTCCTGTTGGGGGTGTATGGTTCGCTCAAGGCGCAACACAGTCTGGGTGTGGGGTTAGGTTGACTGTACAGCCCTAGATGAGCGCCATCTCTATTCACGCATCAATTTCAAGACAAACCGTGCCACTGCGCTCGCTGAGCGGCGCCAATTATTGGGTGCGTAGATTCAGGCTACACTAGCAATCCGATGTGAGTTCTCATTTGTCTGACAGCATCTTTTTATGGTTTTTACTAATAAGATCCAAACGGAGACACTCCAAGCCAAACGTGGATGCCAGAAATGACCGTGAAGACGGCCAATGTAATGACTACAAAAAGCCAGTCTCTTTTAGGGTTGCCTGGCTCTGGTCGTTGCCAATTCTCTGCTCGATTCAACTGTACAACCGTCCACACTGCCCAGAGCAACATGCTGCCAAACAAGAGAATCGACGCTAAGTCGCCGTTCACAAGTAGATGTGCGATTGCCCAAATTTTAACGGAGGTAAGCATAGGATGACGCAGCAACCGTCGAAATCTGCTTTTGCTGTGTGCAGCAGCGAAACTGGCTACGGATAGGAGCATAAGAAAGTTGTTTAAATGTCTTAAAAATTTCGGTGGAGACCAAATCAAAATTAATTCTGCCTGCTGGTAGCCGATTATCATTAAAATTAGGCCGAGCAAAATGCCCGCAGTTGTTAAGATTTTGCCGCGGTTCCCAAGGGCTTTTCGGTGAGCCGGAGCTATACGTTTAAACCCATGTGACAGGCTCCATAAGAGAATTCCAACTAGCAATAAAATCATGATGTTTCTATCCGCCTTTAGATGTCCAAATATTACTTATTCAGGTTGATACGCAACCGTAGGTCGGTTGTCTTTTTGCCAACCCACGATACCTGACTCCAGGTGGCCAACATTTGTGAAACCCAATTGCTTAAGCAGGGCGTTGCCTAGGCTGGTGGTGCGATTGCCGGTTCTGCAATAAAGCATTATTGGGGTGTTAAGATTAGTGGCCAGAGATGAAAATTTTTGTTGAAATTCTGGATGGAGCCTCCCAGATTTGGTAAAGGCAGTCACTAACTCTGCTCCTTCAATTATGCCTGTGGCCCGCCACTCTTCTGGGCGCCTGATGTCAATCACTAGAGTTTCATTTTGCAAAGCCGTTTCCAAATCCTCATTCGAGGCAGCCTCCAATTTGGGAGGCCAGGCCATTGCAACCATTTCAACCTCGAACACTAAGGTCGCGTTCGGCGGTATCGCGGACCCTGCTCCTTTCACACCATATGCCAGTTCTGGTGGAATAGTCAGAATTCGCTTTTCTCCTACTCGCATTCCCAAAATCCCAGTTTCCCAACCTTTGATTACCTGCCCAGTGCCGAGGACAAAGCTGAACGGTGCGCCGCGTGGTTGAGAACTATCAAACACGGTGCCATCGTTCAGTCGACCTTCATAATGCACGCTAATTTGCATTCCATTTTCAGCCTGTTCACCAACACCTACCGACACAACATCTACCTTCAGCTCACTAGCTGTTGTTGAAGACGCCAATGCTGCCATTGCGATGGTTAAAAATAAGGTGCGTAAACTAAAATAAAATGATTGCTTTTGATGCATAACCATCCCCTAACAAATTTAATAACCGTTGACTGAGACGTGTATATGAAAACTCATCTTTAAACTACTGACTGCATCAAAGTTATAAATTTTAGTCACTCTGGTCCGCTTAAGGCACAACAAGGGCTGAGTGTGGAGTTAGGTTGACTGTGAGGGGGTACAGGAGCGCCACCTCAACGCTGCACAAACTTATTCTGTTGGTTTTGTGAATTTTATTAATCTGCCGTTCGGGCCATCTTCTATTACCCAAATGGCCCCGTCATGATCCATTTCTACATCTCTGACCCTTTTAGCCCAACTGAAGCGTTCAGCTTCAAAAGGCTCTCCATCAACAAAGCCTATTCGGACCAGTGCCTTGCTTTTTAATCCTCCAATAAATGCATTTCCATTCCATTCATAAAACTCGTCCCCTTCGTAAAAAAATAATCCTGATGGAGCCATCGTAGGCACCCAATAAAGTTTTGGCGCCATGAATTCTGTTCTCGTTTGATGAATGGGAATTCTTGCTCCACTGTAATGATTGCCTTCTGACACTAGTGGCCATCCGTAATTTTCACCGGCAAGGATCAGATTTAGCTCGTCTCCATGCCTGGGACCCATTTCGTGCGCCCACAGCTGACCATTTTTGGCAAATGCAACTCCAAGGGCATTCCTATGGCCGACTGTCCAAAAGGTTTTTGCGAGGTCACCTTTGTCCTGAAATGGGTTGTCTACAGGTATGGTGCCATCCTCGTTAAGGCGGATAATCTTTCCTAATGCCATGTCCCATCGTTGTGCGGGGGCTTGCGCTTGCCGGTCGCCAGATGTGATGAAAATTTTTCCGGCATGTTGCGTTCCGTCGAGGCCAAATGCAATTCTGTGGGAAAAATGTCCTTTCCCTGGTTGAGCGGGTGTTTGCTTCCAAATCGTTTCAATATTTTTTAGCTTTGGTTTGTCCGAGTTTTTTAATGTGCCTCGTATTACGGACGCATATCGTGTTCTCCCTGCATCGTCTGAATCGATGTAAGAAATATAAACTAGGTTATTTTTTTCGTAATTTGGATGAAGAACGACATCTCCTAATCCCCCTTGACCACCTGCAAAAACCTTTGGAACTCCAGATACTAAAGAATGTTCACCATTCGCATTTACGAGCCAAAGTTTTCCAGTTTTTGTAGTGACAAGTAGGCTATCGCTATTAATAAAAGACATCGCCCAAGGACTGTCAAATTCAGAGACAACTTCCCGTAACAACCTGCTACCTGCGCTTCCAGTAACAACATTATTGGCCCAAGTATTTGAGGCAAAACTTATAAACAATATCAGAATAACCGTACGCATTTAATTTTTCTCCCAGGCATTATATTTTTCTCAAACCTTACAGTAAGAGTTTTGCATTTTTGCTCAAATTCAGCACCAATTACGCCGCAGTACCCGACTAGGTGGTCATGCGTTTTTGCTCCTAACGCCGGTTGATCAAAAATATCCCACTGGCAACCAATCCAAGAGCCAACCAAATTTGTACGCCTATTTTCTCATCCAAAATTAACCATCCCAAAATCACAGCAAATACAGGAGATAAAAAGCTGAATGATGCAACAGATGATGCAGGATAAATTTTCATCAAGGCAAACCAAATCAAAAACCCAAAGCTAGCAACCGCAAAAATCTGGAACAACATACCGGCTATATGAATAAGCTCAATTTCACGCGCATACCCGCCAAAGATTGTTGCAGCTAACAATAACAATGGTGCGGAAACGATCAATTGCCAAATCAACTGCTGCTCCGCAGGTACTTCAGAAAATGGAGTTAACCGAACGCATAGTGCTATTCCAGCCCAACTTAGAGCGGCACCTAGTGCTAGAAGATCCCCAAATAACGAAACCTCACCCGAGCTACGATCAAGTACTGCCAAGATCACACCCAGCATCGCCAAAATAAGCCCAATTACCCTCAAACCTGACAGGCGTTCACCCGGCAGAAGCTTATGAGCCAATAGTGCCAGCCAAACTGGCATAGAATAAAAGATGATCGAGGTCCGCGACACAGTAGTCAAATCTAAGGCAGTAAATAGGCACATGAATTCAAACGCGAACAAAAGTCCCGAAATTGTTGCACCAAGAACTGCAGCTCTTGGCAATGCAATCCCAACATCACGCCAAGACATCCAAAGCAACAAAACCAACATGCCACCAAGGGACCGCACACCAGCTCCAAAAATAGGTTCAAATCCTCCAGCTGTGACTTTGATTACAACCTGATTGAAGGCTAGGTTTAGTGCAAAAAGCGTAAGTGCAACTGCACCAAACCTGTCCATCTGTGTTTTGCGTTCCATAGTGTCACAAGGCGGCGCAATAACAATTATGTCAATGTAACTTTTTACGATATGCGTTGGCTTTGTCATATTAAACTTGGTTGAAGTGGGCGGGCGAGTTTATCGCGTGCGTGAATGCACCCCATTGCGCTACTTTAAAACAAGCCCAGAGATTATCCGTCTGGCTATAATGCTTTTTGCCCGCCGAGGCCACTCTTGTCTGCTAAGAACGCTACACAGGCTGCGTTTGGGATTAGGTTGGCTGTGAGGGGGGTACAGGAGCGCCACTTCTACTCACGAGACAATTTCAAGCTCAATCGAACCGCTGCTCTTGCTGAGTGGCGCCAACTATTGAGCGCATAGATTAAAGCTGCGCCAGCAATCCGATGCGGGTTCTCATTAGTCTGACAGCCCCAATCGAACCGCGGCTCTTACTGAGTGGCGCCAATTATTAAGCGCATAGATCCAGGCTGCGCTAGCAATCTGATGCGAGTTCTCATTCGTCTGACAGCACTACGAGCACGCATTGGTGCCAAGCCCCCAGTCTGCGCAAGGGTTTGTCCATTTTCCAAAGGCTGCTCATCCGAATTGCTATAGTTGGCGCAGCGGCGTCAGTCCTCTTGGGAAGTTAAAAGCTTTTGGGCCAGTTCAACAAATCCTTCGCCGCCTTTTTTTGCTGTGATCCACGCAGGCTTGCATGTGATCTGATCAACAAAATCGGCGACATTTGCGACGCCGCAGGAATTTGGAAAATAGCTGAACATTGGCGCATCATTTGGGCTGTCGCCGCAAAAAACAATGCGGGATTTTTCCGCTTCAAGGTCAAATCCCAGCACCTCCTTGGCAAAACGGCTCGACATCGACAGCTTGTCATAATCACCATACCAGCCGTTCACATGGATTGACGAAATCTTGGCTATCGCACCCTCTTCCTCGAATATATCTCGGATCCGGGTCACCGCTGCCGCGTCTAGCGGGGTCACGTCTTCGCTGAAATCCACCGCAAGATCGGCCTCGCGGTAAGGTTGGTCGGCGGAAATCGCACAGCCTGGCACCTCGGCCAAAACCCGGGCTTCAATTTTTGCAAGGCGGGCAGAATTTCTTGCCCGCTCGGCCGCATCGGCGAAATACTCTCTGCGCATTTTACGTGTTTTGGCGTCATAGGCGAAATAGAATGCACCGTTTTCACCGACGACGCCGTGGACCGGCCAAAGCCTCGCGATCAAGTCACACCAACCTGCTGGACGTCCGGTGATTGGGGCGACGTGAAACCCGGCATTGAAAAGATCTTCCAAGGCACGGTAAGCTACCGCAGGCAAGCGCCCGTCGGTGGTCAGCGTGTCGTCGATATCAGCAAAGACCGTGGTAACTTTGGCGGCAGTGTCGGCGGGAAACTCGGATAGGGTACGCATAGGTCGTAAGTCTCATTTCTTTTGGTTGTGACATGGTTTCGCAGCTGCGTCTCTGTCAAGTTGAAGGCTGGATGCTAACAGTGAGTCAGCATTGATCCTGATTGTTTGGGCGGTGACACTACAGAAGGAACGAGATCGAGCCTTCTGAGACCGTTCGGATATGGTTTGGACTGTGTGAGCCCTGCGCCCTCCTGCTTTGAGCGCAAGCCACATCCAGGCTGCACCATAGACTAAAAATACAATTTTAAAACCACAAAAGTACATAAATTTATGTGGAAACGACCTAAAATCCTATATAATGCGGAATTGTACGCTAATAGCGTAGAAATTTGTGTAACAAATGGTTGGTCACTCAGAAAAAATGTTGCTTTGTGGCTTTTGTGTGTTTAGCGTCACGGAGTGGATTCTGCTGGGGACTGCTATGTCGCTTAAAAAACAAAAAAGACGCGAAGCGATCTCGGCTCTTGTGCTTGAGCAGGGGGCCGCGACCGTGGGTTCGCTTGCCGAGCAACTCAACGTGTCCATGCAAACAATCCGCCGCGATGTTGATGTGTTGTGCGAAGGCGACATGTTGCACCGTCTGCATGGCCGGATAGAGCTCAGCAAAGAATTCCTGAACACACCTTTTGACCAGCGCACCGATACAAACCCGCTGGGAAAGCAGGCGATTGGCGAAGCAGCCGCGCGCCTGATCCCCGATGGCACGACCTTGTTTTTCTCTATTGGATCTACGCCGCTGAGTGTGGCCAACGCCTTGCGCCGCCGGAAAAACCTGACCGTAATTACCAACAACCTTAATGTGGCAATGGCGCTGAGCGATGAGCTTTCAAATCGCATAATTATTCCCGAAGGAGAGTTGCGTCTGCCGGACCGCGATATTCTAGGGAGTGATGTCCTAGAGTTTTTTGGGCGCTACAGGGCCGAATTTGCTGTTTTTGGTGTGGCTGGCGTTGACCTGGACGGCAGTCTTTTGGAGTTCCACTCTGCGGAAGCTCGAGTGCGTGAGAAAATTCGTGCTAACGCGCTGAAATCTCTCTTGGTTGTCGATCAGTCAAAGTTTGGGCGCCAGGCCCCGGCCCTTAGCGGCAATATTTCAGAGATTGATACAATCATAATGGATCGGCGCCCAGGGCCTGCGTTCACCAAGCTGCTTGATCCAATCGAAAACAGGCTGGTGATAGCCGAAGGAGAAGTGAAATGACGACAGCGCCCATGGTAGTGCTCAAAGATATCGCCAAACGCTGGAATGGTCAGCTTGGAGTCGAAGGAATATCATTGGATATTCCCGAGGGCAGCTTTACGGCACTTCTTGGTCCATCAGGTTGCGGTAAATCCACGACATTGCGCCTGCTTGCAGGGCTGGAATTGGCTGACGAGGGTGCGATCCTGATCGATGGCAAGGACGTGACAACTAGCGCCGCGTCGGACCGCAACCTGTCAATGGTATTTCAATCATATGCGTTGTTTCCGCATCTGTCGGTGGCTGAAAACGTCGTATTTGGGCTCAAGGTGCGGCGGGTTCCAAAACAAGAGCGCCAGGAAAAGCTGCACCGTGCTTTGGAAATCACAGGATTGCTTGGTTATGAAAATCGCAAGCCGGGGGAGCTTTCTGGTGGACAACGCCAGCGGGTCGCGCTTGCCCGCGCTATCGTTGCGGGCCAGCGTCTTTGTTTGATGGATGAGCCGCTGTCGAATCTCGATGCAAAGCTGCGCAACTCGGTGCGCAAGGACATCAAGAAACTACAGCGTGATCTCGGCATTACCGTAATCTACGTCACCCACGACCAGACCGAAGCGATGAGCATGGCCGACATAGTTGTCTTGATGAAAGACGGTCACATTCAGCAGGTTGGTACGCCCAACGACCTTTACAGTAACCCCAACAATACCTTCGTGGCCGAATTCGTTGGTGCGCCGCCGATGGCATTGATTGAGTCGTCTGTTTTGGGCGGGTTTGGTGAGGATAAAACCATCGGGATAAGAGCCGAGAATATCCAAATTGTTCCCAAGGGCGAAGGCCGGATGAGCTGCATTGTAAATGAAAGCGAATTCCTGGGAGCGGAGACTTTGATTGGACTGGATCATGAGGGTTCCAGGGGACTGTGCGTGCTCAAGCCCGGTCTATCAATGGTGGCTGAAGGCAGTGAGATCAACATCAATTTCCGCGACGAACACCTGCACGTCTTTGACGCTGCAGGCCACCGGCTGGTGCGATAATTGCCGCGCAGTCAAAAAGTAAGACCAAGATTAAGAACCACTAAAAAACCAAAGGAGAAAGACATGGAACTATTTTCAACAAAAGGACTGGGGCTGGCCACTGCAATGGCAACTGGCCTTGCCGTGCCGGCGATGGCCGAAACGGAACTGACGATGTACTACCCGATTGCTGTGGGTGGGGCATTGACTGAAGTGGTCGACGGAATTGTTGCTGATTTCGAAACCGCCAACCCCGATATCAGCGTAAACGCAATTTATTCAGGCAACTATGATGACACCCGCGTGCGGGCATTGTCAGCGCTGGCTTCGGGTGAGCCTGCGCAGCTTGCAGTGATGTTTTCCATTGATGCCTACGACCTGATCGAACAGGATCTTATTTTGCCATTCGATGATGTCGCAACATCGGACGCTGACAAAGCGTGGCTGGGAAGTTTTTACCCAGCGCTGATGGCAAATGGCACTATCGAAGGTAAGACTTGGGGCATTCCGTTCCAACGGTCAACGATTGTTGCATATTATAACAAGGACATGTTCCGTGCGGCTGGCCTCGACCCTGAAGCCCCGCCAAAAACTTGGGACGAAATGATTGCAATGGGCAAGGCCCTGACCAACGATGACACCTATGGTTTGATGATCCCATCAACTGGCTATCCCTATTGGATGTTCCAGGCACTGGCGATCCAGAACGGCAAAGAGGTGATGTCAAAAGATGGCCTGACCACATATTTCGATGACGAAACCGTTATTGAGACACTTGAGTTCTGGCAGTCCCTGTCTGGCGAGCACGGCATCATGCCTGACGGCACTGTTGAATGGGGCACATTGCGCCAGGCGTTCCTTGAAGGTCAGACCGCGATGATGTGGCACTCCACCGGCAATCTGACAACCGTGAAAAACAACGCCAGCTTTGATTTCGGTGTTGCCGAGCTGCCGGGCAATGTTCGTCTTGGTTCGCCGACCGGTGGTGGCAACTTCTACATGTTCAAGGACACAACAGATGAGGAACGCGCCGCGGCCCTGAAACTGATGCAGTTCATGACATCGCCCGAGCAGGCAGCCGCCTGGTCAATCGGCACAGGTTACATGGGTGTTTCACCTGCGGCCTACGAAACCGAAGCGCTGAAAGCCTATGTCGCTGATTTTCCACCGGCACTTGTCGCGCGCAACCAGCTTGAAAACGCCGTTGCTGAGTTTTCGACGTTTGAGACTGCCCGCGTGCGCGACGGTCTGAACAACGCCATTCAATCGGCGCTGACCGGATCGAAAACGGCTGCTGAGGCTTTGGGCGAAGCCCAGGCTGCAGCCGAGCGCCTGTTGGCTGCCTATCAATAACTAAAAATCCCCGGCGGGGCTGGTGCACATCGCATCGGCCCTACCAACTTCTTACATGCCAAATCTGAACATCGGAGACGCGCTATGTCCGCTCACGCCAATCTCGAACGTCGCAGGCAAGCCATATATGGCTGGTTGCTTCTGTCGCCCGCAGCGGTGTTGCTCACGGTTTTTGCCTTTTACCCGTCTATCGCGACCCTCTGGTCGTCCTTGTTTTCGCGGCATACCCGCCGCAACCCCAGTGAGTTTGTTGGCACAGAAAACTATGCCGATCTTTTTGCGGACCCCACATTTTGGCTGGTGGCGAAAAATAACCTGTTTTACGCGGGCGTCACGATCCCAGTTTCGATTTTCATTGCGCTTTCAATGGCGCTTTGGGCCAACTCCAAGATCTCAGCGCGGGGGTTTGTGCGTACCGCCTATTTCACACCAACCGTCTTGCCGATGATTGCCGCTGCCAACCTTTGGCTGTTTTTCTACACGCCAGGTCTGGGCGTATTGGATCAAATTGGCAGCCTGTTTGGCCTGCCGTCGGTCAACTGGCTGGGGCAGCCTGAAACTGCGCTATGGGCGATCATCATCGTGACAATCTGGAAAGAAGCTGGGTTTTTCATGATTTTCTATCTCGCGGCATTGCAAACAATTCCTGTGGATCTCAAGGAAGCGGCAGACATCGAGGGCACCAGCCGCTGGACCTATACGCGCCGCATCGTGTTGCCGCTGCTGATGCCGACAACGCTGTTTATTGCCGTCAACGCGATGATCAACTCGGTCAAGCTGATCGACCACCTGTTCATCCTGACCAAGGGCGGGCCGTCGGACGCCAGCAAGCTGATCCTCTATTACATCTGGGAAATGGCATTCGCATTCTTTGACGCGCCACATGCGGCGGCCATTACGGTCCTTGTTATTGCAGTGCTGGGCGTCGTGGCTGCGGTACAGTTCTTGTACCTCGACAGAAGGACACACTACCAATGAAGAGCTTCACCAAATTCATGGACAGCTTCGGCGCGATCCTTCTGGCTGTTATTTGGATTGCGCCGCTGTTGTTTGCCTTCTGGGCTGCAACGCATTCGACCTCTGATGCGGTGAACCTCAAACTGTTTTCGCCTTGGACGCTGGATAACTTCCGTGTCGCCTGGAGCGGTGCGCCCTGGCTAAAGTATTTCTTCAATACATTCATGCTGGTGACGGTGATCCTGATTGGCCAGTTTTTCCTGACCACGCTTGCAGGGTTCGCCTTTGCGCAACTCCGGTTTCCCGGCAAGGACTTCGTATTCATCCTGGTCCTGATGCAGCTGTTCATCCTGCCCGAAGTCCTGATCGTGGAAAACTATGCGATGGTGTCCCGGCTCGGGTTGTTTGACAGCATCCTTGGCGTCGGCATGCCCTATATGGCGTCGGCCTTCGGCATCTTCTTGATGCGGCAGTCATTCAAAGGCGTGCCGATCGAATTGCACGAAGCTGCGCGGATCGAAGGCTGTGGGCTGCTTGGTATCCTGTGGCGGGTTTACGTGCCGCTGGCAAAGCCAACCTATCTTGCCTATGCGCTGGTGTCGGTTTCGACCCACTGGAATAACTTCCTGTGGCCGCTGATTGTGACCAATTCACCGGAAACACGCCCCTTGACGGTCGGCCTGTCGATCTTTGGCGCTCCCGAAAACGGTGTGGATATCAGCATCATTTCGGCCGCCACGCTCATGTCTGTTGCCCCGCTGCTCATCGCATTCCTGATCTTCCAACGCCAGTTCGTTCAGTCCTTCCTGCGGGCTGGTATCAAATGACCGCAATCCTTCAGATCACTGACACACATATTGTTGCGGAAGGTAAGCTCGTTTCGGGTCAGCTGGAAACGGCTGCGCCACTGACGCGGTTGGTCGACCAGATTGCGTCGATCAGACATCAGATCGGTCCAATTGATGCGGTCATCGTCAGCGGCGATCTGAGCGATGACGGTAGCGAAGAAAGCTATGCCCGGTTCAAGAGGCTGCTCGCCCCGCTTGACCTGCGCACCTATGTAATACCGGGCAATCACGATATTCGTGAACCTTTACGCCGGGCGTTCGCGAGCGATCTTCCCGTGGCTGGACCATTGAACTGGGCGCGTAAGGAGGGGGATATCCACCTGATTGGCCTTGACACTTTGGTTGAGGGGCACGGGCATGGCACTTTGAGCCCTGAGACCTTGGCGTTTCTTGGGGATGCACTTGCAAGAGCGGATGGCTCAGCCGTTTTGTTGGCGCTGCATCATCCGCCCTTTGCCAGTGGTATCAGATTCATGGATGCAATTGGTCTGACAAATGCGCAGCAATTGCGTGACGTCGTGGCTGGCTACAAAGGTGAATTGCGGATGGTTTGTGGGCACATCCATAGCATGATGGTGCACACTGTCGGCGGGCATACCGCACTCTCGGCTCCGTCACCATGCAGCACATTCGCTTTTGATCACCGGACAGATGCGCCCGTCGGCTATCTGATCCAAGACGATGGCTGCGTGTTGCACCGATGGGACGCGGGGTTCCAATCAATCCGCATCGGACCAGAGGCCGGATCGGGCCCTTTTCCTTTCTAGCCGTCTTACATGAAAGAAAGCAAAACCGGTGAATGAACCACATCTACTCCAGATTATGATCCATATCGCAGGTGCCGCGGCCCTGCTGATCTGGGCTGTGCGATTGGTCCGCACCGGGGTCGAACGCGGTTTTGCAGCACCCATGCGCATCTGGCTGCGCCATTCAGCCAAGAACAGACTGCTTGCAGCAGGGACCGGAATCGGCGCTGCTGTTTTGTTGCAAAGCGCCACTGCGGTTGCGGTTTTAGTGTCTAACTTTATCTCCAAAGGAGGGGTTGTGACGGCGACCGGTCTGGCGATCTTGCTGGGCGCTGATGTTGGCTCCGCCTTGGTGACGCAGCTTTTAATGGTGCGGCAACCCATTCTGATCCCGCTGCTGCTTATTGTTGGAGTCGTGGTTTTTTTGCGTGGTGAAGGCAGCAATACACGCCAGACTGGCCGCATTCTGATCGGGCTTGCGCTGATCTTTGTGTCGCTGGATATGATCCGCAGCGCCACTGAACCGATGATATTAAATACGGGCACGCAGGCCATCATGGCCTATCTCGGTCGTGATTTGCTGACTGCTTTCCTCATTGGCGCTGTGTTCGCATGGGGTGTTCACTCCAGCGTCGCGGCGGTGTTGCTATTTGTCACCTTGGCTGGGCAATCCATATTGCCCAGCCCGGCCGCCGCAGCCATGATCCTGGGGGCCAATCTGGGCGGTGGGTTCATCGCATTCGTTCTCACCTATTCCGCGCCGCTTGCGTCGCGGCGGATGGTCATGGCGAATTTGCTCTTGCGGGGTGGGGGGGCCGTGCTGGTGGTTCTGGTGATTGCGGCAATGCCGGAGCTGTTGACCCAGCTTGGAGCGACGCCGGCCCGGCAATCCATCAATCTACATCTCGCCTTCAATGTGGCTTTGGCAATCGTGGCGCTGCCTTTTGTGGGGCCAATCACAACAGCCGTCTCCTATTTCATGGCCGAAAAAACTGGCCCAAGCGGTGCTCTGGATGTCACCAGCGCGCTTGATCCTGCCCTGCTGGATCGCCCGCAACGTGCGGTTGACAGTGCTGCGCGTGAATTGCTTGGAATGGGCCAAAAGATCGAACAGATGCTGATCGCGGTCAATCCCCTATATGATCAGTGGAATGTTACCACCGCCAGCATGATCGCGGATCAGGACAAAGCGATCAAACAGACCCACCTGGATATCAAACTTTATCTTGCACGGCTTGGCCAAAAGGGAATGGATGAGGATCTGAGTCGCCGCTCGCTAGAACTCGCCTCGATTTCATCCAGCCTTGATTCCGCCTCAGATGCCATTACACGGACCATGCTGGACCTCGCTGAGCGTCTTCATCGGCAAAAGCTCCAGTTTTCGCAGCAAGGGCGGGATGAAATTAGGGATTTCACCGACCGGGTCCAAAGCAATGCGAAGCTGGCGTTGAATGTCATGATGAACCAAAACCCGGCTGAAGCGCGCGAGCTGGTGGCCGCAAAGGATAAGGTACGCAAGGTCGAACAGAAACTACAGCGTAGCCATATTGGTAGATTGCGCGAAGGCTTGGTTGAAAGTATCGAAACCAGCAACATCCATCAGGAAACGCTCCGGGCACTCAAGCAGGTCAACAACGCATTTTCGATGGTTGGATACCCGATACTTCACAAGTCTGGGGACTTGCTGAAAAGTCGCCTGGCTTAGACTGGATCGCGCAGCGGTCTTCGATTTAGGGAATTGCCACATAGGTTCAGCTGCACGTCAGAACCAATTGACCGCTTAAGCGTTCTGTCTTGAAACAGAAAATTATGAAGCCAGAGCTTTCAAAAAGGCTTTGGCTCAGCACAACAGATAGCAAGGAGGCCATTATGTCGCCAAAAGAACAAAAGTCAGAAGTTGATCTCTTCGTCGTCGGTGGGGGCATCAACGGCTGCGGTATTGCTCGGGATGCCGCGGGCCGTGGGCTGTCTGTGGCGCTGGCGGAAATGAACGACCTGGCATCTGCGACATCTTCGGCCTCGACCAAGCTTTTCCATGGCGGGCTGCGCTATCTCGAATTTTTCGAAGTCCGCCTCGTGCGCGAAGCTCTGAAAGAGCGCGAAACACTGCTGCGCGCGATGCCCCATATCAGTTGGCCAATGCGCTTTGTATTGCCGTACCACAAGGATATGCGGTTTGAGGTTAACACGCCGACATCGAAGATTCTGAGCCTTGTCATGCCCTGGATGCGCGGGCGCAGGCCTGCCTGGCTGATCCGCTTTGGACTGTTTCTCTACGATCATTTGGGGGGGCGGAAAATCTTACCCGGCACGAAAACGGTTGATCTGGCTGCCGACCCTGTCGGCAAGCCGTTGCAAAATCGCTTTGCCAAGGCCTATGAGTATTCTGACTGCTGGATCGAGGATTCCCGTTTGGTGGTTTTGAACGCGCGCGATGCACAGGCGCGCGGCGCGCAAATCATGACCCGGACCAAGGTGGTGTCAGCAGAGCGGGTTGATGGCGTTTGGCATATCACCACCGAAGATCAGAGCACGAAAGAAACCCAGCTGACCGTCGCCAGAATGCTGGTCAACGCCGGTGGGCCTTGGGTCGAAGAGATCATTCGCAACACCGCTCGGATCAATTCGTCTGAAGGTGTGCGTCTGGTGCGTGGCAGCCATATCGTGACGCGCAAACTGTTTGATCACGACAAATGCTATTTCTTTCAGGGTGAAGACGGGCGGATCATTTTTGCGATTCCCTATGAGACAGATTTCACCTTGATCGGTACGACGGATGCAGATCATGAAGACGCATCCGTAAAACCACAATGCACTGAGGCCGAAGCCGACTATCTGCGAGCCTTTGCGTCAAATTACTTCAAAAAGCCAATTCCCAAGGATGATATCGTCTGGAGCTATTCCGGTGTGCGCCCGCTATATGATGATGGTGCCAGTTCCGCGACCGCGGCGACGCGGGATTATGTTCTGAAAGTAAATCAGGATGGTGAAGCCGCGCCGTTGTTGAACATATTTGGCGGAAAAATAACCACTTATCGTAAACTTGCAGAGTCCGCGCTTGAGAAGATCACACCGTTTTTCCCCAAGGCCGGTCCGGACTGGACCGCGGGCGCAAGCCTTCCCGGTGGAGATTTCCCAGTGGATGGTGTGGCATCTCTGATCCAGGAATTGCGCGAAACCTATCCGTTTCTGGATGATTTTTGGGCGCGGCGTCTGATCAGGGCCTATGGCACAGAGGCCCGGCTGATCCTTGGTGATGCCAAATCAATCGGGGATATGGGCAAAGCTTTTGCCGTAACGCTAACTGAGCGCGAGATCATCTGGCTGATGGATAAGGAATATGCCCGCACTGCTGAAGATGTGGTTTGGCGGCGCTCGCGATTAGGGCTACGGATGAGCAAAGCCGAAATTGCCGAGCTTGATACCTGGATGACAAACGCGGGCAAAGACGCCGGTCCAATGGCCAAGGATGAAGCCCCGCATATTGAGGCCCTGTAATGACGTTGGACACGGCTAGATGTCTACAGTGAACACTACTCGGGACGTGCTGAACGAATTTGGGGAGACACAACAGGGGTCTATCACATCTATCGGTGTCAGCGAAAGTCCGACAGGACGGCACTGTCAGATAAAACGAGCTTGAGACGGGCAGGGTGAATTTGTAGAACCCGCAAATGACAAAACGCTCCCCATTCAGGTACTATGAAACGAGCCCTGAGATCATCTGCTTGGCTGTGATGCTTTATGTTCGGTTTCCGCTCTCACTTGCTAGCCTCTTATTTAGAGTTTTGTTTAGTCAAATGCGACATAGCCAGAAACGCGATGGATGGCTGTCAGCTTTGATTTTTTTACTCCATTCACGCAATACTACATAAACTCCGGTCGCAAAGATTATGGCTGAACCAAACCAAGTTGCCCTGTTTATGGCTCATAGCGAAAGAATATTTTGTACGCGAGCTGGGTAATCGGAGATGATCCCGTCGACGCCCATTTCTGCCATGCGTATGATATCGCTCACTGAGTTAACGGTCCATACATTCACTACCAGTCCCAATTCTTTCGCTTTGGCTAACTCACTTTCTGTTAGATCCTTGAAGTATGGGCACCAAACTTTTCCGCCAAGCGCAGAAATAGTCTGAGCTAAACTGTCTTTATGATCTTTGCGCGTGACGCCGCTCATCCACGGTGAGCCATCGACTATATTTGGCACCATAGCTGTACCATGGTTTTGTTCCAAAGTTAGATGACCGCGTGTGACCGTTGGTGCGCGTTCAGCACACGCCTCTAGCACACGCCAATCAAAACTAGATATAATGCAGCGATGATGCAGATCATGCCTTTCCAACAAATCCACAACATCTGCAACTATTATATCTGGTGGGTCATATAGATCTGTTCGCTCTGCGTGAGATTTTATCTCGACATTGAGTGTGAGTAGCGGATGTTTAGCGGCCCATTTGCAAAAAGTCGCGAACGTAGGAATATGCCGATTAGAAGGGCGTGCTTGGTCAGGAAACTGTTTTGTGTACTCGGTGCCGGTACATGGCGCGCCCGCGGTAACTTTTGTGAGTTCCTTAGCCTCGGTTATTCTTATTAACTTTTTACATGATTTTTCGTTCACCGTATTTGGCATAAGAACGTAAGGGTCGTGCGCAATTACAGTAACGCGGTTTGCAGCATTCTGAACATCTAACTCCACGGCATTGATACCAATTTCGTTTAGGTATCGAAACCCGGCCATTGTGTTCTCGGTGTAGATACCACGTGCACCTCGATGCCCGAAAATCGTAATGTCCTTTCGAATTTGGTGATCTCTCATCAAATACGCTTCCCAGATACGATGTTGAAGAAATGCATATTTTTTGGATGAGCAAAAAATCGAACCACCTGGCCCGGCGTCGCGTGGTGCACACCGGGCAGACTGGCCGTGAAAGCGGTTTCG
The DNA here is from genome assembly GCF_000738435.1 of Planktomarina temperata RCA23. Lineage (NCBI taxonomy): Bacteria > Pseudomonadati > Pseudomonadota > Alphaproteobacteria > Rhodobacterales > Paracoccaceae > Planktomarina > Planktomarina temperata. The sequence continues at coordinate 2,411,556 of NZ_CP003984.1, read as the reverse complement.
GTGCCAGTAAGTTGCCCATGGAGCAGGGTGTTTGCACCCAATGGTTCGCCCATGCGTACAGTAATAGACATTGGCCCAGTTTCATCGGCAATTACATGTTCAGGTCTTATTCCTATAGTAACCTCTCCTTTTGCGGATGTTTCCACTGGGATGGATTTTCCAGCCACTGAGATGACGCTATTTTCAACAATTGTTGTAAATGTGTTCATCGACGGGCTGCCAATAAACTGTGCGGCAAAAAGAGTTTGAGGAGTTTCATAGACCTCAAGTGGTGTCCCGATTTGCTCAACTTTCCCACTGTTCATAACAATCATGCGATCGGCCATCGTCATGGCCTCAACTTGATCATGGGTCACATAGAGTGCCGTTATTCCGAGCCGATTCTGTAATTCACGGATTTCAAGGCGCATTTGTACGCGCAGTTTTGCATCAAGATTTGATAAGGGCTCATCAAAGAGAAACACTGCAGGTTCACGCACAATGGCACGGCCCATGGCGACACGTTGGCGTTGACCTCCAGATAAATCACGTGGCCGACGATCGAGGTAACTGTCAAGCTGCAGAAGTTGAGCGGCGGTCTTCACTTTTTCGTCAATTATTGCTTTTGGTACTTTGGCAATTTTTAAGCCATAGCCCATATTTTGGCGCACACTCATATGTGGATACAGCGCGTAGTTTTGGAACACCATTGCTATATCGCGGTCCATTGGCTCAACATCGTTTACGACTTTTCCACCAATACTGATTTCGCCTTCAGACACATTCTCTAACCCAGCCACCATACGAAGCAGCGTTGATTTTCCACAACCAGACGGCCCGACGATTACAATGAACTCACCATCTTTGATTTTTGTACTGACGCCATGGATTACCTCTACCGTACCAAAGTGCTTTTTTACGTTTTTCAAGTCTACATTTGCCATGTCGGTCCTACTTTTCGCTGTCCACGAGCCCGCGGATAAAGAGTTTTTGCATTGAAATGACTACGATAACTGGTGGGATCATTGCTAGAATTGAGGTGGCCATAATGACAGGCCAGTCTGCAACGTCATCTCCGGAAGGGAACATCTGCTTTATACCCATCACTATGGTGTTCATTTCAGGGTCTGTCGTGATGAGTAATGGCCAGAGATATTGGTTCCAGCCGTAGATAAAGAGGATTACAAAAAGGGCTGCGATGTTCGTGCGGCTCATTGGCATCAAGATGTCCCAGAAAAAACGTAACGGTTTCGCACCATCTACACGTGCTGCCTCTGCCAACTCATCTGGGACTGTCATGAAAAATTGCCGGAATAAGAAGGTAGCAGTTGCAGATGCGATCAGTGGAAAGATTAGGCCGCCATAGCTGTTCAGCATACCAAAACCAGCAATTATTTCATAGGTTGGGACAATGCGTACTTCTACCGGCAACATCAGCGTAATGAAGATCAACCAAAAGAAGATTTTTTTTCCGGGGAACCGAAAGTAGACAATGGCAAAGGCGGACAACAAAGAAATGATAATTTTGCCGACGGCTATGCCAATTGCCATAACGAGGCTGTTGGTCAGCATTGTGCCTACAGGTACATTTACGCCAGCCAATAAAGCTTTCTTATAATTTATAAAAAATTGATCGCCTGGCAATAGTGGCATTGGAGGGCTAACAATTTCTGGCTGTGTGACCGTGGAGGCAACAAAGGCGAGCCAGATGGGAAAAAAAACTATTAAAACGCCCAGTATCATGATTGCATGGCTGAGCCAAATTCCAAGTCCACGCTTTTCGACCATCCCTGCGACAGGGTTTTTTTGAGGTTTAGATGTTGGCAGGGTCAATAGTGTACCCTCCGTTCTATGTATTTAAATTGGAAAACAGTTAGTGCGCCGACGACGACTAATAGGATGACAGATTGTGCGGCAGATGAACCCAAATCTTGCCCGACAAAACCATCTGCAAAAACTTTGTAAACGAGGATTGTTGTAGATTGCTGTGGCCCACCGGACGTGATGGTGTGGATCACCCCAAAAGTTTCAAAGAATGCATAAACCACATTTACGACCAATAAGAAAAAGGTCGTTGGTGACAGTAAAGGTAAGACGATGGTCCAGAAACGTCTCCAAAACCGTGCTCCGTCGATCGCAGCCGCCTCGATAATGGATTTTGGAACAGATTGCAGAGCTGCAAAGAAGAACAGAAAATTATAACTAATTCGTCCCCAGGCGGAACTAACAACCACCAAACCCATCGCTTCGCTCCCATTTAAAACATGGTTCCAATCATACCCCAAGTTCCCGAGGTACCAAGATACAACGCCAACGCGAGTATTAAACATGAACAACCAAAGAACGCCCGCGATGGCCGGAGCGACGGCGTAGGGCCAAATAAGCATCGTCCGATAGGTCCCAGCGCCTTTGATTAAACGATCAGCGACAATTGCCAGAAACAGGGCCGGGATCATCGAAACCAAAGTGACTAAGATAGAGAATAATCCTGTGGTAAAGAAAGAGGCCCGGTAATACGGGTCAGACAGGAGGTATTTAAAATTCCCTAATCCCACATATTGCATAGATAATCCAAATGGATCTGGGATGAATAGTGATTGCCAAACAGCTTGTCCAGCCGGGTAGAAGAAGAAGACTGCTGATACAAGAATTTGGGGCGCAATAAGTAGCAACGGCAATAGCCACCCCTTAAAAAACACGCGTTTTTCCATAATTTCCTGCTTGTTTGGCTGTTCACCGAACGAGCAGAGTTGCTCGCCCGGTGAGCGTAGTTTTAACCGTATGTTTTAGCGGTTTGCCTGTTCAAAACGGCGCAGAAGAGGGTTGCCACGTTTAACAACGCTATCCATTGCGTCTTTTGCTGATTTGTCACCAGCCCAGATCGCTTCGAGCTCTTCGTCAATGATGCCGCGAATTTGGTCAAATGATCCCAGCCGCAAACCATTTGAATTTGCTGTAGGTGCTTTAGCGGTCATTTGGATAACTGCAACTTCAGTTCCGACGTTCTCTTCATAGAAACCAGACGCTTTGGTTGCAGCGCTCGCTTCAGCAGTGATCGGTAAATAGCCGGTGTCTTGATGCCATTTGGCTTGTACATCTGACGATGATAAGTAGCTCAGGAATTCACCTGCGCCTTTGTATTCTTCCTCTTCATGACCCTCCATGACCCACAAAGATGCACCACCGATAATGGTGTTTTGAGGAGCGTTGCCAACACCTTCCCAATATGGAAGTGGACGGACGTCAAATGCAAATTTAGCTTCTGATTTTATCCCGGCGTAGCCAGCGGAGCTTTCTGTAAACAGAGCACATTCACCGGCGCGGAAATTTGCGCCCCCTTCGTTACGACGGCCCGTATAAATAAATTTGCCATCTTTGGCCCATTGGCCCATTGCAGTGAGATGGGCAATTTGTGCGTCTCCGTTGACTTGCAGTTCAGTATCCAGTCCAGAGAAGCCGTTGTCTTTAGATGCAAATGGAACATCGTGATATGCTGAGAAATTTTCAAGATGGATCCAGCTCTGCCATGCAGTGACCAAAGGACAGTCTGAGCCGCCAGCTTGAAGAGCGGTCAGTGTTTTATCTACGTTTTGCCAAGTAGAGAGGTCTGTGTCGGGGTCCACACCGGCGGCTTTAAATGCGTCACGGTTGACCCAAAGAACTGGCGTAGATGCGTTGAACGGCAATGACAACATATCACCGTCAGTTGAGGTGTAGTAGCCCTTCACCGCGCCAATGTAGGCATCTTGATCAAATTCTGCACCACTCGCGGCCATGACTTCGTAAACAGGGCGTGTTGCGCCTTTTGCAGCCATCATTGTGGCCGTTCCAACTTCAAACACCATCAAGATCTGCGGTTGCTCACCGGCGCGGAATGCGGCGATGCCTGCGTTTAAAGTTTCTGAATAATTGCCTTTGTGGGATTGAACCACAGTGTAATTGTCTTGGCTTGCATTGAAGTCTTCAACTTGTGCTGCAACCAGTTCACCCAGGCGACCAGTGAAGGCATGCCAAAAATGTACTTCAGTCTCTGCATAGGCAGCAATTGGCGACAAAAGCGTTGAGCTGAAGGCGAGTGCGCCGATCGATATTTTTTTCATTGTTTCCTCCCAAGAAGTGCTCCCGACTCGACATCGGTTAATTTAGGCTAGCAAGACTTTCTTATAAATCAACAGAAATTAAACTGGAAATTCATAACCTATGGTTATAATGCTTTCGTTACATCGGAGGATTTTTTTATGGCATCGGCAGCTAAATTTAGACAGCTCAAGGTATTAAAAAGTGTCGCAGATTATGGCAGCATGACACTTGCTGCGCAAAGCCTTGGGATTTCACAGCCTGCGGTCAGCAGAGTAATTTCAGATCTAACTGAATTATTTGGATTTTCTCTATTTGATCGAAAGGATGGCTTGCTTATACCTTCGAAAGAAACGCGTTACATCCTACCTGATATTAGCCGGGTGATCGAGTTAATGGATCAAATTCAACACACCTCGAGAGATCTCACCGCGCGGCGGGCTGGTCACCTAAGGGTTGCTTGCCTTCCAGGATTTGCGACAAGCCATTTGCCGAATGTTGTAGCTAGCTTTTTAGAAAAACGGCCTGACGTGACAATAACAATTGAACCTGATCGCCCTGAGAGGATCTTGGAATGGATAATCGGCGAGCAATACGATTGTGGGATTACCGATGCATTTACCGGCCACCCGGCCATTGAAAGCATCACTATGGACATTCGTACTGTCTGCATTTTTCCGCTATCCCATAGGTTCTCTGAGCTCTCCACAATAACACCCAAAGAACTTGATAATGAGCGTCTGATACACGCGCGCCGTGATAGTTACTTCTTCCAAGCGCTAAATGAAGTTTTTCGTAACTATTCAGTTAGACCCAAGCATACCGTTGAGACCCGTCAGTTCACAGGAGCTTGTGAGTTAGTCGCCCGTAACGTGGGCGTTTCAATTGTCAGTGAGCTTGATGCGAGAACATATCATGGTCAACTGAATTTTCGGCCATTTACCCCCAATATTCCTCACCAATTATCTCTGGTGCGTCCAACGCATCAAACTGCTTCGATGATAACATTGGATTTTATGGAGCAATTCAAGGCAAGTTTGGAGGATCTTTTAGTTTGAGTTGAAACGGTTGATATAAAATCAACCAAGCTACTTCTCTCGCTGAGTAGCGCCAATTAATGAGCGCATAGGTTCAGGCGGCGCCAGCAATCTGATGCGAGTTCTCATTCGTATGAGAGGACCATTTTACCTAGTTAAAAAACCGCATGAGCAGTCGAAATAATCGTCTAAAACTTGAAGAGTATGGTGGATAAAATAGACGAACTAGAGAAAATCGACTTTGATAAGAAACTGGGCGTAGTTTTGAAAACGTCAAAAACCCTTCATGGCCATGATAGTGCCCCATGCCGCTTGCACCTACACCACCAAATGGTAAGTCATGCTGAGCAACATGTATCAAAGCATCATTCACGGTCACACCGCCAGACATTAATTGATCAATATAGAAGTCAGCCAGCGATATGTCTTTAGTAAAAGGGTAGATCGCCAGGGGCCATGGTTTTGGCTGAATATATTTAATAACCTGCTGTTTATCTGAATAAGTTCTTACCAACAAAAGCGGGCCAAATATTTCACGTTCTTCAATTGCCAAGCCTCGCACCGGAGGGTCAATAATTAATGTAAGGGGATATTTGCGTATTGCTGCGTCTGGAAACTGATCACTCAAAGCCACAATCCGACAGCCAGCAGCCTCAGCTTCTGCAACAGTATCTACAATTCGCGAATAAGCCTGATCATTAATTATTGATGTATAACCTACAGACGTAATATCGGGCACCAAATGTGGAGCTATAGTCTTTGCCATATCAACAAACCGCTCTAAGTGAGATTGCGGAACAAAGACATAATCTACCGAGGTACAAATCTGCCCAGCATTGAACTGTTTCACATATAAAATGCGCTCAACAGCTTTTTTGAGAGGAAAATTCTCAGTAATAATAGCTGGACACTTACCACCCAACTCTAGAGTAACTGGTGTGAGGTTTTTAGCAGCGTTTTCCATGACCTTCCGCCCAGTATCAGTCGAGCCAGTAAAAATTAAATGATCAAAAGGAAGTGCGGAAAACCTGGGGCCGACATCCCCTGTTTCAATAATCATAGACAACTTATCGTTTGGAAAATAAAGCGGTGTTATTTTCGAAAGAAGTTGAGCAAGATGCATCGAGTTTTCAGACATTTTTATCATTGCCCGATTTCCCGCAGCAAACACCGATACTAAGGGAAGCAAACTCAGATTAAGTGGGAAATTCCAAGGCACGATGATGCCCACAACGCCTAATGGCTGTGGAATAACCCTGTTCTTAAGTCCAGGAAACAGCAACCAGTTATTAGTACGCCTTTGCGGCTTCATCCAATATTTAAGCTCTTTAAGTGTCGCTTTGATCTCCGCAAGGACCATCAATATCTCAGCCACTTGCGTCTCTTCCTTAGGTCGACATCCAAAATCAAGTTCAATGGCATTGCAAATAGCGTCTTGATTATCCAAAATCATCCTTTTCAATTGGATAAGGGCCTGGATACGAGTTTCATATGTCTCAATTGGGTCTGAAAAATAGGCCTCACGCTGGATTTGCAAAACCTGCTCGAGTTTCTTTTGTTTCATATTGAACCCTTAAATTTTACTGCGAAGAAACTACAAAAAAACAGTCTATCATCCACTAGGCTGCCTCTCAATCCGAATTAGATCACTCTCATACAAGAGCAGGCGTGCTCTGATGACAGCCAAACAATCTGATGCGAGTTCTCATTCGTCTTACAGCACCCCACCAGCGCTATCACGAGAGCCTGAACAACGTCACACCGTCTGACGTCTACTTCAGACGCGATAAGACCATTCTAAAACAACGAGAAAGGATCAAACGAAAGACACTCGAAGCGCGACGCTTGCATCACAGACAGCACGCCGCATAATGAAACCAACCAGATGAGCCAAACCCTCTCTTAGTTTAGGCAGCCATTGGTTCCAAAAACTCTGACGACGGACAGTGTAAGCACTGATCACTTAAAGGCGTAAACTGGCTGGGCATATCTATCAGCACTATAAACCCTCGAATATTCTTACGTCCCTGTCTGCGCCTCCATCCAAAGCAGCCAGTGCTTCCTGGTACTGTGGGCTTTCGTAGGCCGCTAACGCTAGTTCATATGACTGGAACTTAATTATAACAGTGCTTTGCTCGATACCATTCTCACGAACTGATAGATTTGAGCCTGGCTTGGCCATGACGATTACCTGTCCGCCAGCCAGTTTTAGAGCATCTCTTGCCAAAAGATTATATGCAGCTTTTTTGGCTGCGTTTGCTTCACTCCTGTGAGCGCTTAGTATGTATCCTTTGGGCATTGGGAATCCTTTTTTGTTATTGAGCGGATTGGTATAGGCTGCCAACCTCACTTTGATCTTTGCAATGAGTAGTTTCACCACTTTCTCGCGTCGCTCAACATTTTTATTGTATATATATCAGAATATTATTTGGAAATATTTGCGACCAAATCAGCGTCAATCAAGATATTTTCATGCTGATATTTATTTCGTACTGGCATGACCACATTTTTGCTCCATTCATTCATTGCATCGATTGTGTCATAACCTGTGGCTGAAACAAATGCAGTCATTCTTGTAGGATCATTACGGTCTTTGTTTATATCGACTGAAATCTTATTTGAAATTGACGGATTTTTCCATGCAAGCCACATTTTCTTTAATTCTTCAATAAAAGCATCATTATCTTCTTCTGACGTAAACTTATTGACGTTTAATCGCTTTATTACTGACATTCGATTTCTCCAATATGGGTTAAACTAGTAGGCACTGGCTGTTTCGATATTAATATCACTGCTTCTCTTCAGTCGGTCCAATTTAGACCGCATTATCCGGCGGAGAAGCACGCCCCTCTCACAATATTTTCTTTTGACACCCATGATCCGCCAAAAGAGCAAACAGTATATTCTGGAGACTTATTTTACGTGAAATAATGTTACTTCACCTTCTTCAACAATAACGCCATCCATCAAATGTCCATTGGCTGCCATGCGCTTCGTGCGTTCTTCAGCTGATCGATCAAATGCAGCTTTGTCTTCATAAATTGATGTTAACGAAGCAGTTAGTGGGCCAGTTCTTACTGAAACTAATAATAGAGCTTCAGGAAACCCTGCAGGCGCTGTCGATGCGTAATTAGCTTGAAGTTCGTCTGCGGCCGCTTCTGAAGCAAACGTGATTGTGTTTATCCGAGCATAGGTCATTATTTTAATATCCCTTAATTATTTTGTGTCTCAGCACGATAAGCAAACAAAAAGATAAGCTGGCGTATCGCTTTAAGCAGTAGAGCATTTCGGTTGGCTCAACGTAGTTAACGCTGCATAACTGGCGTTACTTCAAAGTGACCCATCTCTAAAACTGGATCAAAAGCAGCATCAATTTGTTCAAAACTATCTGCTTCAACAACCATATAACCCTTATGCTCAAGTCTGTTTACGTAATTTGCGTGAATCTTAAGCCCGTGGTCTGGTAAACTTCTGAGCGTATTTTTCCACAGCGGCCCTCTTTCAGGATCATGGGTTTGGCAAGTTGAATAGTCGTGTGTCATTGTAATCATAAAGATCATTATAGTTCTCCATTTCGTGGCACCAAAATTAAGTCAGCGGAAGGCTGCAAAGACTGTTATTCGATGGTGCTATGAATTAGGTCACCGCTTAAAGCTATGGTGTGTTGGTTGATCGCATCAAACTCTTGCAGAAGATGCCGTTGACCATCCAGCCAACTTACACCGTCAGCCGCATCTTGAGTAAGTATTTCCGAATTTCTTATCACAATTGCATGAAGCTCATCTCCTGATTGCATAAGATGGAAAATGCGGTGCTTACTTCCATTAAATGCGGTGATACTAGCGACAAATTCATCAAAACATTCAGGCTTAGGTTTGAACCTAATAATAGATAGTTTTTGCATTATTTCTCCAATTCAAGTTGATTTAGGTTTTGTTGTGATCGAACGCGTCATCGACCATCCGATGCGCCAGAACGCGGGTCTCGCCCCAATCGCCCGAGTCGAGCTTTTTTCTGCGCCAGCGATACCCTGCTTGCTCATCTTGTTCTCCCTATTGCTGTTTGTTTTCTGGGGTCAGCCCATCTGATATCCGGGGGTCGATTGCGACAGCGCAGCCTCATCCGCATCCATGTCTTCGGGAATGTCGGCAAAAAGTGGGGTTGTCAGGTATCTTTCGCCAGTATCAGCTAACATTGCGAGGATCACCGACCCGGGCTTTGCACGTTCGGCAATCCCCATCGCCACAGCGACAGTTGCACCGCCTGAAATGCCGGTCAAAATCCCCTCGCGTTGCGCCAACTTTTTGGCCCAAGCGATGCCGTCGGCACCCGGAACCGGAATCAACTCATCATAGCCGCCACTGTCTAGACACTCTTGCAAAACGTTCGGAATGAAATCAGGTGTCCATCCCTGAATCGGATGCGGCTCAAAGCTTGGGTGACCCGCAGCAGGCCCACCATCCGCGCTGCGCGGTTGCGCAATGCCGCTGCCGACCAGTTGAGCGTTTGCAGGTTCAGTCAGGACGATCCGCGTCTCTGGCCGCTCTTTGCGTAGGACACGCGCAAGCCCGGTAACCGTTCCGCCGGTGCCATAGCCAGACACCACATAGTCGAGCCGGTCTCCGGCAAAGTCGCCGATGATCTCACGCGCCGTGGTGGATTCATGGATGTCCGCATTCGCCGAGGTTTCAAACTGGCGGGCCAGAAACCAGCCATGCTTTTCGGCCAGTTCGACGGCCTTCATGTACATGCCCGTACCTTTCTGCGCGCGCGGGGTTAGCACCACCTTTGCGCCCAGCATCCGCATCAGTCGGCGCCGCTCGACCGAAAAGCTGTCGGCCATTGTCACAACCAATGGATAGCCTTTTTGCGCGCAAACCATCGCGAGCCCGATGCCAGTGTTGCCGCTGGTCGCCTCCACCACAGTTTGCCCAGGCTTCAGGGTGCCGTCGCGCTCTGCCGCTTCAATGATGTTCAACGCCAGCCGATCCTTGATTGACGCAGCCGGATTAAACGATTCTACTTTTACGTAAACCCGTACCCCATTCGGTGCGAGATTGTTGATCCGTACGACTGGCGTATCACCAACTGTATCCAGAATGCTGTTGTACAGCATCCCGCGTCCCTTGGTTGCGCGTATGGTCTTGGCGTTCATGTGTCGGCTCCCCAGTATCGGATTAGCAAGGCCCAATGCCCTGAACTTTCCCAATTTCGCGCTTTTCGCCGGGGTATGCTTGAAGGAGTTCTGAAGATTTCATCTAGAAGGCTGCATTTATAGGGTACCATAACATTTAAATTTTGCGGTACAACTTCCTATGGCGTGGATTTTTGGTGACTTCCGACTTGACCCCGAACGATTTGAGTTATCCTGCGGCAGCGAGTTGGTGCGGCTGGAGCCGCAGGTTCTTGCGCTTATTTGTCTCCTTGTACGTCATCACGACAGAATGGTGACTAAGGACGAGATCGTCGAAAAGGTCTGGCACGGGCAGAGTGTGTCGGACGCCAGCATTTCGAGCCGCATCAGGTCGGCGCGCCTGGCGGTGGGCGACGATGGCCATCATCAGACGACAATCCGGACAGTGCATGGAAGAGGCTTTCGTTTCGTGGCGGAGGTTGTAGAAACCGCTCCTGCACAAGCCGCCGCAGCAACGGCCACCCCGGAACCAAACAGTCGGTTAACAGGAAGGCCCTCGATTGCCATTTTGCCGTTTCGACCATTGGCGATGACGCCGGAGCTTGCCATCCTTGCGAATGCAATCCCGTATGAGATCATTCAGGCGTTGTCGCGTCTTCGCTGGCTGGCGGTGATCGCGCGTGGGTCGTCATTCCGGTTCCGCAAACCCGACCCGGACCTCGACCTTGTCGCAACCGCACTTGGTGCCCGCTATGTCCTTTCCGGGATCATCGAAGCCAATGTAAGTGGGCTGGCCGTCACGCTCGAACTTTCCGACGCCAGCACCAACGAGGTGATCTGGGGTGATCGGCTTGGGGCTCCGCTTGATGCAATCGACGATCTTCGCAACCGCATCGTCGCACGTCTTGTCACGGCGCTGGATGTTTACATTCCTCTGAACGAGGCCCGCAGCGCACAAATGGCCGCGATCGAGACGCTAGATGCCTGGACCATTTATCATCTGGGGCTGCAACACCTTTATCGCTTTACCACCACCGACAATCAACGGGCAAAGGGCCTCTTCGAACGGGCAGTCATGCTGGACCCGCATTTTGCGCGCGCGCATGCGGGTCTTTCCTTCACAAGTTTTCTTGAGGCGTTTCTTCATCTTGGGCCCGATGTGAAAGAAGCAGCGCGCGCAGCGCGCCATCATGCCGAAAGAGGGTTGGAATTGGACTCGCTGGATCCTTTTGCCAATTTTACCATGGGCCGTTCGCAATGGTTGACCCATGACCTTGACGCAGCTGCGGAATGGCTTGACCGGGCCACCACGCTGAACCCTAACTATGC